>JAKAYU010000206.1 GCA_021809525.1 Pseudomonadota bacterium | reverse complement strand
CGAGATCGCCCCGGCGCTGGTGCTGACCAACGGCGTCGGTGCGCTGCCGCGCCGGCTCGCGCAACTGCGCGCGCTGCAGGGAAAGCCGCATCCGCTCAGTCTGCGGATCAGCCTCGACTATCCGGACCCGCAGCGCCACGACGCGGGCCGCGGGACGGGCAGTTTCGCTGCGGCCTGTCGCACGCTGCAGCAGCTGCACGCGGAGGGGTTCACCGTATCGGTGGCGCGCCAGCTGCAGCCCGATGAGCCGCCGGGCGATGCGCAGCGGCGCTTCCGGGAGCTGTTTGCGCAACTCGATCTGCCCGCCGATCTGAACATCGTCGCCTTTCCCGACTTCGGCGTACCCGGCGAACAGCGCGCGGTGCCGGCGGTCACCCGCGCATGCATGAGCACCTACCAGAGCGAGTCGAGCCGTCGCGAGTTCATGTGCGCCTACAGCAAAATGCTGGTGAAGATCGGCGGACGGATGCGCGTTTACGCCTGCACGCTGGTTGACGACGATCCGGCCTACGATCAGGGCGGTACGCTCATCGAAAGCCTCGGCCGCCGAGTCATGCTGCGCCACCATCGCTGCTACGCCTGCTTCAAATACGGCGCCTCGTGCAGCGAGACCAGGGGCGGTTGAGTGCCCGCCGTCGGCAAGCGCCTCAGCGGGCGAGAAAGTCGAGAATCGCGCGCTGCTCGTCTGTCAGCTGCTCGCGCGGCGTGACCACCGCCGAGCGCAGCGCCTGGCGACACGGCCGCGTCTCATCGTCGCGATACGCGGCCACGGCGCTACCGATCAGCCGCTGCACGTGCGTCAGGCTGTCGCGGAACTGGCTCATCACCTGTTCGAGCGATACGTGCTGCGCGGGATCATCGAGCCAGCAGTCATAATCGGTTGCCACTGCGATCGTGCAGTAGCCGAGCTGTGCCTCGAGCGCGAGGAACGCCTCCGGCACATTCGTCATGCCGACCAGGTCGGCGCCCGCGGCACGCAGCCAGAAGCTCTCCGCGCGCGTGCCGAGGCGCGGGCCCTCCACGCACGCGTAAGTCTTGTCCCGATGCAGCGCCAGGCCGAGCGCCCCCGCCGCCTGCCCGAGCAGCGCGCTCGTGGCAGCGCAGGTCGGATGCGCCGTCGAGACGTGCGCGACCATTCCCTTGCCGAAGAAGCTGCCCGCGCGCACACCCTTGGTGAAATCGAGATACTGCGCGGGCAGCGCCAGATCCCCCGGGCGAATTTCCTCGCGCAGGCTGCCCACGGCCGACACCCCGATCACGGTGCGCACCCCGACACTCTTCAACGCCCAGATGTTGGCGCGGAAGTTGATCTCGCTCGGCAGCAAATGATGCTGCAGACCGTGACGCGCCAGAAAGGCAACCGCCCTGCCGCCCAGCCGGCCGAGCATCACCGGCGAGGAGGGCTCGCCGAACGGGGTGTCCACTGCCCGGGTTTCGTTGACTTGCAGGCCGTTCATGCGGTAGAGGCCCGTACCGCCGATGATGCCGATCATGATGGGAATCTCTGTTGCGCGTGTGGCCGCGAGGCTGCAAGATGCCTCAAACCAAGCCGGGCAACAAGCTCAAAGTCGGCTACGGGGAGCGCTCCATGAACACCCCTCCATTTCCCTCGCTGCGCCCGCCGCGCTGGCCCGGAACAATCGCGCGCGTGGGGCTGTGGATACTCGGCGCGGGACTTGTGCTCGCGGCGCTCGCCGGACCGCTCAACCGCTTTCACCTGGTGGGGGTCGGTGCGGCGCTGATGACTCTGGCGATCGGATTGGGCGTGACCGTCCTCGGCACGGCGACAACCATCGTCGGGGTGCTGTTCGCCACCGCCAAGGGCACGCGCATCCCCGGTACGGCGGCTGTGGTCGGCATCATCATCGGGCTGGCCGTGACCGCGTACGTGCTGTCCTGGGTCGAGCGGGCGCGCACCAGTCCGCCGATCAACGACATCACCACCGATCTGGCCAACCCGCCGAAGTTCGTCGCGGCCATTGCGCTGCGCGAACGCGCCCACGCCACTGTTGCGGCGCAATACCGCAGCGAGGTGCCCGGTCCGGGCGGTAAAATGATCGACGTGCCGCAGCTGCAGCGCGAGTACTATCCGTACGTCAAGCCGCTGTTTCTCGCCCTGCCGCCGGCACAGGCTCTCGCCAGGGCGCGGCGCGTGGCCGAGGCGCTGGGCTGGCGCATCGATGCGTACGTGCCCGCTGACGGCCGACTGGAGGCGACGGCGCACACGTTCTTCTTCGATTTCAAGGACGACATCGTGGTGCGGGTACGCCCGCACGGCACCGGCTCGCGCGTCGACGTGCGCAGCGAGTCGCGTGTCGGCCTGAGCGACCTTGGCACTAATGCGGCGCGGATCAGGCTGTTCCTGAGTCGCATGCAGGCCCACTGACACGAGGTATTTCGACCCCATGAGCGGCACGGCCCGCGACATCGTATTCGAACGACGCCTGGCTGCGCTGATCAACAGCGGCCAGAGCGAGTTGCTGCACGGCGGGCGCCGTGGCCTGGAGAAGGAGTCGCTGCGCGTGACTCCCGACGGGCGGCTGGCGCAGACAGCGCATCCGCGGGCGCTCGGCTCGGCGCTGACCAGCGAGCACATCACGACCGATTATTCCGAAGCGCTGATCGAACTGGTCACGCCGACCTTCGGCACCAATTGGGAGCTGCTGCAGTATCTGCTCGACATGCATCAGTTCGTCTACCGGCATCTCGGCGAGGAGCTGCTGTGGGCGACGAGCATGCCCTGCCGGATCGAGCGCGACGAGGAGATTCCGATCGCCCGTTACGGCAATTCGCACGTCGGGCGCATGAAGAGCGTGTACCGCGAGGGCCTGGGCGTGCGCTACGGCCGGATGATGCAGGCCATCTCGGGCGTGCATTTCAACTACTCGTTCCCGCGCGACTTCTGGCCGGCGTACGCCGCCGTGCTGGGCTCACGCGAGGACGGGCAGGATTTCATCTCGGCACGCTATTTCGATCTGCTGCGCAACTACCGCCGGCACGGCTGGCTGGTGCTGTACCTGTTCGGCGTCTCGCCGGTGGTGTGCAAGTCGTTCCTGCGCGGCCGCACGCATTCCCTTGCCGAGCTCACGGCCCACACGGCCTACGAGCCGTACGCGACCAGCCTCAGGATGAGCGACATCGGCTACCGCAACCGCAACCAGGCCGATTTGACCGTGTCGGTGAACAGCCTCGCGGAGTACGTCCGTGATCTGACGCGCGCGATCAGCACTCCGCACGCGCCCTATGCGGCGCTCGGCGTGCGCGCCGGCGGGGAGTATCGCCAGCTCAACGCGAACATTCTTCAGATCGAGAACGAGTACTACAGCTTCATTCGGCCGAAGCGCGTAGCGCGCTCGGGCGAGCGGCCGACCCAGGCGCTGCAGCGGGCCGGCGTGGAGTACGTGGAGGTGCGCGCACTGGACGTCAGCGCGTTCGACCCGGTCGGAGTCAATCAGAACAAGCTGCGCTTTCTCGAGGCGTTTCTCGCGCTGTGCCTGCTGAAGGATAGCCCGCCGATCGCCGACAGCGAGCAGCATGCGGTCGACCGCAACCATCTGACGGTCGCGCACCGCGGCCGGGAGCCGGGACTGATGCTCTGGCGCGAGGAGCGCGAGGTGTCCATGCGCCAGTGGGCCGAGCAGCTGCTCGAGGAGATGACCGGTCCTTGCGAGATCCTCGATCGGGGTGATCCGGCCCGGCCGTATTCGCAGGCGCTCGCCGTGCAGGCGGCCAAGATCGCCGACGTGGCGCGCACGCCGTCCGCCCGCATGCTTGCGGAGCTGGCCGCGACCGGGGAGTCGTTCGCGGATCTGGCGCTGCGCATGTCGAAGCAGCACAAGGCCTATTTCCTCGAACTGTACCCGCCGGATGAGGCTCGGCTCGCCGAATTCGCCGAGGAGGCGCGCACCTCGCTCGAGCGGCAGAAGGCTCTGGAGGAGGCCGATCGCGGCACGTTCGAGGAATATCTGGCCCATTATTTCGCCGCCTGAACGGTCCGCCGCGAGGCGAGGCAGGCCGGGCTGCCGGCGCGGATCAATCTCCCGCACAGGCCATTGCGCAGCGCTGCGGGGTAAGGGATTCTTATAGGTTATGAACGCGCTTTCCGTCCGCGGACTGACCAAGACTTACCACAACGGCGTGCAGGCCCTGAAGGGCATCGATCTCACGGTCGAGGAGGGTGATTTCTTCGCCCTCCTTGGCCCGAACGGTGCCGGCAAGACCACGCTCATCGGCATCGTCACCTCGCTGGTGCGCAAAAGCGGCGGGGAGGCCAGCATCTTCGGCTACGACATCGACCGTCAGCTCGAGGTAGCCAAGAGCTGCATTGGCGTGGTGCCGCAGGAAATCAACTTCAACATGTTCGAGTCCCCGCTGACCATCGTGGTCAATCAGGCGGGCTTTTACGGCATCCCCCGCCCGGTGGCCCGCCAGCGCGCCGAGAAATATCTCAAGCAGCTGCAGCTGTGGGACAAGCGCAATCACGCCTCGCGAGGCTTGTCCGGCGGCATGAAGCGCCGGCTGATGATCGCCCGGGCGCTGATGCACGAGCCGCGCCTGCTGATCCTCGATGAGCCCACTGCAGGGGTGGATATCGAAATCCGCCGCTCGATGTGGGAGTTTCTGCGCGAAATCAACCAGCGCGGCACGACCATCATCCTGACGACGCACTATCTTGAGGAAGCCGAGAACCTCTGCCGGAACATCGCCATCATCGACGGCGGGCGCATCATCGAGCGCGACCGCATGAGCAATCTGCTGCGCCGGCTGCATACCGAAACGTTCGTGCTCACCCTCGCCAAGCCGCTGACGCACTCGCCGTCGCTGCCGCCGTACCCGGTCAGGCTGCTCGACGAGATCACCCTCGAGGTCGAGGTCTCGAAGGAGGAGAATCTCAACAGACTGTTCGCGCTGCTTTCGGACCTCGGCATCGAGGTGCTGTCGCTGCGCAACAAGGTCAATCGGCTGGAGGAAATTTTCATGCGGCTGGTGGAGAAAGGAGCTGCGGCGTGAGCAAGCTGGTGGAACAGTCCGCGTCGCGGGCACAGCCGCTGTCGATGGCGCAGGTTCGCCGGGTCGGCTTTCAGACCATCGTCATCCGCGAGTTCAACCGCATCATCCGCATCTGGAGCCAGACTCTCCTGCCCTCGGTCGTGACGGCCACCCTGTATTTCCTCATCTTCGGCAAGGTGATCGGCGGGCGGGTCGGGCTCATGGATGGCTTCGCCTACATGATGTACATCGCCCCCGGGCTGATCATGCAGGCGGTGATCAACAACTCCTACACGAACGTCGTGTCGTCGTTCTTCGGTGCGAAATTCGGCAAGCACATCGAGGAGCTACTGGTCTCGCCGCTGCCGAGCTGGATCATCGTGACCGGCTACGTGAGCGGCGGCGTGGTGCGCGGCGCCATCGTTGGAGTGCTGGTGAGCGCCGTAGCGCTGTTCTTCACGCACCTGCCGGTCGAACACCCGTTGATCGTCGTCGGGGCGGCCATTCTGACGTCTGTGACGTTCGCGCTCGGCGGTTTCCTCAACGCGATGTTCGCCAAGAACTTCGATCAGATCAGCATCATTCCTACCTTCCTGCTGGCGCCGCTGACGTACCTCGGCGGGGTCTTCTACTCGATCGCCGATCTGCCGGCCTGGGCGCACCGCCTGTCGCTCATCGATCCGATCCTGTACATGGTGAACGCCTTCCGTTTCGGCTTCCTCGGCGTGTCCGACGTTCCCGTGTTCTACGCATTCGCCATCATGATCGTCGCTATCATCGGACTGTTCGGCGCGGCGGTCGTGCTGCTCGATCGCAGCTCCGGTATCCGCGAATAGCGCTGAGCGGCCGCCGCCCTGCGCGGGCGGCGGCCGCTCAGCGCCTCGGTCCCGCTCAGCCTTTCACCCAGGTGCCGCTGCCGTTGCGGTAGTACCAGCCGTTCTGCTTGGCGTGCGCGATCCAGCGGCTGGCGAAGGTGGTGCGGATGT
>JAKAYU010000020.1 GCA_021809525.1 Pseudomonadota bacterium | reverse complement strand
CCCGGGCCGCGCGCGTCGCGCCGCCGCATAGCGCGAACGCGCGAGCATGCCCGGCGCGCGGCCGGCGCGCCTGCGCCGGGCGCCCGCTGCCGCCAGCACAGCAGCAAGTGTCACTCCCAGTGCCACGGCGGCTCCGCTGTAGCCCATCAGCCTCAGAGGCACCCATACAGGCAGCCGCGCCACGATTGAGAGCAACGCAATCAGCACCGTAGCCACCAGCCACGCAACCAAGGCCCTTGTGGCCGTGCGGGCCGTCGGCGACAGGTCGCTCGGCAGCGCCGCAAGCCAGTGGCGATGTCCATCGAGCTCGAGCCGCCGTTGGTGCCGCAGCGCGAGGAACGCGGCGAGCACCGTCGTCACGCTCACCACGAACCAGCGTGACAGTGCGGCCAGGGCGAGCATGTATGCCACTGCGCGGATGCGTCCGAGCGCACCGAGCGCCGCGAACGCGCACACGATCGCGCCCGCAGGCAGCGGCCAGCGACGCCAGAGATTGCGCCATTGCAGCCAGGCGGCGCGCACTGACGGGCGCGCATCGAGCCAGGCCACATTGCGATTTCCCATGAGCATTATCCCGTGACTGAACCCGGCACAGGATACGCCGCCTCGCTGGCGCGGTGTTCGCCCCGATCACGGCGCGCGCGAGCGCACCAGGTCAAAGCCGTTACCCTGAAATGGGCGCATGTACGTGGAGACTGAACTCCCTAACCTCGCAATTGAAGTCCTTCTCGAGTATTGAGCGGATTGGAGGGCGGCCCACGGGAGCCTCCATAACGCCGCGCACGCCACCGGCCGCGGCGCAACTCGCACTCGAGCAGCGCTTGCAGCAGCTGCGCGAAGATGCAGGCACATCGCCCACCTCAGTGAGCCTTGGGAGCCGCTTGTGCCGGTCGTAGAGGCCGAATCGAATGTTCATGCTTCGTTGTGAGTCCAACGACTGCGTCGCTGCAGACAACAAGGCCAAGTTTTCGAGGTGCCATGCGGACGCAGCGATATGACCAGATGACCGGCCGTGAAGTATTACTAAGCAGTGCATATCTTAGGGACTATGCTATGATTCGGACATGCGAGTCGACGGTCGAAAGGTCAGCCACGCAAAGCTCGAAGAGACGCGCTTCGAGGCTGTCAGGCGAGTTCAGTCGGGCGAGTCTCCAACGGCTGTCGCCCGGGAGATGGGTCTGTACACCAACCGGATTTTCATCTGGTTGGCCGCGTACCGCAGCGGTGGCTGGGACGCTTTGCGGTCCCGCAAGGCGATGGGCCGACCGAAGCGCCTTGCAGCGAAGCAGATTCGCTGGATCTATGACACTGTGACGACCAAGAATCCGCTTCAGTTCAAACTCCCCTTCGCGTTGTGGACGCGGGCGCAGATCCGGACCCTCATCGCCCAACGATTCGCCGTCAAGTTGAGTCTCGTGTCGGTGGGACGACTCCTGGCCCAGCTTGGGCTGACATGCCAGCGGCCGTTGTTTCGAGCCTATCAGCAGGGCAGCTCGCTCGTGGAGCGCTGGCTGAAGGAGGAGTATCCGAAGATCCGCCTCCAAGCCAAGCGCGAGAATGCCGATATTTTCTTTAAGGACGAGTCGGGTGTGCGCTTGGACTTTCACAGCGGCACGACCTGGGCGCCGAGGGGAGAAACTCCGGTGGTGCGCGTTACAGGACAGCGGTTCAGCCTGAACATGATCTCAGCTGTCAGTCCGCGTGGTGAGCTGCGCTTTATGGTAGTGCGCGGCGGGGTAGGTGCCGCGGTGTTCATCAATTTTCTCAAGCGCCTGGTACACGGTCGGCGCCGTGCCATCTTTTTGATCGTCGACGGGCATCCTTCGCATCGTGCCAAGAAAGTCAAAGACTATGTTGACTCGTTGCAAGGAAAGCTCCGCCTGTTCTTTCTGCCGCCATATTCGCCAGAGCTCAACCCCGATGAGCTTGTGTGGAATGACGTGAAGAACGACGGCGTTGGTCGCACGCTCGTACACGGACCTGCAGACCTGATGCGCGCCGTCGTCGGACGACTGCGTTACCTTCAGAAGACGCCGGAGAAGATTCGCTCGTTCTTTCAACACCCGGAGACTCGATATGCAGCATGGGCATAGTCTCTAAGTTACGCACTGATTAGTAACTGCGCCCGCAGATGCGTCCGGGCGAGCCAAAGCGCATCGTTCGGCACGGCCCCCTGCCAAGGCGGATCGGCATACCAGCGACGCTTGGTCATTACCGCTGCCGCTCGCCACATGGTCACGAGACGACAGTATTCCCTGCACGGCCCCCGATCGTGCGACTACCGGTTGCCGCGATGGCACGCCGACCATTCGGATGGGTGGAAAACGACGGTATTCCGCATCCACACGCTCGGTCGCGCACCCCTCGCCGAGCGCGGCAGCGACAGGCATTTGCTGCAGGTGGCTCTTTGCCGCCACCGCGCATGACGATGGCATACCCTCGGCCTCTCACGCGCGCTGTCTCAGCTCCTCGAACCGCGCCAGGGCGCGCTTGCGCGCCGCGTCGTGCTCGACAATGGGCCGCGGATAGGTCTCACCGAGCCGCACGCCCGCCCGCGCCAGCACCTCGGGCGCAGCGGTCCAGGGCGAGTGGATGGCCGCGGCCGGCAATGCGCGCAATTCCGGCAGCCAGCGGCGCAGGTAATCCCCCTCGGGATCGAAACGCTGGCTCTGCGCAACGGGATTGAAGATGCGGAAGTAGGGCGCGGCATCAACTCCGCAGCCGCTGACCCACTGCCAGTTGAGCGCGTTGCTTGCCCGGTCCGCATCGAGCAGCGTGTCCCAGAACCACGCCTCGCCCCGCCGCCAGGACACCAGCAGGTCCTTCACGAGGAACGAGCCCGCGATCATCCGCACCCGGTTGTGCATCCAGCCCGTGTGCCACAGCTCGCGCATGCCCGCATCGACGATCGGATAGCCCGTGCGGCCGCGACACCAGGCCTCGAACCCGGCCTCATCTTCGCGCCAGCGAAATGCCTCGAATTCCGCTCTCAGCGGGCGCTGCGGCAGACTCGGGAAATAGTGCAACGTGTAGTGCGCGAACTCGCGCCAGCCGAGCTCGCGCAGGAACCCGTTGCCGGTGAGCTCGGCGCGCCCGCCGCCCGGCCGGCGCAACACGGCGTGCCAAATTTGGCGCGCGCTGAGCTCACCGAAGCGCAGGTGTGGCGAGAGGCGTGAGGTTCCCTCGATTGCCGGCACGTCGTGCGTGCTGCGGTACCCTTCGAAACCTCTGCGCAGGAACTCGCGCAGGCGCTCGCGCGCGCCCTGCTCTCCCGGGGTCCACACCGGCGCAAAGCCGGCATCCCAACCGAGAGACGGCAGCAGCCCCCAGTCCTCGAGGCGCTCGCTGCGCGGCGGCCGCGCGATCCCCGCAAGCGCGCGCGGTGGGGGCGGTGGGATCGGCACTTCGACCGCACTCAAGCGGTTCCAGAACGGGGTGAATACCCGGAACGGGCCGCCATTACCGGTGAGCAGCGCACCAGGCTCGGCGAGCCGTGCGCCGGGATAAGACTCGAACGACACTCCCGAACGGGCGAACTCCTCGGCGAGTGCCACATCCAGCGCATCGAGTGGTGGATCGTAGGTGCGATTACAGAGCACGCCCGAGGCGCCGCTTGCTTCGATCACCTCGCGCAGGACCTGCGCGGCGGCGCCCCGGCGCAGGCACAGGGCCAGACCGTGCGGCGAGGCGCTCCCGAGCGAGCGCAGTGACGCATCGAGCGCGGCGAGACTGTGATGCAGCCACCAGCGGGCCGCACCGCCGAGCGTGCGCCCCCCGTGGATCTGCTCATCGAAAATGTACAGCGGAATGACCGGCCGGCCCGCGCCGGCGGCCGCCGAGAGCGCCGGCTGATCGCGCACACGCAGGTCGTTGCGGAACCAGACGATGAGCGGCCCGACTGCCTTGGCCGGTGCACTGCGTTGCTTGGGCATGGGATGAACCTCGGCGCCTGCGCTGCGGGCCGGCCGCGGGCCGGATCCGCCGTCGCCCAGTGTGCAATGCCGCCCGGCGGACTGTCGAGCGCGGCGCCCCGGGGCGCAGAGCCAGCGCACGCCGCGGTAACTCGGGTAAACTCACCGGGCCGCCGAGCGAGCGCATCGTGACCCATCGCGAACCTACCCCGCCGAAGCAGCCCCCCGATCCGGACAGCGCCGCCAGCAAGGCGTTGCCCGTAGATCCTGCGGGCCTGAGCAGCGCCGAGGCCACTCGACGGCGGGCGCAATTCGGTCCCAATGCCGTGACCGGGCAGGAAACCCCGGCGTGGCGGCGGCTGCTCGCGAAATTCTGGGCCCCCGTACCGTGGATGCTCGAGGCTGCGATCATTCTGCAGCTCGCCCTCGGCAAGTTCGTCGAGGCGCTCGTCATCGCCGTACTCGTGCTCTTCAATGCCCTGCTGGGCTTCGTGCAGGAAGCCCGTGCGCGCGCGACGCTCGAGGCTTTGAAGTCGCGACTCGCCCTGATGGCCTCGGTGCGCCGCGACGGTGTGTGGAGTACCGTGCCGGCCGCCGAGCTCGTCCCCGGCGACCTGGTCAAACTGTCCCTTGGGGGCATCGTGCCTGCCGATGTCCGCCTGATCGAGGGCGAGGTGCTGCTCGACCAGTCGACACTGACCGGGGAGTCGCTGCCGGTCGAGGGCGAGACCGGACGCACGACCTACGCCGGAGCGCTGGTGCGCCGGGGCGAGGCGCTCGCGCAGGTCACTGCTACCGGAGCGCACACGCGCTTCGGCCGCACTGCGGAACTTGTACGGACCGCGCACGGCGTGAGCACGCAACAGACCACCGTGCTGCGCGTGGTGCGCAATCTGGCGATCTTCAATGGCGCCGTGGTCATCGCCCTGGTCGCTTATGCCGCGCTGCTTGGTTTGTCGACTCAGGAGGTGATCTCCCTCACCCTAACGGCAATCCTGGCGGCCATTCCGGTCGCGCTGCCCGCAACGTTCACGCTGGCGAGCGCGCTCGGAGCACGCGCGCTCGCAGCGGGCGGCGTGCTGCCCACACGCCTCTCGGCCGTGGAGGAAGCCGCCACGCTCGATGTGCTGTGCTCGGACAAGACCGGCACAATCACCCAGAACGCGCTGGCCGTGACGGCCGTACGGCCGCTCGCCGGCTACGACGAAGCACACCTGCTCGCACTCGCCGCGCTGGCGAGTTCGGAAGGCGGCGCCGATCCGGTCGACGGCGCCATCCGCGCAGCAGCAGCCGCCCGCGGCTCACCCGCCGATACGCCGCGACTGGAGTCCTTCACCCCCTTCGATCCGACACGCAAGCGCGCCGAGGCGACCGCCACGGACCGCGCGGGCAATGCGGTGCGCATCGTCAAGGGCGCCTTCAGCACGCTGCAGAGCATCGCCGCAGCGCCGCCCGAGGCCAACGCCGCCGTCGAGGCGCTCGCCGCGCAGGGGTTTCGGGTACTGGCCGTGGCGTACGCAAGGGCGGACGCCGCGCTGCAGATGATCGGATTCATCGCACTCAGCGATCCGCCGCGCGCGGATGCCGCGGAATTGATCGGCGAGCTGCGCACCATGGGCGTCTCCACCGTCATGATCACCGGAGACGCCCCGGTGACCGCACGGGTCGTGGCAAGCGCCGTGGGACTCGACGGTCCGGTCTGTCCCCCGGGTCCGATACCCGAGCGCGTCCGCCCGCAGGACTATGCGGTGTTCGCGGGAGTCTTCCCCGAGGACAAATTCCACATCGTGCGGGCATTTCAGGCGAGCGGGCACACGGTCGGCATGTGCGGCGACGGCGCGAACGACGCACCGGCACTGCGGCAGGCACAGATGGGAATCGCGGTAGCGAGCGCAACCGACGTGGCGAAGTCGGCAGCCGGAATCGTGCTGACCGAACCGGGGCTCGCCGGCATCGTGAGCGCGATTCGCGAGGGCCGCATCGCCTTTCAGCGTATCCTGACCTACACCCTGCGCTCACTGACGCAGAAACTGAGCCAGATGCTGCTGCTCGTGGTGGGTCTGGTCATGACCAGCCACGCCATACTCACCCCACGCCTGATGGCGCTGCTGATGATCACCGGGGACTTCCTTGCGATGTCGGCCACGACGGACCATGTTCAGCCCTCGCCGAAGCCGAACGCCTGGCACGTCGACAACATCACGCTCCTCGGGACCGCTCTGGCGTTGTGCAACCTGCTGTTCTGCAGCGTGGTCGTCGCGTTCGGCCGCTACGATCTCGGCCTCGATCAGGCCCGGCTGCAGACGCTGTCCGCAGTGACGCTGTCCTTCAACAGTCAGGCGCTGTTCTACGTGGTGCGCGAACGGCGTCGGCTGTGGAGCTCGCGCCCGAGCGCATGGATCATCGTCTCGATCATCGCGAACATCGTGATCTTCACCGCCATGGCCACGCGCGGCGTGCTGATGAGCGCGATACCGCCGACCGTGGTTGCCGTGGTGTTCGCCGCCTCTATCGTCTTCACATTCGTCCTCGACGCCCTGAAGGCCGGGATCAGCTCGCACCTGAAAATGCAGTAGCCGCTCGCCCTCGCCGGGCAGACGCGGCAAGCCGGTGTTTGCTATAGTCGGACCAAAAGCACAAGGGCCGGCAGATCCAGGCGGCTCACGACCAAGCACCCCGGGGAGGCTCTGATCGCATGAATACCGAACCCGCACCCGGCGACGGCACCACCGCACCGTTCGACCGGAACCTCGGCAACATCACCTACGGGCTGTACGCCGCCGCGGTCCTCTTCGGCGTACTGGCCATTGCCGCCGTGATCATCGATTACATCAAGCACGATGAGGTGCGCGGAACGCTGCTCGCGAGCCACTTCGACTGGCAGATCCGCACCTTCTGGATCTCACTGCTCTGGGTGGTCGTGGGCGCCGTGCTGTGCTTCGTGTTCATCGGCTGGTTGGTGCTCGCCGCAGGGGCGATCTGGTACATCTACCGCATCGTCAAGGGCTGGCTGCGCCTCAGCGAGGGCAAACCCGTCTGATGGCGCGAGGCGTGCGGCCGACCTCAGAAAAGCAGGCCGAGTCCGGCGCCGGTGTAATTGGAGAATCCGCCAAGATTGCCCTGGATGCGTACGCCCTCCTCCAGGTCCACCTCGAAATCCGGCGTGACGAGATACTGCAGACCGCCGTCGGCATCGGTGCCCCAGCCCTGCGCGTAACCGGAATGCGACTGCCCATAGACCTCGGCGTAGAACTGCAGCCGCGATGTCGACGCCCACGTCACCGTCAGGTCGGGATTGAAGCTCTGGAAGCGCTGACCACCGGCGGCGGTCGGCTCGGTCTCGGAGCTGATGCCGGCCATCAGCGACACCCCAAGCGGGCCACTGCCGTAGCTGATGATCCCGCTCACCGCCACTCCGAGCCCGTGGCTGCCGAAGGTGCTGTCGCCCGACGGCAATGTCGCCAACGCTTCGGCGGTCCACTGCCAGTGCTGGTTGTAGCCGAGTTCGTGTTTGATACCAACCGTCGTCGGGCCGAAGCCGCGCACGGTCGCCGCCGGTCCGAGCGGGCCCGCATCGACCGACTCGTACTGAAAATTCGGCGGCAGCCACACGAATTCTGAGTTCCCAGGCAACCCCCAGCGCAACTCCAGATTCGGCGCCGTATCGACCTTACCGCTCGGAGCGCCGTACAGGTTGCCCGCCGTCGCCCCCGCCTCGAGAACGGTCATACCCTCCGGAACCACGCAGCTGGAATCGCTGATGGTCGGCCGGTCGAGCAGCCCGAGCAGTCCCGAGGGACCGCTGCAGGGCGGCGTCGGCGCACTGGCGTATGCCGCGGGGAAAAGCGCTGGCGCCGATGCGGTGAGCACCAGGAGAAGCACGCCTTTTTGTTTTTTCAATATCGATCCCACCGTGATTGAGCCGCTGGTGCTGCGCACCGATGCGCAGGCCTTCAGGCGCCCGCTCCGCAGGCGCAACGATGACCGTGAAGGCGCACAGTACCGTCTCCACCGCCGGATTCTCAAGGACCGCAGCGCGGCTTATGCGTCACGCTGGCGCAGCGCAATGGGGGCACTGGCCCGCGCGTCGCCCCCGGTTCGACAGGCTCACAGGCAAAAGGTTTCACAACCGGCAACGTCCCCCAACAACACTTCGGACGGGACACCCGCCGGTTTCGATACCACAGAGACCGTGCGCTGCGAACAGACCGGCCGATGCTCCGGCGCTCAGGCAGGCGATTCCATCGGGCTCGTCCCCTCCCCAGCGCTCAGGCGCAATCGCGCGGACTGCGGCGCAATTCTACCGGCCGCTCTCATGCGCGTCGAGGCGAGACTCCGTGCGCAACAAGGGCAGAAAGGCCGCCCGCGGCGGCATGTCGGTCCGGGCGGTCGGCGCGCTCAAGCTGTTGTATCGGTGCGGTGCGAGCGGTTCCGGCGCGCCGCGCCCCGGGGGAGCGCCTCGAACGTCGAGCTCAGAAATGCAGATCCCGCAGCACGGTGGCGAATATCCGCGCCTCTTGCGAGAGGCTGTCATCGCCGGTGAGCGGGCCGCTCGCGGCCGTGGAGTCCGGATACATCCGATAACTCTCGCTCATGACTACGCGATTGAGCCGCGGCGCCAGCGCCTCGACGACCGCTGCGAGCGTTCCTAGCCCGGTCGTAATGCGCTCCGGCTTGCGCACGATGGCCGCGCACAGCATTTCAGCCGCCTCTTCGGGCTCAAGGAGTCGGAACTGCTCGTATATCTTGGTCGGCGCGCTCATCGGCGTGCGCACGAGCGGCAGGTTGACCACGGTAAAGCGCACTCCGCGATCGGCGAATTCCCCGGCGGCGCTGCGCGTGAAGGCCTCGAGCGCGGCTTTCGAGGCGTTGTAGGCCGCGAAGCGGCTGGCGTTCGTGAGCACTCCGAGGGAGGAGACGCTGATGACGTGTCCGCTGGCGCGTTCGGCCATCGCGGGCAGCAGACCGAGCGTGAGCCGCACGGCCGCAAAGTAGTTGATCTGCATCAGCCGTTCGTAGTCGTGGGGTCGCTCATAGCTGGCATCGATTCCGCGGCGAATCGAGCGGCCGGCGTTGTTGATCAGGATGTCGATCGGCGGCTGCTCCGCGCTGATGCGCCTGATCAGCTCCGCGCTCGCGAGCGGATCGGTGAGGTCACAGGGATAGACGCTCGCCGCGCCGCCGCGCCCGAGAATCTCCGCCTGAGTCTGCGCGAGCTTGCCGGCGTCCCGCGCGATGAGTATCAGGCGCGCGCCGGCCGCGCCCAGCTTCAGTGCGCTCGCCCGCCCGATGCCGGAGGAGCCGCCGGTGAGCACAACTGTCTTGCCCTGCACCGCGCGCCGCAGCTGTGCGTCGTGATCGAGATCGGGATCGAGCCTGCGCTCCCAGTAATCCCACAGCCGCCAGGCGTACTGCGCAAGCGGCGGCACGCGGATTCCAGCCGGCTCAAGCAGCCGCCGCGCACGCGTCGCGGTGAATCGCGTCGGATGATTGAAGAGCCCGACCAGCGCCCGCGGGATCCCCGCCTCGGCGAGCAACTCATCGAACATGCGGCGCAGCGGCGCGAGCCCTTCGCGCGGCACGCGCACGGCGGCCGCCAGCATCTCGCTGAGACGGGAATCGACACGCAGCCGCAGAGTCGGCGCGTGCGCCGCGGTGGCAAACAGATTGATGGCCTCCCCGACTCTGTGGTTGTCCGGATCGGTCAAGTGAAAGCAGCGCCCGTCCTCGCCCTCGACGTGCGCCAGATAGTCGAGCGCCGCGACGACGAAGTCCACCGGCACGATGTTGGCGTAGCCGCCTTCGGCGCCGATGAGCGGCGTCCAGCGCGGCAGCGCATTCCTCACCCGCTGGATCAGCTTGAAGAGGTAATAAGGCCCGTCGATCTTGTCCATCTCGCCAGTTGCCGAATCGCCGACGACCATGCCGGGACGGTAGATCCGCCAGGGGATCGTGCAGCGCGCACGCACCAGGGCTTCCCCGTCGTGCTTGGTGCGGAAGTACGGATGATCGAGCGCGCCGGCCTCATCGAACATCTCCTCCGTGAACACGCCCCTGTAACGCCCGGCGGCCGCGATGGAGCTCATGAAATGAAAGCGCCCCGCCCGAATCTCGTGCGCGAACTGCAGAGCATGCTCGGTCCCAAGAACGTTGCTGCGGGTGAGTTCGGTATCCTCCGCGGACAGGTCGTAGAGCGCGCCGAGATGGAAGAAATGCGTGATGCCGCCGGCGAGCGCGTCGCGGTCCGGGGCCGACACCCCGAGGGACGGCGCACCGAGGTCGCCCTCTATGGGCAGCACCAGATCGGCACGCTCGGCGCACTCGCGTGCGACGCGCTCGAAGCGGGCGCGTGAGGCGGCACGGACCAGCAGATAGACGCGCTCACCACGGGCGGTGAGCTGCTTGACGAGGTGGCGGCCGATGAACCCCGTGCCCCCGGTGATGAAATACGGCATCGACCCGCTTCCGGCGACCGCTGGTACGAACCTGAAAGTACGCACCGTGCCTTGAACGCGCATCGTGGCAAACCGAAGCTTCGTTGCGGGTGCGGTTGCGCGAAACTGCGCGCATGCGTCCCGAATCACATCCCGGCGGGGCGATGCCCGGCGGGCCGAGTACCCCGCTGTCGCGCGTCGATCGGGCGTTCCTGAACATGGAGCGCACCACCAATCCGATGGTAATCGTCGCGCTCATCGTGCTCGGCGCGCCCCTGACGCGCGCGCGCCTGCGGGAGCGGATGGGCACACGTTTCACCTCGTGCAAACGCTTCCTGTGCATCCCGGTCGAGGGCCTCACCCAGGCAATCTGGCAGCCGTTCGATCAGTTCAACATCGACGATCATGTGCTCAGCGCCGCCCTGCCTGCCCCGGGAGGACAGCGAGAGCTGGAGGCGCTCGTCGGTGAGCTCGCCAGCGAGCCCTTGCCACCGGGCCGACCCCTGTGGTGCTTCCACATCGTCGAGCGCTTCGGGCGCGGCAGTGCGATCATCGCCCGCATCCATCACTGTTACGCTGACGGCATCGCACTGGTGCGCGTCCTGTTGAGCCTGACCGATCGTCGCCCGCTGCACGCCCACAGGCCGACACGAGCGCGGCCCGACGGAGGCGAGGGGGCCGCTGGCACCGCCGCGCCGATGCCGACGCCGACGCTATCGGCCGCGACCGGCTGGCTCGCCCAGACACTCGGCGACGGCAGGCGGCTCGCCGAGAGCGGCATTCACCTTGCCCTGCACCCGGAGGCAGCCGCGACGGCGGCTGGCCAGGTGAGCGGTCTGGTCGGCGAGCTGGCGCGTGTGTCGCTGCTGCCGGATGACCCGCCGACCCGCCTGAAGGGTCCACTCAGCGGGATCCGGCGCGTCGCGTGGGGCGAGTCCTTGTCGCTCGAGGAGGTCAAAACCATCGGGCGCGTGCTCGGGTGCACGGTCAACGACGTGCTCATCTCTACGCTCGCCGGTGCCCTTGGCCAGTATCTCGAGGCACAAGGCGAGGCGCTCGAAGGCCTGGCGCTGCGCGCGGCCGTTCCCGTCGATCTGCGCGCCGGACAGCTCGAGGATGAGCCGCTCGGCAACCGCTTCGGGCTGGTGTTCGTCGAACTGCCGGTCGGGGTCCGCCATCCACTGCAGCGCCTCTATGGGGTGCGCACCGCGATGCAGACGCTCAAGGGCTCCGAGCAGGCGCTGCTCACCTACGGGCTGATGGCCACGGTCGGCAGCCTGCCGCGGCCCGTCGAAGATATCGTCATGAACCTCTTCAGCGCCAAAGCCAGCCTCGTCGCTTCCAACCTGCGCGGCCCGGAAGAGATGCTTTTCATGGACCATGCGCCGATACGCCAGCTTCTGTTCTGGGTCCCGCAGTCCGGCAGCATCGGCACGGGCGTGAGCATGTTGAGCTACCGCGGCCGAATCCAGTTCGGCGTGATCGCCGATCGGGGAGTGATCCCGAACCCAGCCGAGCTGGTCCGGCGCATCAATACGGCCTTCGAGCAGCTCGTGCTCCTGGTCCTGCTCGGCGGCAGCGCGCTGGAGCCCTGAGAGGCCGGCGGCCCGGCAGTGCACTCAGCCCGGCACTCCGCGCTTCGCCCGCGCCACATCGAGCGCCTCCATGGCGTCGAGCGGCTCACACTCCGCCGCCTCACGGTAGAGCTTCTCTGCCTCCTCACGATGTCCGTCGGCGTCGAGCAGCAGCAGGCCGTAGGCATATTCCATATGCACGATCGGCGAGCGCGGTGCCAGCTGTACCGCGCGGCGGAAATGCTCGATGGCTGCGCGCGCTGACACGCCGTAGGTCAGCGAAGCTACGACGCCGCCGAGCTTGTGCACGATCTCGGCGTTGTAGAGACCGAGTGCCACGTGTGCTTCCGCGTGACGCGGCTCAAGCTCAAGCGTCCGCTCGAGGTGCTCCTTCACCCGGCCAGCCAGCCCGTCGGTGATCGCTTTGGCGATCGAGATGCGCTGGCTGTAGCGCCCGAGCACAAGCGCGAGCGTGTAATGCGTGTTGGCATGCTCCGGCAGCGCCTCGGTGGCCCGCTCCCCGCGCTCGACCGCCGCGAGCAGCATGTCCGCCACCACCCGCGGGCCGCTGCGCGTGTACAGCGACTCGACCGCGGCCGCGCGATTCGCGACACAGGCGCCGAGTGCCCCGAGCGCGGCACCGAGCTCGATCGCGCGCGTGAAGTCCCCGGCATGAAACTCCGCCCACGCGGCCTGCAGCGCCGCGGCGAGCGCCTGCGGGCCGCCCTGCTCGCGCACCCACGCCGCAAAATCCGGCTGTCCCGACATCGCGCGCGTGATCTCCGATCTTCCGGGCCAGGGTTCCCGATCGGTCAGGTGCAGTTTTCCCCAGAGCGTCTTGAGCTGCTCGGGTGTGTAGCGTTGCGCCGCGAGGCGCTCCGGGGTGACGGTATGCTTGCGATTCATGATCGTTTGCTGCGGGAAATACGCATCCAGCCGCTCGGTCCAGACCGCTAGAGTAGCCCAGTGGTTACCGACACCCAGTAGGGTAAATACGCACCTCCGCAACTGCGGAGCCGCCCGAGGGAAACATCATGGCCGCGAAGAGAAGTCCCCGTAAACGCGCTCGTGCCAAGACGAGCGACATCCACTCCCGCCTGACCGAAAGCGTCCAGCAGATCTGGCTCGCCGGTCTCGGCGCCGTTGCCAAGGCGCAGCAGGGCACCCCGCAGCTGCTCGAGGAGCTCATCGCGGAAGGCGCGCAGCTCAACACGCAGATGCGCGGCGCCGCCTCCCGCACCATGCGCAGCGTCGTCGGCACCCTCCAGGACAGTCTGAGCGCCGGCGTGAGCGGAGTGCGCGGGCAGGCCTCCGAGGCGGTGGACAACCTCGAGAAGATGTTCCGCACGCGCGTGCGGCGGGCGCTGACGCAACTCGGGGTGCCGAGCGGCCAGGAGATCGAGGCACTCAGCAAGCGTGTGGATGCGCTCAACGCCAACATCGGTAAGCTGGCCGCCCGGCGCAGCGCGCCGCCGCGGCGCCGAGCCCACGTCAAGAGTGAGTCGCGACCGAATTCCGCGCCGTAGATCATGCTGACGCTCGAGCCCGCTCTGCGACGGCGGTCGAGCGGAGGCAAGTTGGCGCTCGCACTCGCGGGGGGCGGGCCGCTCGGTGCGTTCTACGAGCTCGGCGCCCTGCACGCGATCGAAGAGGCGATCGTGGGCCGTGAACTCACCCAGTACGACATGTATGTCGGGGTGAGTTCCGGCTCGTTGCTTGCGGCCGGGCTAGCCAACGGGTTCGACACTACCCGGATGGGCTCGGCGTTCATCCATGGCGAATCGGCGCTGGTGCCGTTCTCACCGCGGCTGCTGCTGCAGCCGGCGATCAGCGAATACGCGCAGCGCATTGCCCGACTGCCGAATGCGCTGCGCGCAAGCGCGCGGCAGTGGTCGGGCGGTGTATTGCGCGGCGCCTGGCCCGCGCTGCTGAACCTGCTGTCCAGGACCGTTCCGCTGGCGGTCTTCGACAGCCGGCCGCTCGAGCGCTACCTGCACGAGCTGTTCAGCACGCCGGGACACACCGATGATTTTCGCGCTCTGCGCGCGCAGTTGCGCGTCGTGGCCACCGAGCTCGACACAGGCCGCTCCGCAGTCTTCGGCGATCGCGCGCACAGGCATGTTCCCATCTCGAAGGCCGCAGTCGCAAGCGCCGCGCTGCCGGGGCTCTACGCGCCCGTATCGATAGACGGACGCGATTACGTGGATGGCGCCCTGGTGCGCACCATGTATGCTTCCCTCGCACTGGAGGCGGGCTGCGATTTTCTGATCTGCGTCAATCCGCTCGTTCCGTTCGATGCGTCCGCCAGCAAGAAGCACCGCGCGCTCGCCGATGAGGGCTTCGACACTGTGCTCGGCCAGACCTTCCGCACTCTGATCTATTCGCGCATGCAGATCGGCATGGCGAGCTTCCGCGCGCGCTTTCCGCACGCCGACACTCTGCTGTTCGAGCCGGACCGTCATGACGAGACGATGTTCTTCACCAATGTGTTCGGCTACACCGGACGGCACCGACTCGCCGAGCATGCCTATCAGCAGACCCGGCGCCACCTGCGGGCGAGCGGGACAGCGCTCGCAGCACTGCTCGGCCGCCACGGACTCGAGCTCGACACCAAACGGTTGAAGGATCCGCGGCGGACCTTTGCCACCGCGGCCCGCGAGCGCGCCGCGCACGTGCGGCGCGCCCCGCGCCGCCTGGCCGACGTGCTTGCGCAGCTCGAGCGCACCCTCGTGCGCGGCCCCGGATCGGACTGAGCGGCGATGGCGGAGGCATTCTGGCGGGCGGTGCTCACGG
The DNA here is from genome assembly GCA_021809525.1 of Pseudomonadota bacterium. Taxonomy (GTDB): domain Bacteria; phylum Pseudomonadota; class Gammaproteobacteria; order Steroidobacterales; family Steroidobacteraceae; genus 13-2-20CM-66-19. The sequence continues at coordinate 12,797 of JAKAYU010000020.1, read as the reverse complement.
CAGAGCTCGCCATTGCCGCAGCCATCGCTTGGCCGATCAATGGGGCCGTCGCCGGGTCATTCTGGGCGCTGCTCGCGTTGTGGCTCGGCGGCTTCGTGCTGCTGCAACCTCTGCTGGTCCTGCTTGCCTTTACGCTCAGCCGGGCGGCGGCGCGCACGGCGCCCGCCCCGCTGCACGCACGCACTGTCGCGATGGAAAGCATCGCTCTGTTGACAGCCGCGTTGCTCATGAGCATGCGTCGGCCGCCTCGGATGGCCCCTGGGGGCTCACCATCCGGCGATGCGCGCCCAACGCGCACCCGCAGACCGCCGGTCCTGCTCGTTCACGGCATTCTCTGCAACGGAGCGATCTGGGGTCCTCTGCAACGCAGACTCACCGCGGAAGGTTTCGATCGGCTCGGCGTGATGGATCTGCAGCCGCTGCTTGCCGGGATCGAAACGCACGCCGCAACACTCGCCCGGACACTGCGCACGATGCACGAACACAGCGGCGAGCCCATCGTCATCGTTGCGCACAGCATGGGCGGACTGGTGGCCCGCGCGGCGTTGCGCTTGAGCGGCCCGGGCGTGATCGGCCGGATCGTGACGCTCGGCACACCGCATCACGGCACCGCCATTGCCTGCCGCGTGCCGCTGCAGCCGACTCGGCAGATGTGCCCGGATTCGCTCTGGCTGCAGCAGCTCAATGCCGAACAGGAAGGATCGCTCGCAGTGCCCATCACGACGATCTACAGCCGCGAAGACACCCTGGTTGCCCCGCCGAGCAGCGCGGAGTTCACCGGCGCCCGTCTCATCCCGCTCGACGGACTCGGTCACCTCGACCTGCTGGCCTCGCCGCGCGCGCTCGAGCGGGTCCTCGAGGAGCTGCGGCGGGACTGACCGGACATGAACGCAGCACAACGCGACGGGGATGGACTCAGCCGGCTCATCGAGCGTACGGAAGCATTGCAGCGCATCGAGAGCGCCGATCGGGCGCTCGCCGAGCGCGTGCGGGAGCTGCGCGCGTGGCAGGCCGCGCGCCTGGCAAAGACGTATGCCGATCTCGCCGCCGAGGAGCGCCAGGCGCCGGCCATCGACTTCTTCCTCACTGACCTGTACGGGCCGCAGGACTTCAGCCGCCGGGACCGCCAGCTCGCGCGGGCCAGAGCGCTGCTCGAACGCACGCTGCCCCGGGGGGCTCTGCGTGTGCTCGTCGATGCGGTCGAGCTGTACGTGCTGTCCGGCGAGCTCGATCATGCGCTTGCCAAAGCGCTGGCGCCCGGTCCGATCTCAGCGCAGAGCTATGCGAGTGCCTACCGCGCAGCCGGACGGCCGGCGGACCGGCGGCGGCAGATTGAACTGATCGTGCGCATCGGCGAGCGCCTGGCGCAGGCGGTCGGCCAGCCCCTGATGGGTCTTGCGCTGCGGGCAACGCACGTCCCGGCTCACGCGGCAGGCTTCGGCGCGCTGCAGGACTTTCTCGAGCGCGGCTTCGAGGCGTTCCGCCGCCTGGGCGATGCGCGGACATTTCTCGACACGATCCGCGCGCGGGAATCGGCACTCAGCGAGGCCCTCTTCCGCGGCGAGGCGAATCCGTTCGCCGCATGAGAGAGCCCCCGGGCCGCAACGCCCGCCGGCTCGATGCGCGCCTGTTGCGCCGCGCCGGGGATGCGGTATGGAGGCTGACGCGGGCCAAGGTCGAGGCTCAGACCGGGCTCGCCGTCCGGCCGGCACCGCCGTTGCTGCCCCTTGAATTCCCCGCCCGAGAACCCCACAGCCGGCCATAGCAGTCGTTCCTTCAAAACACCAGGAGGTGCTGACATGTTCGCGATCGCATCCGGTGCGCCGGACTCTCTCTTTGAGGAGCTCTGGCGGCTGCAGCAGCAGGCGGACGAGCTGTTCGGGACCTGGGCTTCTCCCTCGGGCGGCATCCGCTCGCAGCCGCGCGGCAGCTTTCCGGCCGTCAACATCGGTCATACGCCCGAGCGCGTCGATGTGTATCTGTTTGCGCCCGGCATCGACCCCAAGACGCTCGACATTTCGATTCAGGAGAACCTGCTCACGGTGGCGGGGCGGCGTGAGATCCCGACCCACGAGCAAGCCACCTACTATCGCCAGGAGCGCTTCAGCGGTGAATTCCGCCGCGTGATCGCGCTGCCCGAGGACGCCGATCCGGATCGCGTGCAGGCGCGTTACCAGGACGGCATCATCCAGATCGGCATCGAACGGCGCGAAGCGGCCCGTCCGCGCCAGATCGAGGTCCATTGACCGCAAATGGAGGCAACCCCTATGGCCACACAGAGCGAAGTCACCTCGCGGCCCTCGGCCGCAGGCGCCCCTGAGCGTCGGGGCGCGCCCGCCGAGACGCCGGTCCGCCCCCCCGTCGACATTTATGAGGACGATGAGGGAATCACACTATGCGCCGACATGCCCGGCGTGTCGAAGGAGCGGCTCGAGCTGCGCGTGGAGGCAAACACACTCATCCTCGAAGGCACCGCCCGTCTTGACCTGCCGCAGAACGCCGAAGCGCTCTACGCGGACGTGCGCTCGAGCACCTACCGGCGGACGTTCGCCCTGAGCGGGGAGCTCGAGACCGACAAGATCGACGCGAATCTCAAAGACGGCGTGCTGACGGTGCGCATTCCAAAACGCAGCGAAGTGCGCCCGCGCAGGATCGAGGTCCGGACCGGCTGATCCGCAACGCAATCCGCGGCGACGGACTGCAAGGCCCGTCGCCGCGGACCGTTCGGTTCTGCGCGAGACTGCCGCTGCGAACCGACGAGCAGTCCGGAACCTGCTGGCCGCCATCCCAGGGGTGTGCGCGTGTGCTCGCTGGAGGCCGGCATGTCCAGAGCGGCAAACCCGAGCCAGCCGAAGAACGCCTGCGCCGCGGCGGGAGCGATGGACCTGACCGGCCGGCGCAGGCGCCGGCCGACAGCCTCGGCGATCGCGTGACACTTGGGATTGGGCTCGGCCTGCTCGAGCGCCAGTCGGTACAGACGCGCAACATCCAGAACGTGCGCCGCTGGCCGGCTGAAGGAGTGGATCGAATCAGCTCATCCGCCGATGACTGTAGCCTTGAGCTTCTCGGCGGTCCAGTGTCGTGACCGCAATTTCCTGCGGCTCGTGAGCAACATACCGCGGGCGATGCGGCTGGGCCCCGGATACCTGGAATTGCAGCTCACCGAAAGCGTCGCGATGAACGACCCTGAGACCGCCGCTTGCATCCTGGAGCGTCTCGGCCGCCTGGGCGTGCGGCTGGTGATCGACGAGTTCGGCACGGGCGACTCGTCATTCGATGACCTCAGGCGATTCAACATCGAGAGGATCGGGTTTTCGTCCTTTGGGCGCGGAATCTGCACCTGTGAGGCAGACCGGGCGATCGACGGGGCAATCATCAGCGTCTCGAAGAGCCTGGGCCTGAGGCGGCTCGCAGAGGGTCTCGAGCCATCGGACCCGCTCGCCGTTTCGGGTGGAGCAGGGCTGCGATGAGGTGCAGGACTTCCATCATTGCAAGCCTCTGCCAGCCGCGCAGTTCGCAGCCCACCTGCGCGGTCCGCCCTGACCGACCGAACGGCCGGCCATGCGGCCCGACTGCACGCGCGGTTTTCTCGGCAGATGCGCCCGGCGGGTCTCGGGACAGCGCTGCAGGTCAGGACCCGGGCGGATCAGCCAGCGCGGGCTTGCTCTTTGGCGGGGATACGGTTTTTTTTGCCGGTCCGCCCGCGCTGCGCGGCGGGGCGGGTCTTGGGAGACTGTCGATAGCCGCGAGCGCCTTCTTCTGTTCCGGCGTCAGCACTCCGGCGTAGAACTTGTGGAATTGTGCGTTGGTGGCCGGCAATTCCGTCTTGCCATTCCAGGTAGAGCCGGCCGGGAGGCGGTTCTGCACGTGCACCGCATCGGCGAGCACCTGCTCGAGCCCCCGCGCGCTCTTGCCCGAGACGGGCACGGGCACACCGCGCGGTGAGGCCACGAGCTGCGCGACCCGTGCCCAGTCGACCCTCTGGTGGTGCTTCTTCAGCTCCAGCCGTTCGGTACGGGTGAGCAGAGTCGGCAGCAGCCGCCGCCAATCCTTCTTCCAGGGCCGCTTGTCCCCCTTCAGGGGTCCATAGGCCACCATGTAGAGCCGGCCGTCCTTCCAGCCGAACAGGTACGGCTGGTTGACGACGCGCACCTCGGTACCGTTCGGCACCATGTAGAAGATCTGTTTGATGTCTTCGGGAAACAGGTGGATGCAGCCGTGGCTCACCCGCCAGCCCACGCTCACGGGCTTGTTCGTGCCGTGGATCAGATAGCCCGGCCAGCCCAGATGCAGCGCATAGTTGCCGAGCGGGTTTTCAGGCCCGGGCCCCACCACCTTCGGCAGCGGCGCGCCCTCTCTGGCATGCTCGGCGAGGATCGATGGCGGCACTACCCAGACCGGGTCCTTTTCGTGCCAGATGACGTGGGTGACACCCTGGGGGGTGACGAACCCGCGCCGGCCGATGCCGACAGGGTGCGTGATGAGCACCTGTGGCTGGCCGCGCTTGTGCGGCGGATAATAAAACAGTCGCATCGCCGCCAGATTGACGACGATGCCGCGGTGCGGCGCATCGGGGAGAATGAACTCGGTCGGCAGAATCACTGGTGTGCCGACAGGCGGAAGCCAGACACTGACGCCCGGATTGGCGCGGACCATTTCCGTGTAGCCGAGATTGAAGCGCCGGCCGATGTCGGTCAAAACCTGCCCCTTCAGCACCTTCACGACCTGCACCCTGCCCACGACATTCTGGCCCGGGGCAAGCACGAACTTCTCGGTCTGGACGGGAAGCGGCAGCGGCGGTGGCGGCGGCGCGGGACGGACCACCTTCGCGGGCGCGGGCGCAATCGGGCGCAGCGGGGGACCCAGCAGCGCGCACGCGCTGGCGGCGAGCGCCAGGCTTGCCGCCAGCACGATGCGAAGGTAAGCAACTCTCATGAATCGATTATGACATCCCGCACCGCCGTTGACCCAGTCTGTCGGTGATCGGCTACAGCCCGCCGATGCCCACGCTCGGGCAGACGCCAGTGCAGGCCACCAAGCGACTCTGCCTGCAGGTGCGCAGCACCCTGCGCAGGACGGCGGCAATGAGCTGCGCCCCGCAATCGCCCCGCGAGGCGGCGAATCAGTGCGCCATCGCCGCCAGAGCGGCCGCATCGAGATGGGCGATGGAGCGCGTATCCTGGAACGCGCGGACGCCTTCAATGCCCTGTTCGCGCCCCATCCCCGAGGCCTTCATCCCGCCGAAGGGCGCACGCAGATCGAGGCGCGTCGCGCCGTGGTCGTTGATCCAGACATAACCACAGACCAGCTGGCCGCCGACCCGATTGGCCGTGTTTGCGTCGGCCGTCCACACCGAGCCGGCAAGACCCGCCCAGCTGTCATTCGCCATCCGCACCGCCTCCTCCTCGCTCTCAAAGGGGATCACCGGAATGACGGGCCCGAACTGCTCCTCGGTCACTACGCGCAAGTTCAGATCAGGGTTGACGACGATGGCGGGACGCACGAAGTTTCCGCCCGTCATGTCCCCGCCCGGCAGCTCGCCGAACTCGAGCACCGTCGCGCCCGAGTCCTTCGCTTCGCGGATGAGGCTTTCGACGAATGTCTTCTGGGCCGCTGAATGCAACGGTCCCATCGTCGTGCCCTTGTCGAGTCCATGGCCGAGCTTGACCTTGCGCAGGCGGGCGGACAGCCCCGCGATCACTTCATCGACACGGGACTTGTGCACGAACAACCGTTTGGCGTTCATGCAGATCTGACCGGTCGTGTCGTAGATGGCAGCGAAGAGCCGATCGAGGTGCGTAGCGTCGAGAACGGCATCCGCCAGCACGATGGCGGCATCGTTGCCGCCAAGCTCCAGCGTGACGCGGGTGAGGCTCGCCGATGCCAGCTCCATGATCTTCTTGCCGCCGGCGACCGAGCCGGTGAAACAGACCTTGGCTACGTCCGGATTGCGGATGAGCGCGCTCATATTGGCGTCCGGGCCGGTCACGACGTTCACAACGCCCGGCGGCAGCTGGCTGGCCACGCGTTGCACGACGCGCGCCGTCGCCAGAGGCGCGGTCAGCGGCGGCTTCACGATGACCGTATTGCCGGCGAGCAGCGCATGCGGCAGCGAAGCGCCGAGGATGGCGATCGGCCAGTTGAACGGCACGATGATCGAGACTACACCGAGCGATTGGTAGGCCACCACGGTTTGCACGGGAATGGCGCCCGGGACTGCAGAGAGCACCTTCGAGACCTCGACTTCGTCGGCCAGGCTCACCGCCAGCTTCCAGCGCAGCTCGAGCACCAGCGAGTCGATCCATGCTTCCATGACGATCTTGCCGTTCTCCTGCGAGAGGATGGCGGCATCGGCATCGCGGTTCTCGGCAATGCCCCCGAGCGCCGCCAGCATCTGCTGCGCGCGCTGGCGGGGCGATAGCGCCGCCCACAGTGGATAGGCAGACTTCGCCGCCGCGACGGCGTCGCGAACATCCTGTGGGGTGGCCGCAGCGGCATGCCCGACGACGACCCCTGGCCTGGCCGGATCGGCAATCGCCATCTTTTGCGCGGTCTGCCGCTCCTCGCCCCCGATATACAAGGCGGTGGTCACTGCTGCTGACATGGATTGATACCTCGTTGTGTCGGCCGGCCGGGCATGCGCAGTCCTGTCAAACCGCCGTGAGTGGCGCAGCCGGGAGATAGACAGCGCCGTTGCCGATCGTGTGGATCCTGAGCGCTTGCGTTCCGGAGCGATCGTGCGGGTCTGCATTGCAAAGCCGCGCGAGGGACAACCGTTGCGAGCTTCAGCGCGACAGACATCCCCCTGTGCTCATCGGCCACCGGCAGCAGACGCCCGTACGGCTGTCCGTTGCACAGCGTGCTCACCAGCCTGCCGGGCGATTGCGCTTCAGCCGATCAGCCGCTCGCGCGAAGCGACTGCGCGCCCTGGCCCCGGTGCACTCATTCTAGTGCAACGGAGCGCTGGCGCACTTGCGCGATAGAGCAGACAGGCACGCTCAGGAGCGAAACCCGCCGCCACCGATCCTCAGCGCAGCGCCGGCGCGCGCGGCATCGAGCCGAAAGCCGGCCCCCGGCGATCGACACCCACCGTCACCTGCCCGACGTGGCGCTCACGACCGACTCCGCCAGCACGAACCTGTCCGCGGACCGAACCGGTTGCATCAGGGCGAATCGCACGGGCATTCGCTGGCATGTCCTGACGGGTACGCCCTTGCGCCGCGGTGCTATCCAGTACCCGGACGTCGCCGCCGCATAACGCAGCGCAGCGGCATCGAGGCGCGGACTGCCGGTGGACTTGACCAACACCGGCTTATGCAGCAGCGATCCGTTTGTGCGGATGCAGAGCTTGACGAGCGCCGTACCCTGCTCGCCCAGCAACTGGGAGACTTGCGGATAGAACCCGCAGGGCAACGGGAAGCCATCCTTGACGCGGGGGAATACCGCGCCCGAACCGTCCCGGCGCTCGTACTCTTCGATGGCGTTATTGTAGGACTTCGCGAAGATGTCTTCCTTGCTCTTCAGCGCACACAGCAGACTGCTCGAAGGCCCATAGCCGTGTCCCGCGGCAATCGCGAAAAACCGGCTCGCCGTCCCGTAACTGACCGGAACGCCCTGCCCATACAGGTAGAGCAAGCCGAGGTTCCTGTCGGCCGCATACGAGCCTCGCGCCGCCGCGCGCCTGAAGAGGAACGCGGCCCGCGCCGCGTCCCGCGGGACACCGTGGCCATGGACGTACATCAGACCCAGATCATTCTCCGCCGGCGCGTACCCATGCGCGGCTGCACGCGCAAACAGCTTGACGGCCTTCTGATACTGCGCGGGCGCGCCAGCTCCTTCCAGGTACCGCATGCCCTGCCGCGTTTGCGCAGCGAGCCGCGCCTCGGGATGCACAGTTGCACACGATGCCAGCAGGCACAGGAGGCTCGTCGCGGCCACTCTGAGCAAATTGCGGCAAATGGGGCACATCGGACGTCCTCCGGCTGACCGAAGCACATTCTAGTGTCTGCGCAGCGCAAAGCGCATGCAAACCGAAGCCCTTCCTCTTGCCTGCCTCGCCAACCCACCGCATCCGGCCGGCGGTTCGTTCTCGAGAACATCGATCCCTACATTCCCGTGCATCGGCGCATCGGCGTGGCGCCGCCGCCGGCCACGCTCGCGGGCGCCGTTGCTCCACCTGGACACTATTCGTTTCGGTTCGGCACCCACCAACGGCCGGACTGCACGGCGCTTTACCTGACCGGCTCGGCAGAGGAACACCTCGCTGCTCTGAACAGACTTGGCCTCACTCGCCACCACAGGAGCGAGGAGCCGCTGCGCAGGAGTCCCTCTGCCGGCCCGTTGAACTGCTCGCCACCGCCGGCTTCCTCGGCGATTCTGCGCCGCTACCGGGCGTCGATTGGCCGGCTGCGCAGCTCCACCCCACCGAGGGGAACGGTGATCCTGCTGCCCGGCTATGGCATCGGGAAGCGCTCGATGCTGCCGTGGGCGCTGCTGCTCTGGGGCAGGCCGGCTACCAGAGCATTCTGGTGGACCTGCGCGCCCAGGGGCAGTCGAGCGGCAAGTACGTCACGTACGGCGCTCTCGAATCGCGGGATCTGGTGCAGCCTGTCGCCGCCTTGCGCAAGGCGGGCCTGATCCGCGGCCGCCTGGGCCTGCCCGGGGGCTCGATGGGCGCGGCGACCGTGCTGCTTGCGGCACCACGCATCCCGCGCCTCGCGGCAGTCGTTGCAATCTCACCCTACGGGCAGGCGAGCGCGGTCATCCCCCGCTATGCGCGTCGTGCCTACTGGTACGCCAGGCTCATTCCCTCCGGTTCGTGGCGGGCAGCGGAGCGGAAGACCGGCCGCATCGCCGGCGTGAAGCGTGCCGCGGGGGATCCGATCAACGCCGTGTCGAGCATCCACGCGCCTCTGCTCGATCTGCAGGGCGGACGGGACCCGGTCGTCAGCTCCGCGCAGGCGCGCCGACTCGCCGCCCGCACGCCCGACTCGCGCCTGCTGACTTTCCCGGCGCTCGGGCATCTGCAGCTGTCCGAGGACCTCTCCACGTCTCGCGCAGCCGGTCATCGACTGGTGCAACCGCTTCCTGGCGAGGGATCAGCAGCAGGGAACCCCCCTCCGCAGGGCCCGCCTCCCGCCAACCAGATCGCCTTCGTAGTAGCCGGCTGCATTTATTACCGAGTCGGCTCGCGCGAGCACCGCCAGCCGCAGGCGGTTCCTCAGCTGCCGGCTGGCACGGCCGCACCGAGCGGGCCGCAGCGGCGGGCGACGGCTCTGCACTGCACCGAGGCCCGCAGCCCGCACGGCGCGCATCAGCGCTTCACGGAGCTCGTTGCACGCATGGGCCCCATCGGCTAGACTGCGCCCCCCGCATGCGGAGCACCCTCCGCGCGGCATCCCGGCCCGCACCCTATCTACGGTCACCCGCCTCGGGGTGGGCCATGACATCACGATCCTCGCACCCGTATGTGCTCGGGCCTTCGATACGCCGGACCCCGTACGAATGGCTGTGCCATAACGGCTGCGGGCAGATCCGCGACTTAACCACTCGAACCAACAGAGATGCTTTCTACTTTCAACGTCACCATGCAGTTCGGCGCCAAACCGCTGTTCGAGCAGGTCACCGTCAAGTTCTCCGATGGCAATCGGTACGGTCTGATCGGCGCCAACGGCTGCGGCAAATCGACACTCATGAAGATCCTGGCCGGCGAGCTCGAGCAGAGCGCCGGGGACGTCGTGCTGCAGCCGGGCAGGCGTCTCGGCACGCTCAAGCAGAACCAGTTCGCGTACGAAGATGAGCGTGTGCTCGATGTGGTGATGCAGGGCCACGCCGAAATGTGGCGGGCCATGCAGGAGCGGGATCGCATTTACGCCGATCCGGAGGCGACGGATGCCGACTACATGAAGGCGGCAGAACTCGAGATCAAGTTCGGGGAGTACGGCGGATACGACGCCGGGGCGCGGGCCGCGAGCATCCTGAGCGAAATCGGCATCGCCAAAGCGCTGCACGAGCGGTCCATGCGCGAGGTGGCCCCGGGATTGAAGCTGCGCGTCTTGCTCGCGCAGGCGCTGTTCTCGAAGCCGGACGTACTGCTGCTCGATGAGCCGACGAACAATCTCGACATACACTCGATCCGCTGGCTCGAGGGCGTGCTCAACGGTTATGACGCCACGATGATCATCATCAGCCACGACCGCCGCTTCTTGAATCAGGTGTGCACGCACATCGCGGACCTGGATTACCAGCAGCTGAAGGTCTATCCGGGCAATTACGATGACTTCATGCTGGCCTCTCTCCAGGCACGCCAGCGTGTGGAGGCAGCGAATGCCAAGGCCCAGGAGCGCATATCGGACCTGCAGGAGTTCGTGCGGCGCTTCTCGGCCAATGCCTCGAAGGCACGCCAGGCGACTTCGCGCCGCAGGGAGCTGGAGAAGATCAAGCTCGAGGAGATTCGACCCTCCTCTCGGCAGAATCCCTACATCCGCTTCGAGCAGCGCAAGAAGCTCTACCACTCCGCGGTCTCCGTCGAGCGTCTCTCGTTCCGCTATCCGGGCACCGACCGGGACGTTCTGCAGAGCGTCAGCTTCAACGTCCGTGCCGGCGAACGAGTCGCCATCATCGGCGCAAACGGTGTCGGCAAGACCACTCTGGCGCGCTGCTTGGTTGGCGAACTCGCCCCTACCGCGGGCGAGATCACCTGGGTGGAGAACGCCGAGCCCGGCTACATGCCGCAGGACCCGCAGGCGGATTTCGCCGAGAAGGTCGATCTGTTCACCTGGATGTCCGAATGGACGGGCAAGTCAGACGATGACCTGATCGTGCGTGCCACGCTCGGCCGACTGCTCTTTTCCGGCGATGAAGTGAAGAAATCGGTGAAGGTCCTCTCAGGCGGCGAAAAGGGCCGCATGATCTACGGCAAGTTGATGCTGACCAGGCCGAACGTGCTGGTCATGGATGAGCCCACGAACCACATGGACATGGAAACCATCGAGTCGCTGCAGACGGCACTCGAACTGTACCCGGGAACACTGATCTTCGTGTCCCATGACCGGGAATTCGTCAGTGGTCTGGCCACACGCATCATCGAACTGCAGCCAGACGGAACCATCGAGGACTTCACCGGAACGTTCGACGAATACGCAGCGGCACATCCGATCGCCGCATGACCGCAAACGCGCCATCCGTGGCGCGGTGGCCCGAAGGTAAGCGCAAGAATCGCGGCCATGACATGCCGCGAACGCCGAGGAACGCAACGACACTCGAAGGTTCCCGTGCGCCTTTAGGCATATGACAGGCGATTCGCGGCAACCCTACCGCCGTGGTCGCCACGCAGGCGGCACGGGCAGTACCAATCAGGCCCGCCGGTGCCCGGTTGAACAGCGCCCAGACGCCTCTCATGCGCCATATGGGCGCAACGCCGCAGCGGGCTTGACCGAGAAGCTCGGCGCCTAATGTCCCCGCGGATTGCAAAATGCCCGCGGCCGAGTCAAGCTGGACTGCAGCCCTTAGACTGCCGGAGGGATCGATGCAGCCCGATCGTCCACCTGGGATGCACAATTGGCAGTTGGCAGCCGCGATCGCAGCCAGCCTCATGTTGACCGGCCTCGCGTTGGTGCGCGACGAGGCCGATCTGGGCGCGCTGCTTTGCGCCGCAGTAGGTCTCCTCACGGGACTGTTCCTGATCATCGTTGCTGTTGCGAGCCCCGGGAGGCGGCGTGCGCTCGTCTTCTCCATATTGGCGATCTATCTGTCCGGCCAGATACTTCTCCTCACGCACTATGCCCTGATCCGCACCCACGTAAGATGGCTTCTGCTGTCTCAAACGTATGCCGCCCGGGTATTGAAGCAACCGCCGCCCGCGGACGGCGATTTCAGGCATACCGCATGGGACGGCTGGGGCTATGGGGGACAAGACACAAGCGCCTATCTCGTCTTTGATCCGACTAATTCGCTTGCCGCCTTCCTGGACAAGCGTCCGCCGATCAATGCCCGGGGTTTGCCCTGCAGCGTTGCTCATGTGACCCGCTTGGAAAACCGGTGGTACGCCGTCACGTTCTATACCGATGTATATTGGGGGCACGGAATCTGTACCGCCCGAATGACCAGATCGAACTGAGCAAGGTGTCGGTGTATCGTCAGTTGGCATCCGGCCGTGCGGACCCTAACCGCTTGGCCCCGATCGCACGGACGACAGACACAGACGCTCCGCCCGCAACCCCGGCATTGAAAGAGCCGAACATCAACTTGCAGCTGCACCTCCCTGGGGCACTGGACAGCGCCGGGGGAGGCAGGCATAAATTGTGCCCGGCCCAAAAATGATCGAATACCCGGTCTTCTTGGGTGGAGACATGATCCAACTACTCGCCTATCCGGTCGAATCCGCCGTCGCTGAGAAGCTCCAAGCCATGGTAGCGCTCGGAAGCGCTAACAGCCGCATGAAGGACTTCTATGACGTGTGGATCTGCTCGAAACACCTTGATTTCAACGCCGGCACGCTTCTCAAGGCCATCAGCGCGACGTTCAAGAATCGAGAAACATCAATCCCGGCGCAAGAGTTTGAGGCCCTGACGGCAACCTTCGCTGGAACGCATCGCGTTCAGTGGAACGCTTTCGTAAGAAAGATGGGCGACGACGAACTCATCGATGGGTTCGGTAAGATCATCGAGGATCACTGTCGTCCAAATTAGCGGGAGAGACGCTGAGCCTTCCGATGTAAGCTGGAGCGATTACCACATCGATTCGGCCGACAAGCGAGAGGCTCAGCGTGAACCGATTTTGCAGCCTGTTCAGTCAGA
>JAKAYU010000205.1 GCA_021809525.1 Pseudomonadota bacterium | reverse complement strand
CGCAATGAAGTGCACGTACGGCACGGGAGCCTTCGCCATGCTGAATACGGGCACGCAATTGGTGCGTTCGCGCAGCCGGCTGCTCGGTACGATCGCCTACCGGCTCGCAGGCCGGACCACCTATGCGCTCGAAGGGTCCATTCTCTCGGCAGGCGCCACGATCCAGTGGTTGCGTGACGGGCTGCGACTGTTTACTCGGACCGCGGAAATTGAGGCCCTCGCGGCCTCGGTAACTGATACAGGCGGCGTGTACGTCGTGCCCGCCTTCACCGGTCTCGGCGCCCCGTATTGGGATCCGGATGCGCGCGGCGCGATCCTGGGACTCACGCGCGCGAGCGGCGCTGCGGAGATCGCCCGGGCGGGCCTCGATAGCGTCGTCTACCAGACCCGCGACCTGCTCGATGCGATGGCTACCGACGGCGTGCAACCGGCGGTCCTGAAAATCGATGGTGGAATGGCCCAGAATCGCCTGTTCCTGCAGCGGCTCGCTGACGTGCTGGCAGTGCCGATCCGCAAGCCGAGGATCGCCGAGGCCACTGCCTGGGGCGCCGCAGGTCTGGCCGGACTTGGGAGCGGCGTGTTCGGCTCCCTCGAGGAGTTGGCCGGACTGTGGCGCGCCGCAGCCGACTTCGAGCCACAGCTCGATTCGGCCATCGTCGAGCGCCAGCTCAGGGGCTGGCACGCTGCGCTCCAGCGCGCGAGCAGCCGTTGAGCAGGCCGCCGCCAGTCGCCCGGTTCGCCTCAAACCAGCGGTCGACCCGTTCCGCACAGTCACGACCGAGGGTGAGGCCGAGCTTCGATCGACGCCACAATACGTCTTCAGCATTACGCGCCCACTCAGCATCACGCAAATACTGGAGTTCGGCCTCGAAGAACTGGGGCGCAATCTCCGCACCGAGGTCAGCGAGACGGCGCGCACCGCGCAGAACGCGCTCGATTCGCGTGCCGTAGGCCGCGCACATACGCCGGAGCATTGCCGCTGGCGCAAACGCATAGCGCGCGAGCTGATCCCCGGTGAAGGCCTCGAGGTCCCCTCCCGGCAGATCTCCTCCAGGCAGAGTCGCGGTCTGCGTCCAGCGCCGGGGCTTGACATCCAGGCACGGAAGCAGCTCCGCAAGCGCGTGCTCGGCAAGCCGGCGGTAGGTGGTCAGCTTGCCGCCGAACACCGAGAGCACCGGTGCACCGCGCGCTGGCGCATCGAGATCGAAGACGTAGTCACGGGTCACGGTCGATGCGCTCACCTCACCGTTGTCATAGAGCGGCCGCACGCCAGCGTATTGCCATACGACATGCTCCGATGTGACTGGAACGCGCAGATACTCCGCCACCGCCCGGCAGAGGTAATCGATCTCCGCCGCGCTCACGCGGACCGGGAGAGCCTCGCTGCCGCACGGCACATCTGTTGTACCGATCAACGTGAAGGAGTCCTGGAACGGAATCGTGAAGATGACACGGCCGTCGAGGCTTTGCAGCGTATAGGCATGCTCGCCGGCATAGAGCCGCGGCACGACGATGTGGCTGCCCTTCACCAACCGCAACGCACTGCGCCGCGCTACGCCCACTTCTGCCAAAACCTGCTCGACCCACGGGCCGGCGGCGTTCACGAGCGCGCGCGCCCAAAGAGTGCGCCGCTGCCCGCCCTGCAGCTCGATCTCGATGCGCCATGCACCGCTCTGGCGTCTCGCCCCCACGAAGCTGCATCCGACAGCGATGGCCGCGCCGCGCTCGTGAGCATCGATCGCGTTGAGTACCACCAGCCGGGCATCGTCCGTCCAGCAGTCTGAGTATTCGAATGCGCGGCTGTAGCGTTCATGGAGCGCCGCAAATGCCACGTCGCGGTTCCGCCGCAACATGCGCGTGGGTGGCAGCCTCCTGCGCCCGCCGAGGTGGTCGTAGAGTAACAGGCCCGCGCGAAGCATCCAGGTGCTGCGCAGCCCGGGGCGAACGGGAAGTACGAATCGCAGCGGCCTGATGATGTGGGGCGCCGCTTGCCACAGCACTTCCCGCTCGGTGAGGCTCTCGCGCACCAGGCGAAACTCGCGCTGCTCGAGATATCGCAGTCCGCCGTGAATCAGCTTGGAGGAGGCAGAAGAGGTGGCGCCGGCCAAGTCGTTGCGCTCGAGCAGCAGCACGTTAAGCCCCTGCCCCGCCGCATCGCGCGCAATGCCGACACCGTTGATGCCACCACCGACCACTACCAGGTCGAACGAGTCCTCGGAGTGCCGAGCTCTTTCAGTCACGATATTGGCCGCTCCGAGAGGCATTCAGCAGCCCGGCAGGCCGGCGAAGAGCGCCTCATAAGGACTCCCAATCCGGGAAAAGACCGGCGGTTGGCCAATCGGCGCGTCGACCTGCGCCTCGGCGCCCCCTGGCCACTCCTTTCCGCTCCACAGATGACGCCAGCGGGTGCCGGCCGGCAGATAGATGCGGCGCCGATTGGCCCCCGCTTCGATCACCGGAGCGACGAGCAGGTCCGAGCCAAGGAGATAGCTCGTCTGGTCCCCATAGGCGTCGCGATCGTGTTCGAAATGCAGGAACAGCGGGCGCTGCAGCGGTAGTCCGGTCGCAACTGCCTCGGCGCTGAGCGCGCGCAGATAAGGCGCGAGGTGGCGATGCATGCGTGTCATGCGCGCGAAATGCGCGAGCACCTGCGCATCCTCGTCGATCTGCAGGTTCTCGCGGGGCCGGTTGCCTTCGTGCGTGCGCATGACCGCAGTGAAGGCGGCCATCTCCGCCCAACGTTGCAGCAGCTCAGCGGTCCGGACATTGCCGTACAAGCTGGTATAGCCGCCTATGTCGCTGTGGTGATAGGCATTGCCGAGCAACCCGGAGGACAGTGCCGCGCAAATGACGGTCTGCAACCCGTCGTGCCGGCTGAAATCCACCGATTGATCGCCGGCCCAGAGCAGCGGACAGTAGCGTTGAACGGCGGAGAATCCGGCACGCATGAAGAACAGCGCCTCGCCGGTCATGCCCCGGCGCGCAACCGCCTCGGCATTGACCTGCGCCCAGAGCACCGGCCAGGCGTTGTGAGCCAGTGCACCGTCCTCTCCGGAAGCGAGTCGCACGTCAACGGGAAGGTACTCGCCGAAATCAGCCATCCAGCCCGATAGGCCGAAGTCGATGAGATTGCGGCCTATCACCTCCTCCTCGAACCACTCGATCGCCTCAGGCCGCGTGAAGTCGACCATGCCGCAGGTAAATTCGCCGAAATCGACCAAGTAAGGCTCATCGCGGTCGAGCCGCTTAACGAGCAGGTCCGCGGCGGCCGCCTGCGGATAGAGCGAGCCGTCTACGCACAGGTAGGGGTTGACGTAACCGAGAAAGCGAATGCCCCGCGCGCGCAACGCCGCGATGCGCGCATCAAGCTGCGGGTAGCGCCGGGGATTCCATTTCCAGTCCCAAAACAGTCGTGTGCCGAAGGAGGTCTCACGAACGCCTACCCAGTCCTCGCACCACAAGCCCGAAATGGCCGCCCCGGCGGCCGCAAAACGCTCCAGACGCTCGAAACTGCGCTCCCCGTCCTTCAGTCCGATGATCGCGCCCGAGCGAACCCATTCCGGCAGCGGCGGCTGGCGTCCGAAATACGACGACAATTCGGTCACCAAAGTGGCGAGGTTCCCAGCACTCCACAGCTCGATCCGTCTCGGTACTGCCCATACCTCGATTTCGTGGAAGTCGCCGTGTCGGAAATCAAAGGCTGTGAACGCGGTCGTGTCCACGTGCAGCGCATATCGGCGCGAGGAAAGGTAGGTGGGCTGGGGATAGTTCGTCGTGAAATAATCTCCCCCCGAGCCTCCGGCCCGATCCGCATGAAAAGTCACGAGCGTGGACTTGTCGCGACCCACACCGGGCTCGGACGTCCACAGCGGGAAGCGCCGGCCGCGTAGATCGAAGTACGACAGCTGCTCGCCACCACCCCAGACACGCTCACCGTTCTCGGCGACCATCCGCAACCAGAAACGATTGGTGCGCGGCTCGTGGCACACGAACTGCAGGGACGCCCGTTCCGTCTTACCGCTCGCCACGATCTCCACTGCAGGCGGCAGGCCCGCCGCCTCAGAGAGCACGACGCGTACACCCGGATTCTCCCGGCGCACCTCGGCGTGGCACAGAGGCCGGCGCGCGCTGAGGTAGTCCTCGATCGCGAAATGGCCCCGACTCATCCGGTAGTCCGCCTCTCCCGTACCGACGAACAGGCACGGTGCGTCTTGCCGGTGGCGCAGCAGCAATCGGCCGGCGAAAATCAGGTCAAAGCCATCGGGGAGTTCAGTAATCTTCATATGAACCTGAAAGTAGACTTATATCTTATATAAGACTTGATTGACTTGGCAATGCCGGGCTGAAAATAATGTGCTGAAGAATTGAACTCTTCGGCGGGCAGCCGAAGCGGTTAAAGTAGAGATGCGCGCCCTCAGGCGGCCATTCTTCCGACCGCAGGTACCACCGTGAACGAGACTCCCGGCTTCCGCCCCTTGTATCGGCAGGTTTACGAGATCGTCGTGCGTCGCTTGTCGCAAGGCGAATGGCGGCCTGGCGAAGCGCTGCCCAGCGAGTTGAATCTTGCCAAGGAACTTGGAGTCAGCCAGGGAACCGTCCGCAAGGTGTTTGATGCACTGACGGCCGAGAAAGTTCTCGAGCGTCGTCAGGGCAAAGGTACCTTCATCGCCGAGAACACCCAGGAGCGGGCCCAGTTCCGCTTCTTCCGCCTGGCACGCCCCGGCGGCAAGCGCCTTACTCCGACCCTCGGCACCGAAACGATCCGGGTTCGTGCCGCACGAACGCCAGAGCGCGAGCGGCTCGAACTCGGCCGGGACGCGCGCGTCGTCGAGATCGACCGCGTGCGTCTGCTTGAGGGGGTTCCGGCAATCCGCGAGATCATCGCTCTGCCGGCGGATCTGTACCCCGGGATCGAGAAGATCGGCGCACTGCCGAACAGCCTGTACTCGCTCTATCAGTCCAAGTTCGGCGTCACAATCATGACCACACACGAGGAATTGAGCGCCCAACTCGCCACCGTCGACGATCATCGCCAGATGGGCATCGCCGCCGGCTCACCGATTCTTGTCATCGACCGCATTGCCGTCTGTCTGCCCGAGCGCAAGGCCGAATGGCGCCTGAGTCGAGTTCGCTCCGACAACCTCGTATACGCCGTCACGCTTACCTGACCACATCAATTCTGCGTAAGGCCCGCATCGACCATGAAATTCGCGCCGGTACAGCCGGCGCTCTCATCCGAGCCCAGGTACAGAGCGACTCGGGCAACATGTTCCGGCGTCAACCGGAACTTCAACGCCTGCAACCGGATAAACTCCGCATCGAGTTCAGGCGTCAGCCACAACGCCCTCTGCCGTTCCGTGAGTATGGCGCCCGGGACGATGCAATTGACACGAATTCCGGACGGCCCTAGCTCCCGGGCGAGGGTGCGGGTGAGGCCATTGATCGCGGCCTTTGCAGTCGTGTAGCCCGCCATCCCAGGTCGGCCCCGCATCCATGAAATCGACCCAAGCATGATGATCGAGCCCCGCCCGCGCCGAATCATCCCCGAGGCGACGGCTTGCGACGCGAAGAACTGATGATCGAGGTTCAGCGCCAACATCTGGCGCCACTGTGAGGGCTCGATTTCCGCAAAGTTCTGTCGGTCATCCCGCCCGGCATTGTTCACCAGTACATCGACGCCGTCCCGCTGCGCCTCCACCTGCGCCACCGCAGCACGCAGCTCATCGATGTCGAGCAGGTCGCAGCGCAGGAAATGACTGCCGGTATCGCGTGCCAGCGGCATGCCGTGCGCCTCGTCGATGTCGAGGAAGGTCACGCGGGCGCCTTGCGCCGTGAATGCGCGCACCAGCTCAGAGCCGATCCCCGAGGCACCACCGGTGATCAGCACCGATCGGTCACGCAAAGAGTGGTATGTAACGCTCGAATAAGCACTCCGGGTCATGGCAGAAATGGCTCCTCGTCGAAGGCGGGTCGCGGCATGCCGGCGGTCTCAACGCCCATGGCGTAGAGTCCCCCGCCAGGCCCGGTCGCGTCGCTGGCAGTGGTCACGTAGAGCG
>JAKAYU010000204.1 GCA_021809525.1 Pseudomonadota bacterium | reverse complement strand
GTGCTGTCCTCGCGGTCGGGACCGGCCAGATTGCGTTTCGCCTCCTGGTCGGATTTGAAGTCGGTCTCGTACCAGCCGCTACCCTTCAAGCGAAACACCGGCGCGGAGATGAGCTTCACGAGCGTATTGCGGCCGCAGGACGGACACTTCTTCAGCGGCGCATCCGTGATCTTCTGCATCACCTCGACGTAGTACTGGCAGCTCTGGCACTGGTATTCGTAGAACGGCATGGTCAGAAGGTCTGTGTGGTTGATGAAACCGGAAACGCGATTATACGCAACGGCCCTCACGCCTTGGCGAAGGTGAGCTCCCCGGCGCGCACGCTCACCGCCACGTGGTCCCCGGGCCCAAACTGGCCGGCGAGGATGCGCTGTGCGAGGGGGTTTTCGATCTGCTGCTGCACGACGCGCCTCAGCGGCCGGGCACCATAGACCGGATCGAAGCCCGCCTCGCCCAGGCGGTCGCGCGCCGCATCGTCGAGCGTGAGCTCCATGTTGCGCTCCTGCAGGCGCTTGCGCAGGTAGAGCAGCTGGATATCGACGATGGCGCGGATCTGCGCGGCACCGAGCGGGTGGAACACGACGATGTCGTCGATCCGGTTGATGAACTCGGGCCGGAAGCTCTGCTGCACGATCTCCATCACCGCGCTCTTCATGCGCGTGTAGTTGCCTTCGCCGGCATACTCCTGGATCACCTGCGAGCCGAGGTTGGAGGTCATGATGATGACGGTGTTGCGGAAATCGACGGTGCGCCCCTGCCCATCGGTGAGCCGCCCGTCATCGAGCACCTGCAGCAGCACGTTGAACACGTCGGGATGGGCCTTCTCCACCTCATCGAGCAGGATCACCGCATACGGCCGCCGCCGCACCGCCTCGGTAAGGTAGCCGCCCTCCTCGTAACCGACGTACCCGGGCGGAGCGCCGATCAGGCGTGCGACCGAGTGCTTCTCCATGAACTCCGACATGTCGATGCGCACCATCGCATCCTCGGTGTCGAACAGGAACTCCGCGAGCGCCTTGCACAGCTCGGTCTTGCCCACGCCGGTGGGCCCTAGGAACAGGAACGAGCCGGTGGGGCGGCGCGGATCGGCCAGTCCGGCACGCGAGCGGCGGATGGCGTCCGCGACGATACGCAGCGCCTCCTCCTGGCCGACCACGCGCTTGGCGAGGGCCTCCTCCATGCGCAGCAGCTTCTCGCGCTCGCCCTCGAGCATCTTCGAGACCGGAATGCCGGTCCACTTGGAGACCACCTCGGCGATCTCCTCCTCGGTCACCCTGTTGCGCACCAGGCGCGGGGCCTGCTCCTCGCTCGCCTCGGCGGCCGCGAGGCGCTTCTCGAGTTCGGGAATCCGCCCGTACTGCAGCTCGGCCATGCGGGTCAGATCGCCCGCGCGGCGGGCCGTTTCGAGCTCGACGCGCGCGCGGTCGAGCTCCTCGCGGAATGACGCTGCGCCCTGCAGCGCCGCCTTTTCCGACTTCCACACCTCCTCCAGATCGGCGTATTCGCGCTCCAGGCCCGCGAGGGTCTCCTTCAACGCCGCGAGACGCCGGCGCGAGGCCTCGTCCTGCTCCTTGTTGAGCGCCTCCTGCTCGATCTTCAGCTGGATGATGCGCCGCTCGAGCCGATCGAGCGCCTCGGGCTTGGAGTCGATCTCCATGCGGATGCGCGCGGCGGCCTCGTCGATCAGGTCGATCGCCTTGTCGGGCAGCTGCCGGTCGGAGATGTAGCGGTGCGAGAGCGTCGCGGCCGCGACGATCGCCGGATCGGTGATGTCGACGCCGTGGTGCACCTCGTAGCGCTCCTGCAGGCCGCGCAGGATGGCGATGGTGTCCTCCACCGAAGGCTCATCGACCAGCACCTTCTGGAAGCGCCGCTCGAGCGCGGCGTCCTTCTCGATGTACTTGCGGTACTCATCGAGCGTGGTCGCACCGACGCAATGCAGCTCACCGCGGGCGAGCGCCGGCTTCAACATGTTGCCGGCATCCATGGCCCCTTCGGCCTTCCCGGCTCCCACCATGGTGTGCAGCTCGTCGATGAACAAGATCACCTGGCCTTCCTGCTTGGCCAGATCGTTCAGCACGCCCTTCAAGCGCTCCTCGAACTCGCCGCGGAACTTCGCCCCGGCGATGAGCGAGCCCATGTCGAGCGCGAGGATGCGCTTGCCCTTGAGTCCCTCGGGCACCTCGCCGTTGATGATGCGCTGGGCGAGCCCCTCGACGATGGCCGTCTTGCCGACGCCGGGCTCGCCGATCAGCACCGGATTGTTCTTGGTGCGCCGCTGCAGCACCTGGATGGTGCGGCGGATCTCCTCGTCGCGCCCGATGACCGGATCGAGCTTGCCGGAGGCGGCGCGCGCGGTGAGATCGACGGTGTATTTCTCGAGCGCCTGGCGGCTCTCCTCGGCGTTCGCGTCCTCGACCGTCTCCCCGCCGCGCACCTCGTCGATGGCCTTCTCGAGCGCGCCGCGCACCAGGCCGCTATCCTGGAAGAGCTTCGCGAGGGCGCGATCCTCGAAAGCCGCCAGCACGAACAGCTCGCTCGCGATGAACTGATCGCCTCGCTGCTGGGCGAGCTTGTCGGTGACGTTGAAGATCCGGTTCAAATCGTTCGAGACGTGAACCTCGCCGGCCGTGCCCTCGACCTTCGGCAGCCGATCGAGCAGCGCGCCGAGCCCGGCGCGCAGCCGGTTGACGTCCGCGCCGGCCTTCACCAGCAGGGGGCGCACCGTGCCGCCCTGGCTGTCGATGAGCGCGAGCAGCACGTGCGCCGGCTCGATGAACTGATGGTCGCGTCCGACGGCGAGCGATTGCGCGTCGGCGAGCGCCTGCTGGAACCGGCTGGTCAATTTGTCCATTCGCATCGGGAGCACCTGGGTCTTCGGGCTGCAGAGGCAATGGGGGCGGATCGAGCCCCGTTCAAGTGCGCCAGATGAGCGCCGCCATGCGCCCGCAGCGCCCGTCGCGCCGATACGAGAAGAACTTTGCGGAATCTGCGTATGTGCACCAGTGCCCGCCCGAGACCCGTCTCACCCCCAGGGCCGCGAGGCGCCGGCGCGCCAGGGCGTACAGGTCGCACTGCCAGCGGCCCCGGGCATTGGCGGTGAACGCCGCCGCTGCCCCCGGATCGCCCCCGATGAACGCCGCCCGGACCTCCTCGCCCACCTCGAAGTGCCCCGGCCCGATCGCCGGCCCGAGCCAGGCGAGCAGCTCGGCCGGGGCAGCCCCGAGGGCGCGCACCGCCGATTCCAACACGCCGGCGGCGAGCCCCCGCCAGCCGGCATGGGCCGCGCCGACCGCCGCGCCGTCGCGGCTCGCGAGCAGCACCGGCAGGCAGTCGGCGACCTGCACCACGCAGACCCGGCCGGCCGCGCGGGTGACGGCGGCATCGGCCGGCCCGATCGGCGCGCCGGCCTCGCCGAGCTCGACGGCATGGCGGTCGTGCACCTGCTCAAGCCAGGCAGGCTCGGCCGGCAGCGCCAGCCGCTCGCGCAGCAGCGCGCGGTTGCGTGCCACGGCCTGCGGCTCATCGCCGACGTGCGCGGCGCAGTTGAACGAGTCAAAAGGCGGTGCGCTGACCCCGCCGGTACGCAGCGTGAACGCCGCATGCACTGCGGGAGGCGCGTCCCATTCGGGCTCGATGAGGTCAGCTCCGGGCGTCATGTTGGTCCTGCTCCAACGTGGCGAGGAGGCGCACCATGTCCGCCGGCAGCGGCGAGTTCCACTCGAGCCGCGCGCCGGTAAGCGGGTGCTCGAGGGCCAGATGCGCTGCGTGCAGCGCCTGGCGCGCAAAGGCGCGCAGCGCCTCGCAGAGCGCGGGGCTGCAGCCCGCAGGCACACGCCGGCGCCCGCCATAGAGCGGATCGCCGAGCAGCGGATAGCCAATGTGCGCGAGGTGCACGCGGATCTGATGCGTGCGCCCGGTCTGAAGCTGCACGCGCAGCAGCGTATGGGCGTGGAAGCGCTTGACGATGCGGTAGTGCGTGATGGCCTCCCGCCCGTCGGCGCGCACGGCCATGCGGGTGCGCTGCGTGCGGTGCCGGCCTATGGGCTCATTGACAGTGCCGCCGCCGGTCATCACCCCGGTGCAGATGGCCAGATACACTCGCTCGAGCTCCCGCGCGGCCAGCGCGGCGACCAGCCGGGCGTGCGCCTCGGGCGTGCGCGCCACGACGAGCAGTCCGCTCGTGTCCTTGTCCAGCCGGTGCACGAGGCCCGCGCGCGGCACGCGAGCGAGCGCCGGATCGAGCGCGAGCAGCGCGTTCTGCAGCGTATGGCGCGGATTGCCCGCACCCGGATGCACCACCAGCCCCGCCGGTTTGTCGATGACGAGGATGCCGCGATCCTGATGCACCACGGTGAGTGCGAGCGCCTCCGGCTCGATGCGCGTATCGGCCTGCCAGCGCGCCTGCACGCGCACCTGCTCGCCGCCGAGCACCTTGTCCTTGGCGCGCAGCCGGCGGCCGTCCACCTCGACCGCGCCGGCCTCGATCCAGCCCTGCAGCCGGGCGCGCGAGTACTGCGGCAGCGCGCGCGCGAGCGCCTGATCGAGGCGCAGCCCGGCGGCCTCGGGCGGCAGCTCGATGCGATGGACGCGGAACTCCGCGCCTGCGGCCGGGTCGGAATCCGAAGTTTCCGCGGCCGTTTCGCTATACTCTTTCCCCATGCTTCCCAATCCGTCCTCCCGAGGCCGCGCGCGCGGCATGGTCGTGGCTGCGCTTATCGTGGCCGCGCTCGCCCTGACCGGCTGCTCGCATCGCAAACTGATGCTCAACAGCCCGGCGGCCCTCTACCACCAGGCGCACAAGGACCTGGTGGACTATGACTTCAACGGCGCGATCAAGCTCTATCAGCGCCTCACCGCGGTCTTCCCGTTCTCCGAGCAGGCACGCCAGGCGCAGCTCGATCTGATCTACGCATATTACCGCGCGGGCCAGGACGATTCCGCCGTCGACGCGGCCAATACCTTCATCCGGCAGAACCCGACGCATCCGCGCGTGGATTACGCCTGGTACATGAAGGGGCTGGTGCGCTTCCCGAAGCGGGCCAACCCGATCGAACGGGTCTTCGGGGCAAAGCTCTCGAAGCGACCGCCGATCAACGTGCGCAAATCCTTCGCCGCCTTCCGCGTCGTGGTCACCCGCTTCCCGCACAGCATCTACGCGCACGATGCCTGGCAGCGCATGATCTATCTGCGCGACCGCCTGGCCGCATACGACACGTACGTGGCGCGCTATTACTACGAGCGCGGCGCCTACATCGCCACCATCCGCCGCTGCCGCCTGGTGCTCGAGAACTACGAGGGAGCGCCCGCGGTGCGCAACGCGCTCGCCCTGATGATCCTGGCGTACGATCGGCTGGGCCTGAAGTCGCTCGCCGCGCAGGCACACACGGTGTACGCGGCGAATTTCACCGGCCCGGTGAGCCGCGCGGCGGACCTCACCGAGAAGCATTGGTGGCATTTCTGGTAACGGTGGACGCGGCGGCTATGATCGACAGCCGCGCAGGCATTGCAACGAGGCGATGGCTCAATTGCGCCCGGCAGAGCCTGCCGCCGCGAGGGATGTCCTGGCGATCACTTGCGGTGATCGCCAAGGCCTGATCCCATCCCAGGCGACGGTGGCGCGCGCTCGGTCGCGTCGGGACGCGCAACGGGAACGACCGGAAGCTTCAGCCGCAGCGGTCGAAGCAGTCCCGCTACACTCGAGAGCGAAGGACTGCCGCGTCCCGCCTCAGCATTTCGAAGCGCAGGCTCACAGATCCGTCCGACTCTGGCCATGTCAGCAACGGTCAGATGCAGCGCCCTGCGGATCTCTTTGAGCATCCGCGGGACCTCCCACTCGGGATGTTCCGCAACCATGGCGGGCATCTTTTCCCTCGGCAGCAGCTGCTCAGGCGGCGTGAGGGGCTTTGGGCGCTTGTCCATGTCGAGTCCTATACCGCCGCCAGGGATTCGAGAACAGCGCGGATCGATAAGCGTTGCCTCTCCAGGATGTCAGGTGAAATCCCTGCGCCGGCGGCGAGCCGAGAGAGATCCCGCAGCTGCGCGAGCAGCTGGCGCAGCGCCACCGGGAGCCCTGCAAGCTCAAAGCCGCT
>JAKAYU010000019.1 GCA_021809525.1 Pseudomonadota bacterium | reverse complement strand
CCGACATGCGCCACCGGCGGAATGATGAACCGTCCGGGGATCACGACCCGTGTGCCCTGCCCCGGCAGCCACATGTCCACGTGGGGATTGGCCGCCTGGATCTCCCAGTAGCCGACGCTGTAGCGGCGGGCGATGCCGAGCAGGGTATCTGAGGCCTTCGAGCGCACGGTCCGGTCGTGGCCGATCAGCGCGCCGTGCGCCGGCAGCGCATAGACCGCGGCGCGCGCAAACGGCGCGGCGAGGAGCGTCAACGCAACGAGCAGGCACGCGGCCAAGGCTCCCCTGGAGCATGAAGAGAGAGGCATGGGTCGAGCATTCCGAGTGAGTAGCCCGCGAGGCGGTGCGCGGGCATTGTAACATGCCTGCGCATGCCTTCGTCCCCTCGGCTCGAGCACGGCTTTTACCTACAGGACACCCTCTCGGTGGCGCGCTCGCTGATCGGCATGCACCTGGTGCACCGGCTCGACGGCGACAAGCGCATCGGGCGCATCGTCGAGACGGAGGCCTATCTCGGCCCCGAGGACCGCGCCGCACACTCCTCGCGCGGCCGCACGCCGCGCACCGAGGTGATGTTTGGTCCGCCCGGCCACGCCTACGTCTATCTCATCTACGGCATGTGGCACTGCCTGAACGTGGTCACCGCCCCGCAAGGCGTTCCGCACGCGGTGCTGTTGCGCGCGCTCGAGCCCCTGGAGGGTCTCACCGAGCGCACCTCGGGGCCCGGACTGTTGTGTCGGGCCATGGGCATCGACCGGCGCGCGAACGGCGTGGATCTGCGCGGCGGGAGACTGTGGATCGAGCCGCCGCGCACGCGCCGGCCGGTGCGCATCGGGCGCAGCGCGCGCATCGGGGTCGAGTACGCCGGCGAGTGGGCGCAGCGGCCCTGGCGATTCTTCGACCGCGATTCACCCTTCGTATCCGGCCGGCGCTCAGCGGGCGCGCGCCGCTAGCTCATGCGGCCCCTCAGCCCGGCCCGGCCGCGCTCAGCACGAGGTGCCCATTGTGCACCGGGATGCGCTGACCCGGATCGTGGCTCATGCGCACGGTGCCGGTCGTGGTGCCGAGGCGGTAGCGAACCTGATACCCCTCTGGGCGCACGGTCCGCTCGTACACCGTCGCGCAGCGGCGCACGGTGCTCATGTAGGTATCCCCACGCTGCATGCGCGCCTCGATGCGATTGCCGGCGTAACCGCCCGCGGCAGCGCCGGCCACCGTGGCGAGCGCGCGTCCGCTGCCATCGCCGATCTGATGGCCGAGCAGGCCCCCGACCAGCGCCCCGGCGATGCTGCCGATGATCTGATGGGTGTCGCGCGCTGGCCGGGTGCGCTCGATCGTCACGTTGCGGCACACGCGCCGCGGCGTGACCACCGTGCGGGTGAGCGGCACCACCTGCACGACCTCGGCATAGCGCGGGCCGGTGTGGATCAGCTTGTGGCTGACCATCGCGCCGGCGCCCACCACGACCGCGAGCGCCCCGCCGGCGGTCGCGCCGATCACAAAGGACTTGTTCATGGGTTTCAGCTCCCCTGCAGTTTCGGGACGAGGCGGATTCTCGTCCGGGAAAACTGAACCCAACTTGAATCTAACTCCCGGCGTCGTCGGCCGGCGACAGTTCCAGCAGTTCGCTGCCCTCCGGCACGCGCTCCCCGAGCGCGAAGTGAATGCGCGTGACCTGCCCGTCGAACGGCGCGCTGATGCCGTGCTCCATCTTCATCGCCTCGATCACCATCAGCGTCTGCCCGCGGCGCACCGCCTGACCGACCTCGACGTTCACTGCGGCGACCACTCCCGGCAGAGGCGTCGTGAGGCCCCCGGCGGCATGCGCGGCGCTGAAGGAGCGCGTGCGCGGATCGTCGATCTCGAACTCCTGGTGCGCCGCATCGAGCCACAGGTGCAGCCGCTCTGCCAGGCGCAGGAACCGGGCGCGCTCGAGCGCCGCATCGATCCGCGCCTCGACCGTCTCGTGCGTACTGCGTGTCTCGGCGAGACTCACGCGCCGCGTCCCCTGCGGCGCAGGGGTGCCATCCGGGCCGATCTGCTCGATCAGGGCGGTGCGCGCCTCAGCGGCCTGCCCGCCGAGCGTCACGCGCCAGGCGCTCCCCCCCGTGCGCAGCGTCACCTCGAAGGCGGCGGGCAGATTCGGCGCGAAACCATCGCAGCCCGACCAGGGATTGGCGGTGTGCCCCTCGGCGCCGAGCGCGAGCGCCGCGAGCGCGAGCATGGCATCGGTCAGTGCCTCGGGCGCGGTGAACTCGGCGCCCCGTTCGGCGAGCAGCGCCACGCTGTGACGGGCCTCGAGGAACACGCGCGAGCGCAGAATGCGCGCGAGCCAGCGCTCGTTGCTGCGCACACCGGCAAGGCGGGTGCGCTCGAGCGCACCGGCGAGCACGCGGGCCGCCTCGGCGCGCTCGGGCGCCCAGGCGATGACCTTGGCGAGCAGCGAGTCGTACACCGCCGGCACGGTATCCCCGCTCTGGAAGCCGGCATCGACCCGCACGCCCTCTGCCTGCGGCCACTCGGCGAGCTGCAGGCGGCCTGCGCTCGGCAAGAACTCCCGCCACGGATCCTCCGCGCAGACGCGCGCCTCGATGGCGTGGCCGCTGAGGCGCACCTGCTCCTGCGTGAGCGGCAGCGCTTCGCCCGAGGCGACCCGCAGCTGCCACTCGACCAGATCGAGCCCGCTCACCGCCTCGGTGACGGTGTGCTCGACCTGCAGCCGGGTGTTCATCTCGAGAAAGTAGAACTCGCTGCCGTCGAAGAGAAACTCCACCGTGCCGGCGCCGCGATAGCCGATCTGGCGCGCCACCTCGACCGCCGCGGCACGCAGCCGCTCGCGCAGCGCGGCGCTCAGGCCGGGCGCCGGCGCCTCCTCGATGAGCTTCTGATGGCGCCGCTGCACCGAGCAGTCGCGGTCACCGAGGTGGATGCACGCGCCGTGCTGATCGGCGAACACCTGCACCTCGATGTGGCGCGGCTCGTGCACGAAGCGCTCGATGAGCAGCGTACCGTCACCGAAGCTGCTCTCGGCGAGCCGGCGGGCCGCCGCGAGCGCCGCGCGCAGCTGCGCCTGCTCGCGCACCACGTACATGCCCTTGCCGCCGCCGCCGGCGGCCGGCTTGACGATGAGCGGCAGCCCGGCCTCGAGCGCGCGCGCCTCGAGGTGGGCCAGATCCTGACGCGCCCCCTCGTAGCCCGGCAGCACCGGGATGCCCGCGGCGCGCACGCGCGCCTTGGCGAGGCTCTTCGAGCCCATCGCCTCGATCGCCTCGGGCGTGGGGCCGACGAAGATGATCCCGGCCTGCTGACAGGCCGCCGCGAAGCGCGCGTTCTCGGAGAGAAAGCCGTAGCCGGGGTGAATCGCCTCGGCGCCGGCGAGGCGCGCCGCGGCGATGATGGCCTCGATGTCGAGATAACTCTGCCCTGCCGGCGCCGGCCCGATCCTCACCGCGTGATCGGCGAGGCGGACGTGACAGGCGTGCGCGTCCGCATCCGAATACACCGCGACGGTCTTAAGTCCCAGACGCCGCGCGGTGCGCAGGATCCGGCAGGCGATTTCGCCGCGATTGGCCACCAGGAGACGCTGGAACATGGGCGCACTCACATTCTGAACAGGCCGAAGCGGGTCTCTTCCTGCGGCGCATTGCGCGCCGCGGCGAGGCACAGCGTGAGGATGCGGCGCGTCTCGAGCGGGTCGATCACCCCGTCGTCCCAGAGCCGCGCCGAGGCATAGTACGGGTGCCCCTGGCGCTCGTACTGCTCGCGGATGGGCTGTTTGAACGCCTCCTCGTCCTCGGCAGGCCAACTGCCTCCGCCGGACTCGATCTGTCCGCGCTTGACGGTGGCGAGAACGCTCGCGGCCTGCTCCCCGCCCATCACCGAGATGCGCGCGTTCGGCCACTGGAACAGAAAGCGCGGCCCGTAGGCGCGGCCGCACATGGCGTAATTGCCCGCGCCGTAGCTGCCGCCGATGATGACCGTGAACTTCGGCACGCGCGCGCATGCAACCGCCGTGACGAGCTTCGCGCCGTCGCGGGCAATGCCGCCCGCCTCGGCCTTGCGGCCCACCATAAAGCCGGTGATGTTCTGCAGGAACAGCAGCGGAATGCCCTCGCGCGAGCACAGCTCGATGAAGTGCGCGCCCTTCAGCGCGCTCTCCGAGAAGAGGATCCCGTTGTTGGCGAGGATGCCGACCGGATAGCCCCCGAGGTGCGCAAACCCGCACACGAGCGTCGTGCCGTAGAGCTGCTTGAACTCCTCGAGCTCCGAGCCATCGGTGAGCCGCGCGATCACCTCGCGCACGTCGTAGGGCCGGCGCAGACTCGAAGGCACCGCGCCATAGAGCTCCTCGGGCGCGTAGTGCGGCTCGCGCGGCGCGCGCGGCGGGTCAGTGCATGGCGCGGCACGCAGCCGCGCCACGATGCTGCGCGCGATGGCGAGCGCATGAGTGTCGTTTTCCGCATAGTGATCGCACACGCCCGATTCGCGGCAGTGCACGTCGGCCCCGCCGAGCGACTCGGCGTCGATATCCTCTCCGGTGGCCGCCTTCACCAGCGGCGGGCCGCCGAGGAAGACCCGGCCCTGGTTGCGCACGATGACGTTCTCATCGGCCATCGCCGGCACATACGCGCCGCCCGCGGTGCACGAGCCGTGCACCACCGCGATCTGCGCGACCCCAAGCGCCGAGAGCGTCGCCTGGTTGTAGAAGATGCGCCCGAAGTGCTCCTTGTCGGGAAACACCTCATCCTGGGCCGGCAGGAACGCCCCGCCACTTTCCACCAGATACACGCACGGCAGACGGTTCTCGCGGGCGATCTCCTGGGCGCGCAGGTGCTTCTTGACGGTCACCGGGTAGTAGGTGCCGCCCTTGACTGTCGGATCGTTCGCGACGATCACGCACTGCCGTCCGCTCACCCGACCGACCCCGGTGATGATCCCGCCGCAGGCGATGCCACCGCCATACAGGCCGTGCGCGGCCAGTTGCGAGAGCTCGACAAAGGGGCTGCCCGGATCGAGCAGCTGGCGCACACGCTCGCGTGCGGTGAGTTTGCCCGCGGCCCGGTGGCGGCTCACCGCTGCGGCCGAGCCGCCCTCTGCGGCGCGCTCGACTTCGCGCTTCAGCTCGCTCGTGAGCGCGCGCAGCGCGCGCGCGTTGTCCTGAAAATCCTCCGAGCGGGTATCGAGCCGGGATTCGATGCGGGGCATGGGCTTGTCACAATAGCCGGATTGTCGGACAATCATACCGTCCTATTTCAATGGAAGACAAGTTCATGTCCGCTCACGATCCGATCGACAGGGGCCTCGGCCTGGATGAGGCTGCGGGGGAAATCCGCGCGCAGGTGCGCCGCTTCGCGAGCGAACGCATCGCTCCGCGCGCCGCCGAGATCGACCGCGACAACGCCTTCCCGCGCGATCTGTGGCCCGAGCTCGGCGCGCTCGGCCTGCTCGGCATCACCGTGCCGGAGCGCTGGGGCGGCACGGGACTCGGCTACCTCGCCCACGTGATCGCCATGGAGGAGATCTCGCGCGCATCGGGCGCTGTGGGCCTCTCCTACGGCGCGCACTCCAATCTCTGCGTCAATCAGCTGCGGCTGAACGGCTCGGATGCCCAGCGCGAGCGCTATCTGCCGAAGCTCATCAGCGGCGAGCACGTCGGGGCGCTTGCGATGTCCGAGCCGCAGGCGGGCTCGGACGTCACCTCGCTGCAGCTGCGCGCCGAGCGGCGCGGCGATCACTACGTGCTCACCGGGCGGAAGATGTGGATCACCAACGGCCCGGACGCCGATGTGCTCATCGTGTACGCCAAGACCGATCCGGCCGCCGGCAGCCGCGGCATCAGCGCGTTCATCGTCGAGCGCGGCTTTGCGGGCTTCAGCACCGCGCAGAAGCTCGACAAGCTCGGCATGCGCGGCTCGAACACCTGCGAGCTCGTGTTCGAACAGTGCGCCGTGCCGCGAGAGAACCTCCTCGGTGAGCACAATGGCGGGGTGCGTGTGCTGATGAGCGGCCTCGATTACGAGCGCGTCGTGCTCTCCGGCGGACCGCTCGGGCTGATGGCCGCGGCGCTCGAGCTGGTGCTGCCCTACGTGCGCGAGCGCAAACAGTTCGGCCAGCCGATCGGCACTTTCGAGCTGATGCAGGCGAAGCTCGCTGACATGTATGCGGCGCTCGGGGCCAGCCGTGCCTACGTGTACAGCGTGGCGCGCGCCTGCGACGCCGGCCAGGTGCGCCGGCGCGATGCCGCCGCCTGCATTCTGTTCTGCGCCGAGCACGCCACGCGGGTGGCGCTCGAGGCCATCCAGGCGCTCGGCGGCAACGGCTACATCAATGACTACCCGGCCGGCCGGCTGCTGCGCGATGCCAAGCTCTACGAGATCGGCGCCGGCACGCAGGAGATCCGCCGCATGCTGATCGGGCGGGAGCTGTTCGAAGCGGCCGACTGAGCGCGCATGAGCGTTGAATTCGATCAGATCGCCCTGACGCCCGCCTACCGCAAGGTGGCCGACGCGATCACCGAACGCATCCTCAGCCGCGCCCTGCGCGAAGGCGAGCGGCTGCCGCCGGAGACCGAACTCGCCCGCCAGCTCGGGGTGAACCGCTCCACGGTGCGCGAGGCGCTGCGCGAGCTCGAATGCAGCGGGCTGCTCGAGCGGCGTCCAGGGTCCAAGCGCATGACGGTCAGCCGTCCGCGCCATCTCGCGGTCGCCAAGGACGTGAGCCGCGCGCTGGCGCTGCACGATGTGACGTTCCTCGAGGTCTGGACGGCGCTCACGGAGTTCGAGCCGCCCATCGCCGAGAGCGCGGCGCGTGCGCACAGCGACGCTGATCTTGAGCGCCTTGCCGCGGTGCACGCGCGCTTCGAGTCGGAAAACGCGCTGACGGACAAAGCCGTGCACTATGCGGCCGAGTTCTTCCGGGCCCTCGGCACGGCGACCCACAACCAGGTGTTTGCACTCGTGCACGAGCCGCTCATCCAGCTGCTCGAGCCCTCGCTGCGCGACATGATCGATCAGGTCCCTCAGGCCCGCCTGCGCATCGCCACCGCGCAGCGGCGCATCCTCGAGGCCCTCGAGCGGCGCGACGCGGACGCGGCCCGGCAGTGGATGGCGCGGCATATCCGCGATTTCAGGAAGGGCTACGAGCTCGCCGGCATCGACCTCAGTCACCGCATCGGCTGTCAGAGCCCCGCCCCGAACCGACCTCATGTGGTTGCCGCGGGCGCTTGAAGCGCTCGCCTACCCGGCGCTGCGGCCGCTTGGCGGTTCATCATGGGACGGCATTGCCGCGGCGCGTGCTTGCCCGCCGTAGCGATGCCGCCACGCGCTGCACTGCCCGCCCCGCACGTTGCGCCCGCCGCCCCGGGTAGGCGAGAGCGCCGCGGGACGGGCCACCCTCCTAAACGAACAGATCCGTCAGCAGCTCTTCCTCGCGCACGCCGCTCTGCCGGTAGGCCGAGAAATCGCTGATCCCCTCCTCGCGCAGCACCTGCTCGTCGATACAGAACTGCCCGGTGAAGGCGCGGCTGTCGCGCTTGAGGATCGCGCAGGCGGCTTCGGCCACGATCTGCGGCGAGCGCGCTCGCCGCAGCGCCTCCGGGGGCGCCGCAGCGAGTGCCACCTTGAGCGCTGCCGTACCGATGATGGTGCGCGGCCACAACGCGTTCACCGCGATGCCGTCGGCCGCGAACTCCCCCGCGAGCCCAAGGACGCACAGGCTCATGCCGAACTTCGCCAGCGAGTACGGCAGGTGCGGGGCGAACCAGCGAGGCTCGAGGTGCAGCGGCGGCGCGAGCATGAGAATGTGCGGGTTGACGCCGCGTGCGAGCAGCGGCGCGGCAAGCTTGCTGCAAAGCAGCGTGCCACGCGTGTTGATCGAGTGCATCAGGTCGAATCGGCGCATGTCCGTCGCCCGCGTCGGCGTGAGGCTGATGGCGCTGGCGTTGTTGACCAGAATGTCGATACCGCCGAAGAGCTCGGCGGTCCGCTCGATGGCCGCGCGCACCTGCTCGTCGTCGCGCACATCGAGCGGCAGCGCGAGCGCCCTGCCGCCGGCGGCCTCGATCTGCTCCGCGGCGCTGTAGATCGTGCCCGGCAGCTTCGGGTGCGGCTCGGTGGTCTTTGCTGCCACGGCCACGTTCGCGCCTTCGCGCGCCGCCCGCAGGCCGATCGCGAGCCCGATGCCGCGGCTCGCCCCCGTGATGAACAGCGTCCGCCCGCGCAGACTCCCCTGCTCCGGTGTCCCCATGTGCGCCCCGTGTGCCGTGACCGCGTGGCGCGGCCGCCCACATCATAGCAGCCGCGGGTGTTGCACGGACCCAACAGCGCGCCGCGATGGGGACATGTCGCATAAGCATCAGTAAATGCCGCAAAATCACTCCCCGCGCGGCCGCTCCCCGGTACAATGCCGCCCGCTGAATCTCCCGGCAGAACAGAGAGGTACACGCACTTGGCGGCGATAGGCAGCGAACGGGTGCTCTCGGTCAAGCACTGGACGGACACGCAATTCACCTTCACGACGACCCGCGATGCGGGCCTGCGTTTCGAGAACGGCCAGTTCGTCATGGTCGGGCTCGAGGTCGACTCACGCCCGCTGCTGCGCGCCTACAGCATTGCCAGCGCCAACCACGAGGAGCACCTGGAGTTCCTCAGCATCAAGGTGCCCGACGGGCCGCTCACCTCCCGCCTGCAGCACATCCGCGAAGGCGATGAGGTGCTGATCAGCCGCAAGCCCACCGGGACTCTGGTGCTGCACGACCTGAAGCCGGGCAAGCGCCTGTATCTGCTGTCCACCGGGACCGGCGCCGCGCCCTTCATGAGCGTGATCAAGGACCCGGAGACCTACGAGCGCTTCGATCGGATCATCTTCGTGCACGGGGTGCGCTGGGCGCGCGAGACGGCGGTGCTCAAGCACCGCATCGAGGAGCTCAAATCCCACGAGCTGCTCGGGGAGTGGGTGCGCGAGAAGCTGCTGTACTACCCGGCCGTCACCCGCGAGCCGCACGTCAACCGCGGCCGGCTGACGACGCTGATCGACTCCGGGCGGCTCTCGTATGATCTTGGCCTGCCGCCGCTCGATCCGGGCGAAGACCGCGCCATGGTGTGCGGCAGCCCCGCGATGCTCACCGACACCTGCACGCTGCTCGATGGCCGCGGCTTTCAGATGTCCCCGCACATCGGCGAGAGCGGCGATTACGTCATCGAGCGGGCATTCGTCGCGCGCTGAGCGACGCGGTCGGCCCGGGCTGCGAACAGCCACAACAGCGCACTCAGCGCCACCGCCACCGGCACGATCATCACCGCGATGCCGAGCGAACTCGCATCGGAGATCCCGCCGATGATCGAGGGTGAGATCACGTCCCCGAGCGCGTGGATGACGAACACGCTGAGCGCGACGGCGCAGGCGCGCTCGAGGGGGCTCACCAGGTTGACGATGACCGTGTTGATCGGCCCGGTCGACATGAACAGCAGCAGCTGCGCGGCCGTGAGCGCACCGTAGAACACCCACGGGGTCCCGGACGCGAGCGCCAGATAGGTCGCCGGCACGGCGAGCACCGTCACCCAGCCCGACAGCCACAGGTACGCCTGGGCCGAGAACTTCAGGCAGTAATCCCCGAGCCAGCCGCCGGCGAAGGTGCCGAGGAATCCCGTCACCACCACGATTTCGCCGAACCCGGCCGTGGCCGTGACACCCGGCACGCCACGCACGCGCTCGAGGAAGGTCGGCATCCAGAACGCCATGCCGCCGAGGGCAAATGTGTAGGCCGCGTAGCCGAGCACCGTGAGCAGGTATGCCCGCTGGCGCAGCAGTTTGACGTACACGCGCCAGGAACCGGCGGGCGCCGCCGGGGCGGTGGCCGCGCCGGAGGACTCATCCTGCGCGCCGCGCGGCGGATCGGGCAGCCGCCACACCCACAGCGCGAGCGCCACGCCCGGCACCCCCGCCACGAAGAACGCCGCCCGCCACCCGTAGTGCGCCTCGACCAGACCGCCGACGATGTAGCCGAGCGCCGCGCCGACGGGAATCGCCATGTTGAACAGCGCAAACGCCCGCCCGCGCGTGCGCAGCGGAAAATGGTCGGCGAGCAGCGAGGGAGCGATGGTGCCGTAGGCCGCCTCGCCGATGCCGACGGCCGCGCGCGCGCCGAGCAGCTGCAGGTAGTTGCGCGCCAAGCCCGTCAGTCCCGTCGCGAGGCTCCAGAGAAACACCCCTATGGCGATCGGACGGGTGCGCGAGCCGCGGTCCCCGAGCCGCCCGAACAGCGGCGCGGCCAGCATGTACACGATCAGAAAGCCGCTCATGAGCGTGCCCAACTGAAAGTCATCGAGCCCGAGCGGGGCGCGCTTCAACTCCGGCAGCACCGCCGAGACGACGTACCGGTCGAGATAGTTGAGCAGATTGATGCCGGAGAGCACCGCGAGCGAGAGCGTCGAGGCGCGCCGCAGCGTGCGCGAGGAGTCCTCCATGGGCGCGCCGCTCAAGCCGCCACGGGCGCTGCCAGCACCGGATCGTTGTCCTGCGCGAGCAGTGGCAGGTGGATCTCGGCAACCCACTGGCCGCCGGGGCGCGGCGCGGCCTCGAACGTGGCGCGCTCGCCGAACTGGATCGCGAGCCGCTCGCGCACGTTCTTCAGGCCGATGCCCTCACGACGGTTGGGCTCGTCCCGGTCGATGGTGTTGCTCACGCGCAGCGTGAGCAGCTGCCCCTCCTGCAGCGCCTCGACCCGGATCTCGACCGCATCGGGATGGCCGGCGAGCCCGTGTACCACCGCGTTCTCGATCAGCGGCTGCAGGATCAGGCTCGGCACCCAGGCGCGCGGGGCGCGCTCCGGAGCCGGCACATGCACCGTGAGCCGGTCGGCGAAGCGCCGCTGCTGCAAAGTCAGGTACAGCCGCGCGAACTGCAGCTCGTCGTTGAGGCGGGTGAACTCTCGCTCCCCGGCGTTCAGGAGCCGGCGCAGCAGGTCGGCGAGCTGCACGATCATGCTGCGCGCGTCGGCCGGATCCCCGTCGATCTGTCCGTGGATGGTGTTGAGCAGGTTGAACAGCGAATGCGGCGAGAGCTGCATGCGCAGTGCCGCCAGATGCGCCGCCGTCAGCGCCCTCTCCAGGGCCGCGGAGCGGATCTGCGTATCGCGCAGCCGGCGGTAGACATCAAAGCCGGTCGCGAGCGCCAGGCCGAACCCGTAGGTGAGCAGGAAGCTCGTGGCGCTCGCGATCCAGATCTGGGTGAGCGGCGCGACCGGCAGGTGCACCTGCCCGGGGGTATGGGTGATCTGACGGATGACCTCGCGCACGCCCACGAGCACCGAGTCACCCAGCCAGAGCGTCGGCTCGGCCAGAGCCGCGAACCCCACCGCGAGCAGCATCTGCAGCGGCAGGCGGCGCCAGATCGGCTGCCAGCCCATGCGCAGCGAGGTCCACACGCAGGTAAGCAGCACCGGATACAGGAGCAGGTGCTGCAGGAGCCGCGCCTGCCACGGGGCGAACAGGTGCCCGACGTGCATGGCCGTGAGGCTCGATTGCATCTGATTGGCGTAGAGCACATCCGAGAGCGCCACGTAGATCCAGAAAACCGTGACGATCAGCAGCAGCGGACGGAATCGCGCGTTCATGCCGCAATGCTACCCCTTCACCCGGCCCGGATGTGCGCCTGCGCCGCCGCTTGCGGGCCATGACCGGGCCATGACTCGGACCGGTCAGTTCGGTACAGTCGCGCCCATGGAGATTTTCAAGGAATTCCGCATCGAGGCCGCCCACCGCCTGCCGCACGTGCCTCCGGGGCACAAGTGCGCCCGGCTGCACGGACACTCCTTCCGGATCGGCGTGCACGTGGAAGGGCCGCTCGAGCCGGTGCTCGGCTGGGTGTGCGATTTCGCGGTGCTGAAGAGCGCCTTCGCGCCAGTGCACGAAGCGCTCGATCACCGCTACCTCAACGAGGTACCCGGGCTCGAGAACCCGACCAGTGAGCGGCTCGCCGAGTGGGTCTGGCAGCGCCTCAAGCCCGCCCTGCCCCAGTTGAGCCGCATCACCGTGCGCGAGACCTGCACGAGCGGCTGCGAGTACCGCGGCTGATGCGGCCCTAGCGGCACGCGCCGCCGAGCAGACCTGCCTTCAGCGCCCGCCCCGGCGGATGTGGCCCGAGCCAGATGCCGAGGAACGCGCGGGCGAAGTCCGCCCCGGGGATCGAGCCCTGCGGCACCCCATTGAAGAGGTACTCGATGCCCTGCCCCGGCAGGTGCACGAACGTCATGCTCTGCCCCGAGCCGACACCGTGCATCCAGCCATTGAGCTTGGCGATGCGCGCGCGCAGCGCGGGCAGCTCGGCGGGCGCGCTCTTCTTGAACCCATCGCGCCAGGCGCTGCGCAGCTGCCCGGTAGTCACGTGCCAGAGAAAGTGCAGCACGATCTCGCTCGGCGCGTCGCTGGCGAGAATCGCGGCCGCATCCGCCGAGGGATGCGCCAGATAAAGCGCCCCGACGTAGACCTTGATCCGAAACCAGGTCGCCTTGCGGATCCCAAGCCCGTTCAGCGTGAGTGTCTGTCCGTGCACCGTCACGTGCTCCGGGAAGGTAACCCCGTCGCACTGGCGCGCCTGCGCGAGGCCGCTCGTCGCGGCCAGCACGGCAACCAGTGCGAGGCATCTGAAGCGGATACTCATCATGTGCTCCCCCTTGCGCCCGCACGGCTCGCCCGGACGCGCGGCAGAGCCTAGCACGGCCCCGGCACTGCGGCGCCTACAGATGCAGCCCGGCGAGCAGCGCGATGCGCACCAGCACGAGGCCCCCGGCAATGAACAGATACGCGCGCAGCGCCGCCATGCCGAGGCGCGTCCAGGGCGTCACGCGCGCCCGGCCCAGCGCGCCGAGGGGCGGCATCTGCCAGTTCTCGAGCACCCCGGGGGCAAACTGCCGCCGCGGCGTGCGCAGAGCGCGCACAAACGGCGGCACCGCCGCAACGAGCGCCATGACCGCCCCGCCGACGAGCACCATCAGCATCACATGCGCGCCGAGACCGGGCAGCAGCACCGCGGCGGTGAGTATGATCGACAGCAGCAGCAGCGCCGCGATCACCAGGGCGGTGAACAGGTTCAGCCACGGGCCGTTCACCCAGGGCCCGAGCACCTCCTCGTCGTTGCACAGCAGCAGCAGGAACACCGTGGCGCTCGGCAGCAACACACCGGCGAGCGTCTGCACCGCATTGGTCAGCAGTCCGAGCGGCGTGCCCGGCGTCAGCACCAGCGCGGCCGACACCCCGATCAGCCCCGCATAAATGACGTAGAACGCCTTGGCCTCCCTCGGCCGCTGATGCAGCGAGTGTCCGAGCGACAAGACGTCTCCGACCGCGTAGGCCGTCGAGAGCGACACGGCCATCGCGCCGATGACGCTCGCGTCGATCAGCGCGACCGCAAAGCACGCGCCGGCGGCCCGTCCGACGTACTGGCCAATCGCCGCGGCCACCGCCCCGGCGTCCTGGAAGGCGCCGAATTGCGCCCGGCCGGCGAAGGTCGCGGCGGTGAAGCTGATCATGGCCACCGCACCGATGAGCACCAGCGCGATGCCGATGCACAGGTCCAGCCGCTCGTAGGAGATGAAACGCGGCGTGATGCGCTTGTCGATCACGTAGCTTTGCTGGAAGAACAGCTGCCAGGGAGCGACCGTCGTGCCGACGATGGCGATGATGAGCAGCATGATGCTGCCGAGGTGGCCAGGCGGCAGGTGCGGCACGAGCAGATCGTGCGCCACCTGCCCCATCGGCGGGTGCACCCAGACGAACACCGGGATCAGCAGCAGGCTGCCGAACACCAGCGCCATCGAGAAACGCTCGAAGCGGCGGAAGTCCCCGGTGCCGGCGGCCGCGACGATCAGGACCGCGGCGGCGAGCACGCCGAGCGGACGGGACAGCCCGAGGTAGCCGAGCGCCAGACTGATGCCGATGAACTCCGTGACGATCGTCAGGGCGTTCAGCAGGAACAGGTCGATCACGCTGAACGCACCCCAGAAGCGCCCGTAGCGCTTGAGGATCAGTCGCGCATGCCCGGTGCGCGTGACCGACCCGAGCCGCAGCACCATCTCCTGATTGACGTAGAGCACCGGCACCAGCAGCAGCAGCGTCCACAGCAGCGCCGTGCCGTAGTTCTGGCCGGCCTGGGCATAGGTGCCGAACGCGCCGGCGTCGTTGTCCCCCACCATGACGATGAGCCCGGGCCCGAGGATCGCAAGCAGCGTGTGCAGCCGCGGCCCCCAGCCGCTGCGCGGCCCGGTGTCGTGACGGGCAATCGTGCCGAACGCGCCGCGGATATCACCGGCATGCGCATCGGCGAGCAGCGCCTCGGCGGGCGCCGCATCGGTCTCGGAGAAGGACATCGGTCGTTCCTCGCATC
Organism: Pseudomonadota bacterium; assembly: GCA_021809525.1. Taxonomy (GTDB): domain Bacteria; phylum Pseudomonadota; class Gammaproteobacteria; order Steroidobacterales; family Steroidobacteraceae; genus 13-2-20CM-66-19. The sequence continues at coordinate 13,291 of JAKAYU010000019.1, read as the reverse complement.
ACGTTGACTGGCGAGGCCCAGCTGGCCTCGCCCGCTCGAGTACGCTTCTGGAGGATGCGGCCGGCACGCGGCAAGGCCTGCCGCGCTGTGCGCACCGTCCCGCTGCAGATCGCGGGACGGCCGCCGGTGGGATGTGGATCCTGCGCCCGGGGGAGACGTTCCGCCGATCAGTCGGCGATGAAGCGGCTACTAGGGCCAGGGTCCATAGAGTTTCCGGGGTGGTTGCGTTGGCGCGCATCTTATGCGTGCGCGCGCACATGTCAAGCTCCCGTAAGGGAGAGATGTGCGTGTTGGATCGACGCGGTGCGGCGCAGCGTCAGCCCGCGGCGGTCTGCAGCGGCGCACCGGCCAGCGCGGCGGCCTTCTGCGGGTCGAAGAGTTTGGAGTCGACCTTGAGGTATGCGACACCCTCATCCGCGACCACCACGGCCTCGGCCACGCCGGGCAGCGCGCGCAGCGCCGCCGCGAGGCCCGCCCCATCGGCCCCCCGGCCCTCACCGAGGCGGACTACCCGGGAGGCGAAATAGCTCGGCGCCCGCATCGTCGCGGCGAGCACCAGCCACACCAGCGCGAGCGCGCCGGCGAATTCGAACACCTCGGCGGTCCCGCCGTGCTGATGGATCCAGCCGCCGGCCACCCCGCCGGCGAAGATGCCGAGGAACTGCGAGCTCGAATACACCCCGGTCGCCGTGCCCGTGCCCCCCGGAGGGGCGGTCTTGGTCACGAGCGAGGGCAGGCTCGCCTCCATGATGTTGAAGCCGGCGAAGAACACCGTGAGCGCCGCGAGCAGCATCACGCTATCGCCGCTGCCGAAGGCAAGCATGAACTGACTCACCGCAAGGGCCGCCACCGCACCGACCAGCACGCCCTTCATCCGCCGCCGGCGCTCCCCGAGGATGATCGCCGGCAGCATCACCACCACGGAGAGCAGCAGAATCGGCAGATACACCAGCCACTCGCTGCGGCCCGGCAGGCGCAGCGTCGAGGCGAACAGCGCCGGCACCACGAGGAAGCTTGCGGTGAGCATCGCGTGCAGCGCGAAGATGCCGAAATCCAGGCGCAGCAGCTGCGTGTTGCGCAGCGCCGAACCGATGAGCGCGGCAACCGGCTCGGCCTCCCGGTGCACACGCGTGCGCCGCGGCGCCGGCACCACGAACAGCGTGATTGCGATGCCGACGAGCGCGAGCACGCTCATCATCCAGAAGATGCCGGACACCCCGATCCAGGCGCTGAGCAGGGGACCTGCGATGATGGCCACGAGGAACGACAGGCCGATGGTCATGCCCACCATCGCCATCGCCTTGGTGCGGTTCTCCTCGGCCGTCAGATCCGCCACCAGCGCGAGAATCACCGAGCCGACCGCCCCGGCCCCCTGCAGCGCCCGCCCGGCGATCATCGTCGCCATCGAGTGCGCGCTCGCCGCCCAGGCACTGCCCAGCCCGAAGAGAATCAGGCCCGCAACCACCATCGGCTTGCGGCCGATGCGGTCGGAGAGCAGCCCGAAGGGCATCTGCAGCAGTCCCTGGGTGAGGCCATAGATCCCGAGCGCGATACCAATGGTGTACGGCGTGGCGCCGCTTAAGCCGCGCGCGGCGAGCGCGAACACCGGGTAGATCATGAACAGCCCGAGCATGCGGACCGAGAAGACGGCGGCGAGTGAGGCGGCGGCGCGCAGTTCGTGCTTGGGCATCAGGACATCGAGCTCCCGTGGTGCGCTCAGCGGTAAACGATTAGCTTACTTCGGATGGCCTGTGCGCGCTACCCGCGGCGCGGCGCGAATTTGAACCAGCCGCGCAGGACGCATAGACTTCTCCCCGACAGCACAGCAACACGAATTCAGGGCCGCCCATGCAGGGTTCATTGTTCCGCTTCTACGTGCACGAGGATCACCGCCACCACGGCAAACTGGTATGGGAGTGGCTGCTCGAGCAAGGCAACCGTCTCGGCATCCGCGGCGGCTCGGCGTTCAAGGCGATGGCCGGCTTCGGCCGTCATCACATGCTGCACGAGGCGCGGTTCTTCGAGCTCGCCGGCACACTCACCGTCGAGGTGGAGTTCATCGCCACCCCCGAAGAGGCGCAGAAGCTGCTCGACCTGCTGCACGCCGAGAAGGTGCGGCTCTTCTACGCCTACACCCCGGCTCGCTTCGGGGTCATCAACCCCGACGACGCCGACCCGCCGTCCCTCGCGGACGACGCCGAATCGCACTGAATCAGCCGCCGCTCGCGTCCGCGCCTGTCGCGCGCGGGCAATTCCGTTCGATGAAAAGCGGCCGCTGCGGGCAACGCCGGCCGTAGCGCCAACAGGCACGGCCCGGACCTTGCGGCCCGGGCCGTGCGCTGCGCATGCCGCCCTCAGTGCCTGGCGTGCGGCGCCATGATGCGCGCCAGCAGGTTCGGCGTACCCGGGATCCGCACGAGGTGCGGATAACGCGGGCCACCGAAGTAGCTCACCTTGATGGTGTGGAACCAGCCGTCCTGCGAGACGATGAAGGTGGTCGGCTGATGGGTGTGCTCGGCCTGCACCAGCACGTACTTCAGCACGCCCGGGGTATAGCCCTGGCCATCCACCGACTCGATCTTCATGCCCGGCACCATCGCCGCCGTCCAGGCGGGCGAGCCCTCGCGCACGTCGAGGAGCTTGCCGCCCTTGCCGATGTTGAACCCATAGGTCAGCCACTGGTAGTTCATGTGCATCAGCTCTTCGCGCGCCTGAATGAACGGATTGGGCTTGGCGGTGTACACCAGACGCCAGCCCGAGCGGCGCAGCTCCCCGGTCGGCGGGAGCTTGGCGACCTCGTAGACGTGCCGCTGGAAGAACGCATGCCAGTTGTACGGCACCACCTCGTTCAGCAGATGCTCGATGTCCGCCCGCGTGTAGGTCTTGGTGATCGGGCCGGTGAACTTAGGCTCCGAGTACAGGTGCAGGAAGGTATCGAGCGACTTCCTGTCGTGGGTCTTGGTGCGGATGATGGTGTCCACATCGAGCCACAGCAGCTCGCCCTCGGTGTAGAAGTCCCCGGCCGTGCGCCGGATCGAGGGGTACTCACCCCGGGCCTCGTACAGAAACGGCGCCGCGGTGGTCAGGTCGATCAGCGGCTCGGTGTCGCGCCCCGGCTCGGTGGCCATCTGGCTGTAGATCATCGCGAGGTACTGCGGATACTCGCTCGGCTTTCTGATGCCGGCGCGGAACGAGAGCAGATCGCCCAGATACTGGTTCATGCCCTCGTACACCCAGAGCAAATCGGTGCGCTGCGGGATCTGGTAGTTGTCCGTGGTGAGGTCCCACGGCCGGCGGTACTTGCCGTTCCAGGAGTGCGAGAACTCGTGGGTGAGCAGATCACCGGCCACGAGCTGCCACTTCGGGTTGGTCATGAAATCCGCCGGCGCGCGGTCATCGCTCGACTGATGATGCTCGATGCCCTGGAAGCCGATCTTGTTCGAGAGCGCGAGCAGCGAGTGGTAGTTGTACCAGTGACGCGAGCCGTACAGCGCCAGCGCCTCGGGCGTCATGTTCTTGTACGCATCGAGGATCTTCGCCGGCACGTCGAGCTCCTGCGGCGCATCGGCGAACATGTCGAGCCACTGATGGGCAGTGCCCTCGTGCCACAGCAGCACCTTCTTGTAGTAGCGGCCCATGTCGAGCGGCGAGTCGACCAGGTAGGTGAGCGGCTCCTCGGCGAAGTTGACGCGCTCACCCTCGCGGCTCGCCGTGGTGAGCGCCGTGCCGAAGCCCCAGCCCTTCGGCAGGATGATGCTCGCCTTGATGTAGTAATTGTGGTAGTTGATGTTGTTCTGATAGAACAGCACCCGGTTCCAGTTCACCACCCCGACGTTCGGCGTCGACATCACGTCGGGGGAATTCATCAGCACCGTGAAGCGCACCTTGATGGAGGTCACGCCCTGCGGCACCTCGACGTGGAACGCATACATGTCCACCTTGTCGCGCCGCCAGGTGAGCGGCTTGCCGTCGGCGCTCACCTTCAGCTGCGAGATGTCGGCCAGCGGCCCCGTGGGACCGTGCTCGCCGGGAATCCACTGCGGGTAGACGAACGTGAACGGCCCCGGCACGACCGGAATGCTCATCGTCGAGGTCATGAACCCGCGGCCCGCCGTTCGGGCATCCAACACCAGAGTCTCGGGATTGGCCTTGGTCGCGTACACCACGGCGTTGGCGTTGGGCTCCGGGATCAGGCCGGCGGCATTGGCCGCCGCGCACAGCCCGAGCGAGGCGACTGCCAGCATCGAGCAAATGGACTTGGACGTCACGATAAACCCCTTTTCATTATGGCTCACCACCGGCAACGACCGGCGGTGAATAATCCTTAAGCTTACTTCGGATGGCACGCACGCGCCAGCCGGGTCCGGCTCGCACGCAAGTCAACAGGGAGGATTTGCCTGCCGTGCCGGCATGAAACGACCCGTGCGCACGTTACCTCGGCTCGCGCAACCAGCCTGCCGAGCGGCCGGCACGGCGCGCCCGGCCTGACCCGCTGGCGGTCCCGGCGCTGCGGTCGCGGAGCTGTTCTGACGGGGAGACGCTCTGCGCATCGGTGGCGCAGAGAAGGCAGGACCCGGACCAACCGGTCCGGGTCCTGCAACCCACCGAGCCCGCTCAGTGCTTGGCGTGCGGCGCCATGATCTTCGCCAGCATGTTCACGGTGCCGGGGATGCGCACCAGATGCGGATAGCGCGGACCGCCGAAATAGCTGACCCAGATCGTATGGAACCAGCCGTCCTGCGAGACGACGAATTCGGTCGGCTTGGCATGGCGCTTGGCCTGGACCATCACGTAGTTGAGCACCTTCGGCGTGAAGGTCTGACCGTCGACCGCCTCGATCTTCATCCCCGGAACCATCCCGGCCTTCCAGGCGGGCGAGCCTTCGCGCACGTCGGCCAGCACGCCCATCTTGTTGATGGTGAAGCCGTAGGTCAGCCACTGGCTGTCGAAGTGATACATCGCCTCCGCGGCCGCCATGAACGGATTGGGCTTGGCGGTGTACACCAGGCGCCAGCCCGAGCGGCGCAGCTCCCCGGTCGGCGGGAGCTTGGCGATCTCATAGACATGGCGCTGGAAGAACGCATGCCAGTTGTACGGCACCACCTCGTTCAGCAGATGCTCGATGTCCGCCCGCGTGTAGGTCTTGGTGATCGGGCCCGTGAACTTCGGCTGCGAGTACAGGTGCAGGAAGGTATCGAGGGACTTCTTGCCGTGGGTCTTGGCGCGGATGATGGTGTCCACATCGAGCCACAGCAGCTCGCCCTCGGTGTAGAAGTCCCCGGCCGTGCGCCGGATCGAGGGATACTCCCCCCTCGCCTGATCGTAGTAATACGGCGCGCCGGTGGTCAGATCGATCAGCGGCGTGGTATCGCGCCCCGGCTCGCTGGCCATCTGGCTGTAGATCATCGCGAGGTACTGCGGGTACTCGCTCGGCTTGCGGATGCCGGCGCGGAACGAGAGCAGATCGCCCAGATACTGGTTCATACCCTCATACACCCACAGCAGGTCGGTGCGCTGGGGGATCTGGTAGTTGTCCGTGGTGAGGTCCCACGGCCGGCGGTACTTGCCGTTCCAGGAGTGCGAGAACTCGTGGGTGATCAGGTCGCCGCCGACGAGCTGCTGTCTCGGGTTCGTCATGAAGTCCGCCGGCGCCCGGTTGTCGCTCGACTGGTGGTGCTCGACGCCCTCGAAGCTGATCTTGTTCGAAAGTGTCAGCAGGGCGTGATAGTTGTACCAGTGCCTCGAGCCGTACAGCGCCAGCGCCTCGGGCGCCACGTTCTTGTAGGCCGCGAGGAGCTTCGCCGGCACGTCGAGATCCTGCGGCGCATCGGCGAACATGTCGAGCCACATATGGGCGTTGCCGTGATGCCACAGCAGCACCTTCTTGTAGAAGCGGCCCATGTCGAGCGGCGAGTCCCCCACGTAGGTGAGCGGCTCCTCGGCGAAGTTGACGCGCTCACCCTCGCGGCTTGTCGTGGTGAGCGCCGTGCTGTAGCCCCAGCCCTTCGGCAGGATGATGCTCGGCTTGACGTAATAGTGGTGATAATTGATGTTGTTCTGATAGAACAGCACGCGCGTCCAGGTAATCACCGCCGCGTTGGGCGATGCTCTGCGGCTTCCCCCGCCGTTCAGCAGCACGGTGAACTGCACTTTGATGGTGTGCACACCCTGCGGCACCGTGACGTGGAACGCGTACATGTCCACCTTGTCGCGCCGCCAGGTGAGCGGCTTGCCGTCGGCGCTCACCTTGATCTGCGAGACATCAGCGAGCGGGCCGTGCGGGGCGTGGTAGCCGGGAATCCATTGCGGATACACGAAGGTGAACGGGCCGGGGCGGACCGGTATCTGCATGGTCGAGGTCGCAAACCCCCGGCCCGCGGTGCTGGCATCCAACACCAGAATCTCCGGATCGGCCTTGGTGGCGTACGGCACGGCATTGGCGTTGGGCTCGGGGATCAGGCCCGCAGCGCCTGCGCAGACACACAGCCCGAGCGCCGCGGCCGCGAACGCGGAGCGCATCAAGAATTGCTTCACGGATTACCCCTCCATCAGTTATGGTTCACCGGCTCGTGTTGCCCGCCGGCGCGAAAAAACATCACTATGCCACGGCAGCCGCACACGGGCTTGGCGTTCCCGCGCCTGATTGCGATGAACCGTGCGCGCGACGGGACGAAGCGCGGGGGCAATTGCGCTTCCGTTCAATTGGCGAGGAGCCGATCGATCCGCGCCGCAGCCTGGGGCGAGTGATTCTCGCGGCCGACCTGCTCGGGGCCCCCGCAATCGCGCTGCCGGTCCTCGCGCTCGCCATCAGCTTCGGCGCGCACGCGCCAGTCTTCCGCGGCCGTGCCCTTCGGCGCCTTCATCCGCATCATCTGCGGCCGCGCAGTGAATATCGCGCTCAGCGCTGCCGTCGCCCTGGCCGTGTTCAACGCACGCATCGCCCAGATGATGTTCGCGGCGCGATCGGGCTACAGCTTCGCGCGCGACCGGGTCTTGCTTTGCCGCGTGAAAGCCGCGCTGGCAAAGATGCATGCGCGCTCCGGTGCACCGCGCAGCGCGACCCTCACGGGTCGGGGCGCTCTCGGGGGCGCGTTGTCTGCACAGCGAGCGCGTGCTGCTGGTGTTCATCTGCGGACTCGTGGTCTGCGGGCCGGGACTGCTCAGCGTGGCGGTGCTCCTGGGATGGGCCAAGGGCCTCACCGGCGGTGAGGGTCGCGGGCGCTCGCCGCTGTTCGCGCTCGCCCTTGGCGCGCTGCGCTGCTGTGGCACCGATTCGCCCTCGAGAAACGCCCCGGCGGTTGGACGCCGCCTCTGGCGGCAGCGCATGGCGAGCCCGCCGCGCAGGCGCGGCGGAACGTCGCTGCAGGGGGCCGCGGGGTTGGGCCGGAGGGTTGAAGCCTGCGCGCGCCGTGAGCGCGCCTAACACGTGCCGCCCGGACACGCCCGGCGGACGCCCCCGCAGGCGCCGCCGAGCGTGCCGCCGCATACGGCTGCGCGCGGTCAGGGCGAGAGCGGCGCCCCGCCGACCACTCCGGACAGTCCCTCGCCGGTCATGGTCTGATTGAAGCTCCCGACCGCCGTGTTCAGGAACTCATTGTAAGCGCCGAGTGCGCTGCGGTATTCGGCGTCGTAGTGCGCCTTCTCGCGCAGCGTAGCGGCATCGACCGGCCTATCCGAGCCCCACAGCAGCTCCTCAAGCGAGATCAGCTTCTCGTGAATGCCATCCGGCACCCACAGCGTCGACTCCGATGAGTCGGCGTCGCTCGTGAGCTTCAGCAGCACCGCGTGACGGGCCCGCTCGAGTTGGGCGATCGCCGCGTCGGCCGAGCGCTGCTCGGGCAGCCCCCGCACCGCCGCCTTCAGGCCCTGCAGCTGCACGGCCAGCGCATGCAACCGGTTCAGGGCCACGTCGATCTGCGAGATCTCGTGCAGCACCGCTTCGGTCACCTGATAGCGCTCGGTCATCCCCTCCAGCGTGCCGTGCGAGGCCGGATCATTGACCACCTTGAAGGTCTGCGAGGCGCTCGCCCCGCCGATCTTCACGGTCGCGGTGTAGGTACCCGGCGGCAACAGCGCCCCGTTGTGCGGTCCGCGGTTGAATTGCGGCGCGGAGCTCCAGCGCACCGGGCCTTGCGCGTGCAGGTTCCAGTAGATGCGGTGCAGACCGGCCTGGCCCGGCACCCACGGCACCTCGCCGTGAGCCGCCGGCGCCACACCGGCCGGCTGCGGGGTCATCGGCACCGGCTTGCCCTTGTGCAGCCCCTTGTAGATCCGCACCACCTCACCGCTGGCGTTGGTGATGATGAGCTCCCCGGGCTGCTTCACCGAGTGCGCCAGATAGTAGTTGAACGCCGCGCCGTAATGCGGGTTCTGGCCGAAGAACGCGCCATCGCCCATCGACTCGGTCTGCTGGAACGGCCAGTAGCGCACCGCATCCTCAGGCTTGAACAGCGTGAGCGCGGTGTGCGCCACGTGCGCATTCCACTGCTCAAAGGGCGTGAGGTCATCGAGAATCCACACGCCGCGGCCGTGCGTGGCGACCACCAGAGAGTTGGTGCGGCGCTGCAGGGCCAAGTCGTAAACTGCCGCATCCGGCAGGCCGAGACCGAACTTGTACCACTCGCGGCCGGCGTCCCATGACACGTACAGGCCATTCTCCAGGCCTGCGTAATACAGGTCGGGGTTATGCGGGTCGCGCAGCACGACGTGCGCATAGACGTCGGACGGCAGGTTGCCGCTCACGGATGTCCAATGCTTGCCGTAATCGCTCGTACGATACAGATACGGCCGGAAGTCGCCGCTGAAGTGTCTGTCCACCGCGATCAGCACGCTGCCGGGGTCCGTCGGGGAAACGTCGATCGACTCGACGCGGCCCCAGCCGGCCAGGTGCGGAATGTTCACCGTGACATTGCTCCAGTGCTTGCCCCCATCGCGGGTCACCTGCACGAGCCCGTCGTCGGTGCCGACCCAGATGACCTGCGGGTTGGACTCGGCCGGGCTGATGGTCAGGATCGCGTCATAGTATTCGGCGCCGGAGTTGTCCTGGATCACAGGCCCCCCGGAGGGGCCCTGCTTGGCCCGGTCGTTGCGCGTCAGGTCCGGACTGATCACCTTCCAGGTGCGCCCACGGTTGCTGCTCTTGAACAGAACATTGGCGCCGGCGTAGAGCACCTTGGGGTTCGCGGGCGAAACCGCGAACGCTGCTTCCCAGGCAAAACGGTAGCGCGCGCCGTCCGCGCCCCGGCCGTTGTCGTCGCGCGGGTAAGGCTGGATATCGTGCAGCTGTTCCTCGGAGCGGTTGTAGATGAAGTACGCCCCGTTCTGCCCTTCGTTGTAGATCAAGTTCGGATTGTCGGGGGCCGGCATCCCGTAGATGCCGTCATCGCCATTGAAGCCGTACCACGCGCGGCTCGAGATGCCGCTCGGATCCTTGCTCACGCCCGGGCCGCACCAGGAATTGTTGTCCTGCAGCCCGCCGCAGACCTGATAGAAGAAGCCACCGCCGACGGCAACGTGATAGAACTGCTCGATGGCAAGGTTGTGCACGAACGCCCAGTGCCGGCCGTTATCGAGCGACAGTGCCACGCCTCCGTCGTTGCCCTCGATGATCCGGCCGCTGCCGGTCGGATCGATCCAGATCGCGTGATTGTCGACGTGGATCGAGCGGGCGATCTTGTGCCAGGTGCGCCCGCCGTCGTACGAGGTGAGCAGGCGCATCGAGAGCGCGAACAGATGATTGGGGTTCTTCGGGTCGACCGCGATGTGCGAGAAATAAAACGGCCGCGCATCGACGGACTGATCCTTGCTGACCAGCGTCCAGTTCTCGCCCGAATCGTCCGACCGCCACAGCACGCCCTGATGCGTACCGATCACCGCGTACACCACATTGGGCGCGCTCGGCGCCACGGCAAGCCCGATGCGCCCCACAGGCCCGCTCGGCAGACCGTGGCCCGCGAGGCGCTTCCAGCTCACCCCGCCGTCGACCGACTTGTAAATGGCATCCTCGGGGCCACCGGACGAATAGTGCCAGGGCTCGCGCCGGAAGCGGTAGGTCGCCGCATACACGATGTTGGGATTGCGCGGGTCCATCGCCATGTCCGCGATGCCCACATCGGGAGCGACGTAAAGCACCCTCTGCCAGCTCGCCCCGCCGTTGGTGGTGCGGTACACGCCCCGCTCGGTGCTGTTCTTCCACGGATCGCCCATGGCGCCGACCAGCACCGTGTCCGGATGGTGCGGGTCGATCAGGATGCGCGAGATCTGCATCGTACCGGCAAGGCCGAGGTGGCGCCAGTGCACGCCCCCGTCGGTCGACTCGTACACCCCGTCCCCGAAGGAGATGTCGTTGCGGATATTGGCCTCGCCGGTGCCGATCCACACCACTGCAGGGTTGCGCGGATCGACCGCCAGCGCGCCGATCGAGGCCACCGGCTGGTGCTGAAAGAGCGCCTTCCAGGTGATCCCGCCATCCTCGGTGCGAAATACGCCCCCGTCCGCACCGCCGACATAATAGATGTCCGGATTGCCCGGCACCCCAGCGACGGCAGTCACCCGCCCGCCGGCGAGCGCCGGCCCGAGCTGACGGAAATGAAAGCTGCGACTCACCGGCATCGGCAGCAGCGTGCGGCCGTGGGAATTCTCCTGCTGGGGACCGGCCTGCGCGGCCAGTGCAAACGGAGATGCCAGCGTCAGACAAGCCGCCGCGGCCACCAAGGAACTGACAACCTTCATCGCGCAACCTCGCTTTCGCGCCCCGGGGCAAGCGATCCGTACCGGCGCGCGGCATGGGCCGAAAGCGCAGGACTGTACCCGAGACGCGGCGGCGCCGCCAGCGGCCGCGCGGTGTGCCAGTCGCGGCGGCACGGCGCTGCGTCGCAAACTCGGCGGCCCTCAGCGCAGACTCGCGAGCCCGCGCAGCACCATGTAGAGCCCCGCGAGGGCAACCACGCCGCTGAAGAGAATGGTGAGTGCGCGCTTGCGCGCCGCGAGCACGCCGGCGAGCTTCACCCCCACATAACCGCCGAGCACCCCGCCGATCATCAGCAGTACCGAGATGGGCCACTCGACCAGCTGCGAACTGGCGTAGCTTGCCGCCGTGGTGGCCGACACCGCCGCGACGGATACCAGCGAGGAGCCCACCGCGTTCAGCAGCGGCATGCCGGTGGTGAACATCAGCGCCGGCACGGTGAGAAAGCCGCCGCCGACACCGACCAGGCCCGCAAGCGAACCGATGCCGAAGCCCGTCGCCGCGAGCACCGGCAGCACCCAGCTGCGCTCGCGCCGTTCGGCGGCGTGCTGCGCCCGACGCGCGCGCAGCGAGGAGCGAAGCATCAGCCCGGCCACCGCCATCATCAGCAGGCCGAGCAGCGCCAGCAGGATGCGGCTGTCGGTCGTCTTGCCCAGGTGGGCGCCGCTTACCGCGCCGAGCACACTCGCGAGCGCATACGTTCCGCCGTACCGCCAGCGCACCGTGCCGGCGCGTGCATGCGCGCTCAGGCTCCACAGCGCACTGGCCGTCGCAGCCACCGTGGAGGTGCCGATCGCCAGATGAGGGGAAACGTGCAGCCCGTAAACGAGCAGCGGCACGATCAGAATGGAACTGCCGACCCCGAGCAGTCCGAGTGACAGTCCCGCGAGCGCGCCGCCCAACACCGCGACCAGCGCAAGCGGCCAGGTCATGCAAGACCGCCCTGCACGAACGGCACGTCGAATCGCCTGCGGCACGCCGCGGCGGACGTCCCGGGCGCGCGGATCCTGCTATAGTGTTGGCGAGCGAAGGGGTGCAACCGGCCGAGCATAGCATCCGCGCGAACTTCGGGAGAATGAAGGTGCCAACAGACGTATCGCGCTGTCCGGCGAGTGCGGGAACTGACCCGCAGCGCCGGCCGGACCGCCTGCGGCCCGAGCCCCCGACATCTCGGGCGAGAACGGCCGGTGAGGCGGTTCGGATCGTGCGACGGGGCAACGCATGAAACGTGAATGGTTCGCCGCCGAGCGCACCTGGCTGCGCAAGGAATGGCAGCGCACGATCCGTCTGCTGCATGCGCGCGCGTGGTTTCCGCAGGTGCCGCTCGCAGCCCTGGTCGGCGCGCAGGGCCTGCTGCACATCCTGCTCGCCTCCGGCTCGCTGCGGCCGCTGCTGCACGAGCTCGCCACCCCGCCGATCAGCACCCTGGCCGGCGGCGTCAGCGTGCTGCAGCTCGGGGCCGCCTCGCACATCGGCATCGGTGTGCTGCTCGTGCTGGTGGCCTTCGGCATGCTCTGGCGCTCGCGCCTCGCCTGGCTCCTGGCGTTCCTGCTCACGCTGGCCATGGTGGCACTGGAGTTCTCGCCCCTCTCGAGCGCCTCGCGGCTGCTGCAGGGGTTCAGCATCCTGCAGCTGGCGCTGCTCCTTGCCGCGCGCGGCGCCTTCACCCGCGCAAGCCTGGCCACCGCCACCTTGTACGCGCTCACCGGCCTGCTGCTCACTCTCGGCTACGGCACGTTCGGGGCGTTGTTGCTCGGCAACGGCTTCCAGCCCCACATCACCAATCTCACCAACGCCACGTACTTCGCGGTAGAGACCATGTCAACGGTCGGCTACGGCGACATCACGCCCGTCGCGAGCGACGCCCGGGTGTTCACGATCTCGCTCATCATGCTCGGCCTCGGCGTGTTCGCCACCGCCCTGCCGGCCATCGCAGGCCCTTTGATCGACAAGCGGCTGATGAACCTGCTGCAGCCGCGTAGAATAGGCAAGATGAAACGCGTGTCCCATGTCATCGTGGTCGGCGACGGCCCGCTCGCTCAAGACACGGCGCGGGCCCTGGTGGCCCGCGGCCTGCTCGTCACCAGCATCGTCGCGCAAAAGCCGCCGGACGGCGAGGAGCACACCGAGGATGTGATCGTCGGCGACGGCAGCGACACCGAGATTCTGCGCAAGGCGGATATCGCCAAGGCGCGCGCGGTGCTCGCGCTGAGTGAGGACGATTCCTACAACGCGTTCGTGGTGCTCGCCGCCAAGGAGATGAACCCCGAGCTGCGCACGGTCGCGGCCGTCAGCGACACGCGCAACACCGGCCGCATAGCCCGTACACGGCCCGATGTGCTGCTCACGCTGCCGCTGCTCGGCGGCGAACTGCTCGCTATGGCCTTGAGCGGCGAGCCGATCCAGACCGATGCGCTGATCGCTCAGCTGCTGAAGCTCGGTTAGCCCGGAAAATTCGTGATTCGTGAAAAACAAAAGCCCCTTTCGTGGTAAAAAGGCTTTGCTACAAGTACTTTCACCACTCGAGAGGCTTTTGCGTGGCAG
>JAKAYU010000203.1 GCA_021809525.1 Pseudomonadota bacterium | reverse complement strand
AACGCATCAACGAGTCCGGCATCGAGCCGATGAATCGATGCACGGATATCGAGCGTGGGGGAGAGTTTCCCGTCGAGCGCGATGACGGTGTGCTGGATTCCCAGCCGCAGATTGCGCACCGCGAGACCGCCGGCCCACCCCACTTGCGACGGCGAGAGCAGCCGCAGCGTCTGACCGCGATAGTGCGCATTGAAGTCCGTCAGATCGAGCGACCGGGACCGGCGCTCGAGCCGTGCGGTGGCCATCAGGCTTGCGGGCGCGCCGTGGATGTCGGGTGACTCGGCGGTGAGCCGTATGCGCAGCGCATCGAGGGGGCCTGCGGCCGAGAGCCCGACATCGCCCTGCAGCCCGTGCATCCGCAGGTCGTGGAAGAGTAACTGTATGCGGGCGCCCGCGAGGCCCGCCACCGGGGCCAGTGCGAGGGTCCCCTCGAGTCGGCCGGCGAGCGTCGTTGCGAGCACGGGCTGCAGATCCGCCAGGTGCGCGATGCTCAGGCGCAGCCGGCCCTGTGTGGATGCGAGGCTCGAGCCCGAACGCGCCCATCCCGTGAGGCTCAGGCTCCTCCAGGTCATGCGTCGAACCTCGAGGTGATAGATGCCAAGCGTCGAGCGCAGCAGCGAGGCGTCGAGCGCGAGCGGCGCGCCGGCCACCGTGCCGCGGACCCGCAGTACGGCATTCGTGGCGGACGGCCACCCGCGGGCCCGCAGGGTGGCCTGCAGCACTCCGGGCGGTCCCCCACGCAGGGAGAGGCGCGAGTGTGCCCGCGCGCGCAGCGTCAGGGCGTGCCAGGGTCCATCTGCCGAGCCTGTGAGCACCAGCGATCCGCCAGCCGCGGGTGCAACCCGGGTCAGATCGGGCACGGCGAGCCGCCAACGGGCATGCAGTGTGCGCAACCCGCCGGCCGGATCGCCCGGCGGGTTGCGTTGCGCCCGGGCGCTCGCGGACACCGTGAGCGCGCGTCCCGAGAGCGTAAAGCGCTGCACGCGTACCGTCGTTGGCGTCAGGCTCGCCTGGAGTCGAAGGCGCGTGCGGGGCCCGAGCATTCGGGCGGCAATGCCCGCGCCGCGCACGGCGCCAGCGCCGCGGACGGCGAGGCGTGTGCGCGTGCCTCGCTGCGCGATCGTGCCCAAAAGGCGCAGGCTCCCGTGCATGCGCGCGTGATAGAGCGCCGCCAGGAGTGACAGTCGGGGCAGCCGCAGATCGAACGTGGCCGCGCGCGCGCCGGCTGTCAGTAGCCGTGCGCGCAGGTTGAACAGACGATCCGTCGCGACGAGCTGCAGCGGGCGGCGCGCCGCATGCAGCTGCAGGGTCGCCCGCAGGCTCAGCGGTGAGCCGCGCAGCAGCCGCGGGTGGCCCGCCAGCCTGATATGCCGGAGCAGGGCGCGCACCGTGAGGATGCGACCGTTGGCCGTCAGGGTGGCCGTGAGGGTACCCAGCCGCGAGCCGTCGGGGAGCCTCAGGCCCTGCAGATCCAGCGTCCCGTTTGCCCGTGCCGTGGCCAGCGGCCCGCGCCAGCGGCCCACGAGGGCGATGTGCCGCCAGCCCAGACCCGGGCGAGGATGCATCGCCGCAGAGGTGATTGCGTAGGTCAGATCGGCCGAGCGCCGGCCGAGGTCGATCGTTCCATGGGCTTCGGCGAGGAGCTTGCCTGCGTGCGCGCTCAGGCGCAGCGTTTCCGCGTGGGGTGGACCTTCGATGCTCGCCTCGAGCGCCAGGGGGCCGAGCCCCGGGAGTTTGAGCCAATGTTGCAAGGGCCCGTCCGCCGGCTCCTTGAGCTTGACGCGGGCATCCACTGTCGAGGATGTCGTCCGCAACCGCAGCGTGTACAGCCCCATGCCGTTGGTGCGCCGTGCGAGCAGGGTCGCGCGCGCATCGGTCATCGATCGATAGTGGAGCGATCCGCGGACACTGAGGCGCGCCAGGGTGCCGGCGGCGGCCGGTTCGAGCTGCAGCGTGTGGATCCGGAAGTGATCGATATCGATGGCCGGCATGCGCACCGGACTGTGCGCGCGGCTCGAGCGGGAGCGCACCGGTCGGCGCAGCACATCGACCTCACCGATCGCAAACCGATCGACGTGCAGGTCCCACGCGAGCAGCGCCAGGGGCGACCAGCGCAGCGAGACGTGCGCGGCGCGCAGCCAGGCGCCCTTGGAGTCGCTCAATTGCACCGTGACGATCTCGATGTGGTCGGGGAAGCGGCCGCCGAGGCCCGCGATGCGCACACGTCCCGAGGAGAGCTGTAGGGTCTCGCGTTCGATCAGATGGCGCCCGGCGCGGGTATTGCCCGCGACAATCACTGCCCCGACGCCGAGCACGGCCAGCAGCAGCATTGCGCCGAAGCTCCAGGCCGCGATGTGCAACGCCCGGCGCATCAGAACGCCTGCCCGAGGCCGATGTAGACCTGGAAACTGCCGCCATTGCGCAGCGGGCGCGTCGGTACGGCGACGTCGAGGCGGATCGGACCGATGGAGGTGTAATAGAGAACACCTATTCCCACACCGACACGGTATACGCTTTCCGAGCCGGCGGCGACACCGCCGCCATCGGCGAACAGGACGGCGCCCCATGTCGTACCGATGCGCTGGCGCAGCTCGAGATTGACCGCCTGCATGCTCGTGCCGCCTTCGGGATAGCCATTGGCAAACTGCGGGCCGACGGACTGATAGGCATAGCCGCGCACCGTGCCGCTGCCGCCGGCGTAGAAGCGTTGATCGGGTGGCAGGCTGAACTGGCTGGCCCCTTCGGCCACGCCGGCGAGCAGCCGAGCGGCGAGCACCGTGCGTCCGGGGGGATCGCTCGGCAAGAGCCGATGCAGGTCGAAGTACGTGGCAATACTGCCCTGCAGAATGACGAACCACTGCTGGCCGGAGACGCTCGAGGAGAGCGTCGGGGCCGCCCTCAGCGAGATCTTGAAGCCGTGGGTCGGATCGAGCAGCGGCGAGGACAGATCGGTGGAATTGAAGCGCGCCGCGAGCGGTATCGACAGCAGGTTGTAGGTGTAGTTCCGGTCCTGCTGGATGATGAACTCGTGCTCGTAGCCGGCCCCGGCGCTTGCGGTCCAGTCGCGCGAGAGCCTGCGAGTGAGCCTCGCGCGCGCCATCTCACCGTTTTGCGTATAGGCCTCCAGCGTCTGTCGCAGCGCGGTGACCGAGAACCCGAGCGTCTGATCGCGGCGATGGAAATCCGGGATTGCATAGCCGACGCGCGCATCGTAGCCGACGCCGGTGCTGACCGTGCCCCCAAGATCGATGGCCGTCGCCGAGACATCGAGCCGCTGTCCGGCGCCGAGCACGTTGCGGTCGCTCCAGTTCACGCCGCTGCTGCCGCCGAGGTCGCTCGAGTAGGCGGCGCTGACGCCGACGGCGAAGCGCTTGCTTTCCTTGAGGTGAAACGTGAGCGGCACGCGCCCCCGCCGATCGGGGGCGCCCCGCCGGACCGTGACGTTCGAGAACAGCGCAAGGCGCAGCAGATCCTGCCGGGCCTTCTCGACGCTGGCGGTATCGTAAAGCTCACCGGTATGCAGCGGCAGTTGCCGGATGACGAGCGCTTTTCGAACGTGGCGCAGGCCCTGGATGCGAATCGATCCGATCCGGACACGCGGGCCGCTGTGGACGCGAAAGGTCAGATTGAGCACGTGCTGCGCGGGCTCTTCGTAGGCGACGGGCTTGGCGACCGTTGCGAGCGCGTACCCGGCATCCTGCAATCGCCGCTGCAGCCGCGCGCCGGCCGCCAGGACATCGGATGCGACCGCCGGGGCCCCCGTGGCCAGTCCGAGTGCCCCTTTCATCCCCTTCGGAAGCGTCCCCTCGATCTCGATGCGGCCGATGTGAAACAACGGCCCGAGTACCGGCGTGATCCGTACGTGCGCACGTTTGCCTTTTGGCAGGGCGGTCAGGGCCTTGCCGAGGCCGGCGCTGCCGAGGCTCACGCCGTCGATCGTGATCGTGATCTTGCCGTCGTAGTAGCCGAAGCTGTCCAGCACGGTCTGCAAGCGCTTCAGATCGCCGCGCGCGCGGGCGATCAGCCCAAATGGGCCGACCGGTGCGCTGGTGCGCAGCGCCGCCAGCTGCGAGGTCATCTTCAGCGTTGAGTTGATCGTGCCTTTGCCGGTGGATGTCCACTTGATCGTGTAAGGCACGCGCGCGGCCGCCTCGGCGAGGCGCAGGGCGCTCGCCGAGCACAGCAGCAGCGCGAGCACGCACACGGTGCTCGATCGACCGGGGCGCTGGCCGCAGGCCCCCTGGGGTGCCGAGCCGGTGGCGCGGCCGTTCCACTTGCCGTTGGCCAGCACGCGAAGTATTCGGTTCCTCATTCCTAGTACCCGAGGCGGGGGCTGGCTTGCCCACCTCATCAGCCCGACCCTGCGCGTCGCGGACGAGGGCTCGGCGCAGGATCGGGCTGCTTGCTTAGGGAATGTGCCCGCTGACCGGGCCCATCGTGCCCGCAGCGCGGGCCTCTCCCACCTACAGGAACGCATCTTAAATGGTAATGCAAGCAGCGTTTTCCTGTTGACCTGATGGTCGCTCGGGCACCCCCCGGCATGTCTTGCCAATAGCGGGTACGAATAGTGGTCTGAGCTGGGGTAGCAGGGCTGCTCGCCGCCGATGCCGTCCGCCAAGCGTGGCCGACACGGTCACGCGTGCCCGCAGGCCGCGCCGCCAAGGGGGGGCGGGCTCGCGTGGGCGCACGGAGGCAATGGCAGGTGCGCTCGGGGGGGGGGGCGCAGCACGCTTGTAAGCCATTGAAGTCATCGAGCAATTTCGAGGGCTGTCTTCGGCGCGGCACCCGGATCCAAAAAAGCCCGCGCTCGCTACCGTCCGGTGCTCCCCGCGCTTGGCGTCAAGTAAGTGCCATTGCAGCTAGGCCGGCTTGGCCGCCTCCTTCTCGATTTCCCGAGCGAGTCTGACCGCGTCTTGCGCGACGCTGGTTATCTGAGCGCTCTTTTGGGCGACAACCTCGCTCAGCGGCCTACCGGCGACGATGCCCGCCGCGATGCGGGACGCTATCTCGATGAGTATTTCTTTGGACATATGTGTTCCCCACTGCGGTTTGATCATGCGCTGCGCTCGGGCGGGTGTGCAGACCGCCGGACCATAGCGCCGGGATGTGGGGCGCGCAATCTGCAAGGGTGTTACTCCGCGCTCCTCGCGATCCTTTGACACGAGCGCCGCAAAGATTTCCCGGTCTGCGGCGCTCGGCAAAATGAGCCCAGGTAGGCCCGGCAAGATCCGTCCGCTTCGGCGACAGGATTTGGCGCAAGATTCCGGGGATAGGGCGCTTGGCTGAGATTTAGGCGCGCTGGGACCGGGTTTTCCATCCTCCCGGACGATGCCGAATGACTATTTCCGGCGATTGGCGGGGCGGCCCGCAGGCCGTACGGGAGCGTCCCTTGCAAGTGCCGTGTTCGCGGCGTTGGCCAACGTCTTGACCGTCTCGACTATACGAGCGAGCGCGGACCGATACACGAGGTTGTCTTCGCGACGCGCGACCGCCATCACCCTCACAATCAGTGCATCGTCTTCGACGCGGTGGACGAGGCGGACGCCTTCCTTGTTGAGTTTGATCTTGTGGCAGCCAATCGGATCGTTGTGCAAGGCGCCGCCCGGCACGTGCGGGCTGTCGAGGCGCTTGGCAAGCAACTTTTTCAGCGGCGTCTTGCTTGAACCATCTAGAGCGTTCCACTCCTTCAGAGCCTCAGGGTGAAACAGCAGGCGATACTTGTGCTTGTGTCGCTTTTCAGAGCTCGTCAATATCGACCTCGATCGGCGAAGCGCCATCGCTCATCCGGGTGCGCACCAGATCGAGCAGTTCGCGATCACCGAGCGCCTCGAGCATGGCTTCCATGAGTGTTGGGACCACCATATAAAACGCCGGTCTATTGTGTGAGCGCCGCCACTGGGCGGTTTCCGGCCTCACGAAGCACCGCCGCGGGGTTCTTCTTGAACGGCTCTGTTGAAAAACGAGTGGGTTACGCGGTGACGTAGGGGTTGACGCGGGAGAAGTCGAGCTTGCCTGCGATCATGAAGATGACCATGCGGATGGTACGGAACCGGCCGTAGCCGCGGGCCTTTCGCTTGGCGGTCTGGAAGAGTCCATTGATGGCCTCGAGG
>JAKAYU010000202.1 GCA_021809525.1 Pseudomonadota bacterium | reverse complement strand
CCGATCTGCGGTTCGCGCATGCGGGCATCGCTGCGCAGCTCACCGTGACACGCCGCACCGGGCTCGGGCGATTCACGTTCCCCGCGGGGCGTGCGGCCCATCTGCTGTTTAACGTCTCCTCGAACCAGGGGGGCGTGACGGCCGCGCACTTTCGCATCGACAGCCCCACGCAGGTGAGCGGCTCGGCCACCGGCGGCGCGTTCTGCGGCGCGCCCGACACCTATACCGTCTATTTCGTGGCGCGTTTCAACCGGCCGATGAGCACTCATGGCACGTGGCGCGCAGCGCACGTGATGCCCGGGGCGAGCCGCGTGCGGGGGATCGGCAGTGGCGGCTGGGTGACGTTCGACACCTCCAGGCGGCGAAGCGTCGAGGCCGAGGTCGCGATCTCGTACGTCAGCCGCACCGATGCGCTTGAGAACCTGCGCGCCGCGCCCGACCGCTGGCACATCCGGGCAATGCGGGCGCGGGCCACGCGCATTTGGAACGGCATGCTGCGCCGAATCGAGGTGAGCGGCGGGACACGTACCGAACAGGACACGTTCTACACGGCCCTCTACCACACGCTGCTCTCACCGACGCTCTACAGCGACGTCAACGGCGACTATCGCGGCTTTGACGGCAAAGTCCACCGCCTCACCGAGGGCCACGACGAGTACGCCAATTACTCCGGCTGGGACATCTATCGCACCGAGGTGCCGCTGATCGCGCTGCTCGCGCCGCATCGGGTGAGCGACATGATGCAATCGCTCCTCGATGAGGGCCGCCAGGGCGGCTGGCTGCCGAAATGGCCGCTCGAGAATGGCTACACGGGGGTCATGGGCGGGGATGCCGCCGACATCATCCTCGCCGGCAGCTGGGCCTTCGGTGCCCGCGCCTTCGACGTGCGCGAGGCGTTGCAGGAGATGGTCAAAGGGGCGAACGATACCCGCGCCGCGCCCGGACAGGGCTGGTACGTGGAGCGCCCGGGCCTTGCGCAGTACCTGCGCAAAGGCTACCTCGACGATGATGCCACGACCTCCGCCGCTCCGGTGCCGAACGGATCGTCGGAAACGCTCGAGTACGCCGAGGATGACTTTTCCATTGCGCGACTCGCGGGGGAGAACGGCGCGATGGCCCTCGCGCGCACCTTCCTGCGCCGCTCGATGAACTGGCAGAACGTGTTCGATACCGCGACCGGCCTGGTGAGCGCGAGGGATGCGGCCGGAGCATTCGTCGCCACCCCCATCAACTCCAACGGGCAGCGTGGCTTTCAGGAAGGCAACGCCGCGCAGTACACGTGGATGGTGCCGCAGGATCTGCACGATCTGATCGCCGCCATGGGCGGACGCCTCACCGCGCGACGACGGCTCAACGCGTTCTTCCGCCACCTGAATGCCGGCCAGAGCGCCCCCTACGCCTGGCTCGGCAACGAGCCGAGCCTGGGCGCTCCGTGGGTCTACCTCAGCGCCGGGGCACCGTGGCGCGCCGAAGAGGTGGTGCGCCGCGCGATCGACACGCTCTACAACGATACGCCGGCCGGCATACCGGGCAATGACGATCTGGGCACCATGAGCGCCTGGTACCTCTGGTCGGCGATGGGCCTGTATCCGCAGATTCCGGCCGTCAGAGGCCTCGCGATCGGCAGTCCGCTCTTCCCCCACATCACGCTCAGCTCCCCGGGCGGCCTGACGCTGAAGATCGATGCGCCCCGGGCCGCGGCTGACCGCCCGTACGTCCACCGGCTGCGCATCGACGGGCAGGTCACGCAGCACACCTGGGTCGAGCTGCCCCTGCGGGGCACCGTGCATCTGCATTTCTCACTGCGCCGCACCCCCGACGTGCTCTGGGGCTCCGGTGCGCACGATGCGCCACCGTCGTTCACGGCAGGTATGCCGCACTTCCCCGCCGCGGTGGCTGCGAACATCGTCCCCGCCGCGCGCCAGAGCATCGTGATTCCGGGCAGGCAGGGCACGGCGGCATTCACGGTGAGCGCCCCCGCGGGCGGCGCATCCGTCTCGCTTCGCTGGCGCGGCCTCTGCCCCTCCGGATTGCAGTTGCATCCGGCCAGCGGACGGCTCGAGATCCGCCCGGGCCATGCAGACACGGTGCGCCTCGGGGTTGCGGCGTCCTCTGCGCTGCGTCCCGGTTACTACGACATCGAACTGAACGCACGTGCCGCCAACGGAGCGCGGTTGCCCACCACGAAGCTGATCGTGCGCGCCGCGCCGGCAGCGAAGGTGCTGCCGTTGCTCTACATCGCCAGCACCGCCGACAATGCGGTCATCCCGTTCGATCCGGCCACACGCGCCACAGGACCGAGCATCACGGTCGGGGAGAATCCCGCGGCGATCGCCACGAGTCCCGACGGCGCCCGGGTCTATGTGGCGAACCAGGGCTCGAACAGCGTGTCCGTCATCGATGCGCGCACCGCGCAGGTCATCGCCACGGTGTCCGTGGGCCCAGCGCCCGATGCGCTGGCGCTGAGCCCCGGCGGCCACACGCTCTGGGTCGCCAACGGCGGCGCGGATACCGTTGAGCCGATCAATACCGCGACCCTCACGCCCGGCAAACCCGTCACGGTGGGCACAGGACCGGCCGGGCTCGCCCTCGCGCCGCACGGGCATGCGTTGTACGTCACTAACCAGGCCTCCGACAGTGTGAGCGTCATCGATACGGCCGCAGGAGCGCTCCGGGCGACCTTCGTGGCGGGCGCCAGCCCGATGGGGATCGCCGTTGCCCCGGATGGACGCACGCTGTACGTGGCCGACACGCTCGCGCAGGAGGTGACGCCCATCAACGCGCGCTCCGGGCAGCGCGAACCGCCCATCGCGACGGGCCTCTCGCCACGCCAGCTCGCGCTCTCACCGGACGGCAAGACGCTCTACGTGGCCGACTCGGCCGTCGACACCCTCAGTGTGATCGACACCGCATCCGGGACCGCTGCGGCGCCCATCGTGGTCGGCCGCGGACCGATCGCGGTCACCTTCAGCCGCAACGGTCATGAGGCTTACGTCATCGACAGCCAGAGCGGCCGCTGCACACTGATCAAGACGGCCTCGGGCCGGGTACTCAGTTCGATCGCGGTCGGTCCGTTCCCGGTGGCCCTCTCGGCACCCTAGGCCGGCTGACCCGCGGCGCAAATCCCAGCGCTGTGCAAGACCGTCCGAATCGCTCGCCACTGCGGGCGATGCGGGCCGGCGGGTGCGCGAGGCAACCGCTCAACAAATGCATTTGGTATATATCTGATTCGTATAATCTGCATTTGTGATATAGCATAAACCCTCGCATCATAGAGACCTCCGCAAGCGCCAACGTATGCGCGACAACAGCGTCGCCGCAGGAAAGACAGTCTCTGACAAGACGGCCCTGCGGCCGAGCCGCAGGGTGCGCCAGCGGCGCGAGTCACGCCGCACGGCAGGATGGATGAGGATTTCTATGACGAGCCAGTCAGTCGCCTACACGACCTGTTACATGTGCGCCTGCCGCTGCGGCATCAAGGTGCATCTCGAGGACGGCCGGCTGCGCTACATCGAAGGCAACCGCAACCATCCGATCAACCGGGGCGTGCTGTGCGCCAAGGGATCCGCGGGGATCATGACGGCGATCTCTCCGGCGCGCCTGACCGCGCCGCTGAGGCGCACCGGGCCGCGCGGCTCGGGCTCATTCGAGACCATCTCCTGGGAGGAAGCACTGCGCATGCTCAGCGAACGGCTTGCCGCCGTGCGCGCGAGCGATCCGAGCCGCCTTGCGCTGTACACCGGCCGCGACCAGTCGCAGGCGCTCACCGGTCATTTCGCGCGCATGTTCGGCACCATCAATTACGCGGCCCACGGCGGGTTCTGCTCGGTCAACATGGCCGCTGCGGGGCTGTACTCGCTCGGCGGGGCATTCTGGGAGTTCGGCGAGCCGGACTGGGAGCACGCCCGGCTGTTCCTGCTGTTCGGCGTCGCGGAGGATCACGACTCCAATCCGATCAAGCTGGGCCTCGCGCGGCTGAAGGCGCGCGGTGCGAAGATCGTCTCCTTCAATCCCGTGCGCACCGGCTATTCGGCGATCGCCGATGAGTTCGTGCCGGTGACGCCCGGCACCGACGGCCTGCTCGTGCTCTCGCTCATCCACTGCCTGCTCGAGTCCGGCCAGATCGACACGCAGTTCCTGGTCCGCTACACCAACGCCCATCATCTGGTCATCGACGAGCCGGGCAGCGCAGAGCACGGCCTGATCGCGCGCGATGCCGAGGGCCGTGAGCTCGCCTTCGACCGCGCCCGCAGCGCACTGGTGCCGGCGAGTGCAACCGGCATCGATCCGGCTCTCGCCGGCACATACGCGCTGCCCGACGGACGTCATGCGCGCCCGGCATTCGCGCTGCTCGCCGAGCGCTACATTGATCCCCAGTACGCTCCGGAGACCGTGGCCGAACGCTGCGGCGTGCCCTGCGCCACCATTCGGCGCCTGGCCGCGGAGATGGCCGAGGTCGCCTTCAATCAGCCCGTGGTGCTCGATCAGCCCTGGACGGACAGCGCCGGACGGCGCCACTCGCACATGCTGGGCCGGCCGGTGGCAATTCACGCCATGCGCGGCATCTCCGCACACTCCAACGGATTTCACAGCTGCCGCGCGATCCACGTGCTGCAGATGCTGCTCGGCGCGGTCGATACGCCGGGATCCTGGCGCTACAAGTCCCCGTACCCCAAGCCGATCCCCGGCAACGGACCGCCCGGCCGCCCGCCGCGCGCCCCGGGCGAGCCGCTCGACGCCGCGCCGCTCGGCTATCCGATGCGGCCGGAGGAACTGCTCGTCGATGAGGCGGGCGAGCCGCTGCGCCTCGACCGGGCATTCTCCTGGGAGGCCCCGCTCGCGGTACACGGGCTGATGCACATGGTTATCGCTCGAGCCTTCGAGGCGGGTCCGGAAAAGATCGACACACTGTTCCTGTTCATGTCGAACATGGCATGGAACTCCGCCATGAACCCCGGGGAGACGACGCGCATGCTGAGCGCGTGCGATAAGGAAGGCCACTACCGCATCCCCTTCGTCGTGGTCGCCGACGCATTCGCTTCAGAGACGGTCGCCTATGCCGATCTGGTCCTGCCGGATACGACCTATCTCGAGCGATACGATTGTATCTCGCTGCTCGACCGGCCGATCGGCTCGGCACACGGCCCGGCCGATGCCATCCGCGTGCCGGTGCTCAAGCCCGAACGCGATGTGCGTCCGTTCCAGGAAGTGCTGATCGAACTCGCCGGCCGGCTGGGGCTGCCGGACTTCGCCGATGAGCAGGGCCGCCCGCTCTATGAGTCCTACGCCGATTACATGGTGCGCCACCAGCGCGGGCCGGGCATCGGTCCGCTGGCGGGCTTTCGCGGCGCGGACGGGCGCTCCATGGGCCGCGGTGAGCCGAACCCCGATCAGTTGCGCCGCTACATCGACAACGGCGGGTTCTGGGTGCACCACCTGCCGCCCGAGCAGTTGTATTTCAAATACGCCAACCAGGCCTACCTGACCGGCGCACGCGACATGGGCTTGATCAGTTCGGACGCGCCGATCGTGCTGCAGCTGTACAGCGAGCCACTGCAGCGCTTCCGCCTCGCCGCCGAAGGACACGGACCGCGCGTTCCCCCGCCGCGCCTGCGCGAGCGGGTACGCACGTATTTCGATCCCCTGCCGATCTGGTACCTGCCGCTCGAGCAGGCGCTGACCGACCGGCAGCGCTATCCGTTGCACGCCATCACGCAGCGCCCCATGGCCATGTATCACTCCTGGGGCTCGCAGAACGCATGGCTGCGCCAGATCCTGCCGGAGAACCGCATCTATCTGCACCGCGAGCTCGCCGCCGAGCTCGGCATCGCCGATGAGGACTGGGTCTGGGTCGACTCGCGCAACGGCCGGGTGAAGTGCCGCGCGCGCACCATGGAGGGCGTCAACCGCAACACCATTTGGACCTGGAACGCGATCGGCAAGCGGGCGGGCGCCTGGGGCCTGAAGCCGGATGCGCCGGAGTTCCGCCGCGGCTTTCTGCTCAATCACGTCATCTCGGAGTTCCTGCCCGCCGCAGGCGGGGAGCCGCCGCACTCGAACTCCGATCCGGTGACAGGCCAGGCCGCGTGGTTCGACCTGACGGTGCGCATCGAGCGGTGCGAGCCCGATACGCCCGATGAGACGGCCCCGCGCCCCCGCGCC
>JAKAYU010000201.1 GCA_021809525.1 Pseudomonadota bacterium | reverse complement strand
AGACCAGCACCTGCGGGATCGACTGCGCGCCGATCTGCGCCAGCACCTCGTTGACCTGCGCGATGTGCTCGTCGCGGCGCGGATCGCTCGCGTCCACTACGTGCAGCAGCAACGTGGCCTCGCGCGCCTCCGTGAGAGTCGACTGGAACGCCGCCACCAGCTCGTGCGGCAGCTCGCGAATGAATCCAACCGTGTCGGCCACCACCACCTGCGTACCGCCGGGCAGCGTAATGCGCCGCACGGTCGGATCGAGCGTGGCGAACAGCTGATCGGCGACGTACGCCTCGGCGCCCGTGAGCGCGCGGAACAGCGTCGACTTGCCGGCGTTGGTGTAGCCGACGAGTGCGAGCGAGGGGACGGGGATCTCGGCGCGCACCTGCCGTCCGGTCTCGCGTTGTTGGCGCAGCTTGGCGAGCCGCCTCGTCAGCAGACGCACCCGCTGGGCAATCAGACGCCGGTCGGTCTCGAGCTGCGTCTCGCCGGGGCCGCGCATGCCGATGCCGCCCTTCTGGCGCTCCAGGTGCGACCAGCCTCGCACCAGACGAGTGGCGATGTGGCGCAGCTGCGCCAGCTCCACCTCGAGCTTGCCTTCGAAACTGCGCGCGCGCTGCGCGAAGATGTCGAGGATCAGGCCGTTGCGGTCGAGCACCCGCCGGCCGGTGAGCTTCTCGAGATTGCGCTCCTGGCTCGGCGAGAGCGCATGATCGATGAGAATGACCTCGGCACCGGCGCCGTCCGCGGCCTGGCGCAGCTCGTCCGCCTTGCCGCTGCCGACGAAGAAACGCGGATCCGGCCGCCCGCGGCGGCCGGTGACCGTGGCGACCGGCTCGGCACCAGCCGAGCGCGCAAGCTGGCGGAACTCCGCGAGGTCCTCCGGATCGACCGGCCCGCCGAACCCAATGCGCACCAGCAGCGCGCGCTCACCGGAACGCGGGCGTTCGAACACAGATCAGTTCCCTGCCTCGGCGCGTGCGTGCGCAGCTCACTCGGTGGCGGGCTCCGCAGCGCCCTCCTCCTCGGAGGCCAGCCGCACGTTGCGGGCCGGCACGACCGTGGAGATGGCGTGCTTGTAGACCATCTGGCTGACGCTGTTTCTGAGCAGCACGACGAACTGGTCGAACGAGTCGATCTGGCCCTGCAGCTTGATGCCGTTGACCAAGTAGATCGACACGGGCACCCGTTCTTTGCGTAGCGCGTTCAGGAAGGGATCTTGGAGCGACTGGCCTTTGGCCATCGGGTTCTCCTTATTCTCACAGATTGTAATTGTTGGGCAGATTGGGGATCGCCGGAGCGCGCCCCTACGGGAGTGATGCAAGCGCCTGCCTCCGCGGCAGGCTCAGCGATACGGATACTGGATATTAGCACCAACCGGGAGGATTCACAGTCCGAGGACGGCGAGACGCTCCCGAACGTCGCGGTTCCACGACAGGGCCTGGCTCTCAGGGTCCACCCACTCGGCGAAGCCCTCCGCGCGCATCCAGGTGAATTGCCGCTTGGCCAGCTGGCGCGTGGCGGCGATGCCGCGCTCGATGGCCTCCCCGAGGCTGCACTGCCCGGCGAGGTGGGCCCAGAGCTGGCGGTAGCCGACCGAGCGCATCGAAGCGTGCGCGGCGGACAGATCCGGGCGCGCAAAGAGCGCGCGCACCTCCTCGAGAAAGCCCGCGGCCATCATGGCCTCGAACCGCCCGGCGATGCGCCGCTGCAGCAGCGCTCGCTCGGGCGGGGCGAGCGCCCAGGCCCATACCGTGAGCCCCGCGAGCGGACGCTCGCCCCGGCGCTGCAGGTCCGAGAGCCGCTCCCCGGTCAGCCGGCACACCTCGAGGGCCCGCTGGATGCGCTGTGCGTCGTTCGGGCCGATGCGCGCGGCGGCTGGGGCATCCAGCCGGGCGAGCTCGGCATGCAGCGCCGGCCAGCCCTCGCGCGCCGCGCGCTCGTCGAGTTCACGGCGCAGCTCGGGCGAAGCCTGCGGCAGCGGCGCCAGCCCCCGCAGCAGCGCCCGCAGGTACAGCATGGTTCCACCCGCGAGCAGCGGCACGCGCCCGCGCGCATGGATGGCCCCGATGGCAGCGAGCGCCTCCCGCACGAACCGCCCGGCCGAGTACGGCTCGGCTGGGTCGCAGACATCGATCAGGTGGTGCGCAATCTGCGCGCGCAGGGCGCGAGAAGGCTTCGCCGTGCCGATATCCATGCCGCAGTAGACCTGTGCCGAATCGACGCTCACGATCTCCACGGGCGCCTCCTGCGCCAGGCGCACCGCCCAGTCGCTCTTGCCGCTGCCGGTCGGCCCGGTGAGGATCAGCACCGGCAGCGCGGACCGGTGCGGCACGGCGGCGAGCCCGGCCATCAGCGCCCCCGCAGAAACAGCTGATCGAGCTCGCGCAGCGTGAGACGGGTCCAGGTGGGGCGGCCGTGATTGCACTGATTGGAGCGGTCGGTGCGCTCCATCTGGCGCAGCAGGGCGTCCATCTCCGCCACGGTGAGCCGCCTGCGCGCGTGGATCGCCGTGCGGCAGGCGAGCGTGCCGAGAAAGCGGTCGGCCGCCTCCTCGAGATGATGAGCGGGGCCATCCTCGCCGAGGTCCTCGACCATCGACTCGACGATACGCACCACCTGCGCCCCAGCGAGCAGCGCCGGTACGCGCCGCAGCACAAGGCGCGCCGGCCCCAGGGCGTCGAATTCGAAGCCGGCGCGCTCCCAGAGGGCGCGCTGCTCGAGCAGACGCTCGAGGTCGTAGGACTTCAGCTCAAGCACCAGCGGCTCGAGCAGCTGCTGGCTGGCCGGCGGGCCCGCCTCGCGAGCGGCTTTGAATTGCTCGTACAGGACGCGCTCGTGCGCCGCGTGCATATCGACGAGGATCAGTCCGTCGGCGCTCTGCGCGAGGATGTAGATGCCGTGCAGCTGCGCGAGCGCCACTCCGAGGGGGCGGTCCTCGGCCGCAGCCGGCGGCATCTCGCGCACCGTGGCCGCCAGCGCCCAGTCGCCTTGTTGCGCCCACTGCGCTGCAGCGGGCGGCGCATCGAACGCGAACCGGCCCGGCACCGTCGACGCAGTCCTCTCGGGGGCACTGGCGGCGCCTGCGAGCAGCGGCGCGGCGCGCGCGGCCGGGGCCGCCTGGTGTTCCGGCCGGCTCGCCGCGAGCGCCCGCTCGATCGCGCGCAGCACGAATTCGTGAATCTGCCGGCTGTCGCGAAAGCGCACTTCGAGCTTGGCCGGATGCGCATTGACGTCCACCAGAGGCGGGTCGAGCGTCAGGTAGAGCGCGTAGGCCGGATGACGCCCGTGATAGAGGACGTCGCGGTAGCCCAGCCGCGCGGCGCTCATCAGCAGCTTGTCGCGCACGGGGCGGCCGTTGACGAACCAGTACTGCTGATCGGGCTGCGCGCGCGAGACGGTCGGCAACCCGATCCAGCCGGTGAGCTGCACGGGACCTGCCGCATGGCTCACCGCGAGCGCGCTGTCGAGGAACTGCGCGCCGAGCAGCTGCGCGACCCGCTGCCCCGGCTCGGCCGCAGGCGCATCGAGCGCCACGCGCTCGCCGCTGCGCAGCCGCAGCGTCACTTCGGGCCGTGCGAGCGCCAGGCGCTCGATGAGCCGTGCGATGTGCCCGAGTTCGGTCTGCGCGGTGCGCAGGAACTTGCGCCGCGCCGGCACGTTGTAGAAAAGATCGCGCATCTCGATCGTGGTACCCGGCGGGTGCGCCGCCGGCCGCACCGCGCCCACCGCCCCGCCCTCGACCGTGATTTGCGCACCGTGCGGCGCCGAGGCGGTCCGCGACACGATGCGCAGGCGGGCGACCGAGCCGATCGACGGCAGCGCCTCGCCGCGAAACCCGAGCGTGCCGATCGCCTCCAGGTCCGCCAGCGAGGCGATCTTGCTCGTCGCATGGCGCCTCAGCGCGAGCGGCAGCGCCTCGGCATCGATGCCCGAGCCGTCGTCGCGCACCCGCACCAGCCCCACCCCGCCCTGCTCCACATCCACCTCGATGCGGCGTGCGCCGGCATCCAGGCTGTTTTCGATGAGTTCCTTGACGACCGAGGCGGGCCGCTCGATGACCTCGCCGGCGGCGATCTGATCGACAAGTTCGCTGGGCAGTACGCGGATGGGCATGGAAATCAAGAGGAACGGGCTTGCCGTGCGGCGTCTAAAGACTAGCAGGGATACCGCGTCGGCGGACAGTACCAAGTCCGCCGCGCAGCGCCTGGCGCAACGCCGTGATTGCACCGCTGCACAGGCCCAGCGCGAGCGCGCAGCAGGCGTCCGGCCCGCGGGCGGGTCGCACCGTACCGTGCGCATGCGCGCACGAAATCACCGGCCGCGAACCAGCCGAGACCCGCGCCGCAGGCAGGCATCGCGGCGAGCAGAGCGAGACTGGCCAGCCGGTCCGGGCTGCGCGCGGTCTGTGACATGCACTTTCCCGCCCGATGGCGCGGGGGATCACACCGATTCTCTGGACGGCCCTCGGGCAATACTCCGTCGGGACCTCGGCCGAATCAGAGTAGAGTAGAGAGCCCAATGCATCCGCCGAACACTCACTGACCCAGGAATTCCAGTGGCCAAACCAAACTACCGCTTGGCAAAGAAACAAAAGGAACAGAGCAGAGTCGCACGCCAGCTCGAGAAGCAGCGGCGTCGCTCGTCCCGCGCAGGCGATTCGCCGCCCGAGGGCGCCGCGCCGCAGGATCCACCCGCCGGTGCGGGCGATCCCGCCGCGCGGCCCGAGCTGCACTAGCAGAGCGCACCCGGAACGTACGCGCGGCCGGCACCGGCCGCCCAATCGCGCGTACCGCCGCCCCGGCCCGCGCGCATGAGCACACCGCAGGGGCGAACACTGGCCGCGATGGTCCGCGCGAGCCGGTCTCGGACAGACCCAGGCAGTCGGGGAACCCGTCCGTCGAGCTGCAAGCGCCCGATCGCCCCATGCGGCGGCGCCGCTGGCGGTGTGGTACGGGCGGCACCGGCAATGACCTGCCGTCAGTCCCACCGGCACGCCGCCGCGCGGCGGCAAGCGCAGCCTGCTACCGAGCGTCAGTCTGCGGGCGCATAGACTGCACGGCGAATCGATTCCCGTCGATCCGGCCACCCGCACGCTAGATCCACGCCGACATCGAAACGTGCCGCCCCGCCCGCCCCTGGGCGATCCGGGAAGATGACGGCCATCCGGACTGGCCGGTAACCGTCGCGCGCGCCCGGGGCTTGGCCATGACCTTCACGAGCGCGACACGGACCAAAGCCGCAAGAGCGCATCACACAAGGAGATATCCCTCACGTTGATCGGGCCAGTCTGCGGCTGTTCGGGGACGACGGCGCACTGTGCTGCGCACCCCATGCGGCACGATCCGTCAGCGCAGAGGTCCCGGGACGACAGCCTGCCGTGCAGGAAGATCGAGTGTTTCACACTCCCTGGAACGCAGCGGAGGCTTTCCCGAACGCGCGCCCCGCAGCCCGAGCACAAGCACTGACAGCGCCGCCGGAACACAAAAGTTTGGCAACGCGCGGCCAATGCTGTAGCCTCAGGAGTGGATCGTATCCTTTTCGGCTTGTCTGTCTTGGCGTTTCGCGCACCCATCGGGCGCGCCCCTCCTGCCAATGCCCGCCACCCACGCAAAGTTTCGCGAACCAGGTCGCAGGGCACACACTTGCGGCTTCATCCTGTTTCCTTTCAAGGTAATACGCAGTGACGAAAATGTACGTTGGAAATCTCCCCTTTACGGCAACCGAAGAGGCCGTGAATGCCCTGTTCTCCCAGCACGGGACGGTGGAGAAAATCTCCATGATCACCGACCGCGACACGGGCAGACCGCGCGGTTTCGGCTTCGTCGAGATGTCGAGCGCCGATGCCTCGCGGGCAATGCAGGCGCTCAATGGCACTGATTTCGGGGGCCGCCCTCTGAAGGTGAACGAAGCGCAGGATCGCGAGCGCTCCGCCGGTGGCAACTACAACGGCGGGGCGCGCCGCCACTGAGATCGTAATCGAGCGACGTCGTTCCCGGCCGCATCGGCCGGGAACACCTCCGCGTGTCGTTGTCGTGAGGTGCAAGCCATGTCGTGGCGCAAGACCGGACTGTACCGCTCCGCCGAAGAAATTCTGGTCATGACCTGCGATGTCTGCGGACGGGACGTCGGCTTCGAGGACGGTCGGCGACCACAGGAGCATTTCGTGGTCGCCCGTCATCCCAACCGGGGAGCGCTC
>JAKAYU010000200.1 GCA_021809525.1 Pseudomonadota bacterium | reverse complement strand
AAGCCACCGGAGCTGCCGACCGCAGCCTGGATCAACCCCCCGAAAAAGGAGACGACACCACCCGCTTGCTCTCTAATCTCATGACACCAGGTGTTCCAATCTCATTGACACGTTCCGCCCCCGCAAGGACGGGGATACCGGAGTGCTTACTCGAAAAATAACACAGGTTCATGACGATCATGATTCTTCGACCAGTCCATCGCGCAGCTACAATCGAGTTTCGGCCCGGGAGGGATGTCGCAGGAGGGGTGTCCGGCTCCCGAACCCGGGATAGTACGAGTTGCACTTGCGAGCCATTTGCGAGTGGCGAAACGTAAGTGACTGATTTCCTAAGTGGCCGTGGATAGCCGTGTGTAGGCATAAGTCTCTGAAATCCCTATAAAATCTGAGCCTTCACACGGCAGGGGCCACTGGTTCGATCCCAGTACCGCCCACCAGAATTCCCGGTTCGGTCATCAGGTTACCAGCCGCTAGCCGAAACGACGTCCGACGTGATGAGTAGCTGGGGAGTAATTGGCTTATTCCCAAATAGCTCCTCGTCGTGAAGTCCTTGACCCACAACGTCGATGGGCGCCGCTTGATCATCTGCGGCTCGGCGCGCATCAACGCCTACTGCAGGTACGGCGCGATCGCAGACCAGGGAGTGCAACTGCAAGGTGCGCAAGGTCCCGACCCGCCGCACGGT
This sequence comes from Pseudomonadota bacterium, assembly GCA_021809525.1. GTDB lineage: Bacteria > Pseudomonadota > Gammaproteobacteria > Steroidobacterales > Steroidobacteraceae > 13-2-20CM-66-19. The sequence goes on along the minus strand of JAKAYU010000200.1, from coordinate 5,507 downwards.
GTGCGCAGCACGGGCACCTGCGATCGTGGCCTGTGCGATAGCTGCACATCCTCGCCGTCGCCGGAGAAGGATTTCTGCCCCGACCACAAGAAGGACTGGGACCGGGATGAGCACCCCGCTAATCAGCAATGGGCTCTCCCGTTGTGCTCGTCAAAATCAGAGCACGAGCCTGTGATAAAGTATAAAAAAATGGTCTGCCCAGGGGGAACATGGCGGCTAATCTTCGCTCTACGTCTTTCGTGCGCAATCTCCAGCGGCTCCTCAAGCCGCGGGGCAGAGACGCCTTTCTGATGACGGTGGTGCCGAACGGCAAGTTGTTAGACGTGGGGTGCGGCAATGACTCAGCGGCAAGGCTCAAGGCGCTGCGGCCCGACATCCATTACACCGGCCTCGATGTAGGCGACTATTACCAGTCGGAGGGAGCGCTCGTCGCCGCAGATGCTTATATCGTGACGCCGCCAGAGCGGTTTGCTGAGGCCATCCAGCGCCTCCCGCATCGCATGGATGCCGCAGTGAGTTCTCACAATCTCGAGCACTGCGATGACCCGAACGCCGTCCTCATCGCGATGGCGCGAAGGCTCAAGGCCGGCGGTCGCCTGTACCTTGCCTTCCCCTGTGAGGAGAGTGTGCGCTTCCCGCGTGGCAGGCGCGGGTGCCTCAATTTCCACGACGATCCACAACACAAGGAGCCGCCCATCTTCGCCGCCGTGTGCGCCAGCCTGGAGGCCAGCGGCATGCGCATCCTCTACGCGCGCAGACGCTACCGGCCACCGGTCCTGTGGCTCGTGGGACTGTTGCTCGAGCCGCTCAGCGCACTCATAAAGCGAGTGATCCCCGCCGGCGCCACGTGGGCGCTATACGGCTTTGAGTCGATTATTTGGGCAGAGTGTCAGGAAGTGCTTACCCCAACGTCGTCAAGCATGATTGCACCAATACTGTGATTTAAGACGCCATGCATGCGAGCGTTCGGGCTCACGCTTGGGCGTTATCGCACGGAGGAGCCTGTTCGGTGAGAAATTCCTGGATATCCCGCACCGTCATGCCGCGGGCATAGATGGCGATGATCTTGTCGTCGAAGCCGGTGAAGCGCTGCTCGTGCTTGGGGATCAGTACCCGATCGAAGCTTCGTTAACGTCCCGCCGCAGTGCAGCCCTCGGTGCCGCGATCGGCGCCCGTTTGCCTCACGGGCGGAGGAGTTTGGCCGGCCGCCAGAGCCTGAACCGAGGATCAGGGAGCGAGGGAGTCCATGTCATTACCTACGGGAATGGCCCGTCCATGAATCAATGCCTTACCCTCGCGCTACCCCTCGAATTCGCGAAGTAATGACATGGACTCCCCCTGCTCTTACGGCATCGGTTGTGCCAGATTGAGGGTGTGAACGTTCAATCACAGAGCAAGGGGAGTCGAGATGAAGATTACACGAGTCGGTCTGGATATCGCGAAGCAGGTATTCCAAGTGCATGGCGTGGACGAGCAAGGCAAGGCGCGAGTGGGCAGGCAGCTGGCTCGGGGGAAGGTGTTAGAGTTCTTCGTGCAGCTCCCGCCGTGCCTGATCGGCATCGAGGCGTGTGCCAGCGCACATTACTGGGGCCGCGAGCTCACCAAGCTCGGGCATACGGTGAAGCTGATGGCAGCGCAGTTCGTGATTCCGTACCGTAAGCGCGGCAAGAACGACGCGAACGATGCGGAAGCGATCTGTGAGGCGGTGGGACGGCCGAACATGCATTTCGTGGCGATCAAGAGCGAGGAGCAGCAGTCGGTGCTGATGGTGCATCGGGCCCGAACGCTGGTGGTGGCGAACCGTACCGCGCAGGTGAACCAGATCCGCGGGCTTCTCGGGGAGTTCGGGCTGGTGGTGACAAAGGGAGTGGCGCGGCTACGGCGCGAGCTGCCGGGCATCCTCGAAGATGCGGAGAACGGCTTGCCGGCACTCGCCCGTGAGGTACTCGCCGGATTGCTCGAGCAGTTTCACGAGCTCGATGTGCGCGTGAGTGCGTACGACCGGCAGATCCGTGCGCTCGCTGCGGCGAGTGAGCCGGCGCGCCGGCTGATGCAGATCGAGGCGATTGGACCGCAGACCGCGACCGCGCTGGTGGCGAGCATGGGCGATCCACACGTCTTCAAGAGCGGGCGCGGCTATGCCGCCTCGCTCGGAATTACCCCCCGACAGTACTCGAGCGGGGGCAAAGATCGGCTCGGCCAGATCACCCGCCGGGGCGATGGGTACTTGCGGACCCTGCTGGTGCACGGCGCCCGGGCGTACCTGCGCGTCGTCGACAAGAAGACCGATGCCAAGGCCGCCTGGGCGCGACGGCTGAAGGAGCGCCGGCATGTGAACGTGGCGGCCGTCGCGCTCGCCGCGAAGCATGCCCGCATCGCCTGGGCGATCCTCGCCCATGGCACAGAATATCGACCCGCTGGGCCGGAGGTGGTCGCGGCCTGACGTAGGCCGGCACATCGGTTACCCGCGGTCGAGATCGAGGAGGTACCACCCGCCAGGAATTGCAGAGCGTAGTTGCTGATGGAAACAGGTCAGACCGGCGCAGGATAAGCCTGATAACCCGAGCGGTGGCCCAGACACCGACAAAGTTGCGAGACTCCTGCGAGCGAATGTCATCAGGGCCCGCGTCGACGGACGCACCACGAGGCCGGATATATTGTCTGCAGTCCGATCCTGCATCCAGAAGCGAGGACGCGCTTGCAACGCAGGGGGAGTCCATATATCGGGTCAGAGCGGAAACTCCCGCACCCGCTGTCTCCAATCAAACGCCCCCGAGAAGTCGTAAGCGCCGCGATCCCGCTGGTTGAGGGCGGCAAGGCCGAATCGGGTTTCGATGAATTTGAGAATGCTCGCGGTGCTGGCAACGTGATGATCCACCACGCCGGATCGCGCCCACGGCGACACCAAGAGGGCGGGAGTGCGCGTGCCGAAGCCGTGATAGTCCACCGAAACCGGCGGGACGGAGTCCCAGAAACCGCCGCCTTCGTCGTAAGTGATGAAAATCGCTGTCTTCCCCCATGCGGGCCCTGCCGCTACGGCGCGCACCAGATCCTCAACCCAGATCATGCCGTAGTAGGGAGCGCAGTCCGCGGGATGCTCCGTATGAGCGGCGCTGGCTTTCAGGAAAGAAACGCCCGGAAGTTTCCCTTGTCGCGCATCTTCGCTGAAATCATGAGCGTCACGGATGTGACCCTGTTTCACGTAATCATACCAACCCGCATAATATTGAAACGGGTTGTGATGCGCCTCGTAGATGCGGCCGCTGTCGACCACGGCGGAGCCGTCGCCCGGCCCAAAGGCGTTCTTCAACGCCCAGGGCTTGACCAGATTCCAATTCTCGTTATACCAAGCCCAGTCTACGTGCGCGGCGCTCAGGCGATCGCCGATGTTCGGGTAGGTCTGCGCTTCCGGCGGCGGGGAAATCCGCAACTTGTGCAGATTATTGGCCCCGGTCGGCCCTTGAATGGGCGGCAGGTCGTTGATCATGAGGCGGTCATGGTCGTAGGGACGGTCGAAGAACGCGTCTTTGAACCCCGCCTTTCCCGGGTCATAGGGTGCCATATGGGCGGCGGTGATGCCCGGATTGACACAGGATCGGCACGCGACCAGGTAAAGCGCGTTCCCGGTGCTGCCGCCACTCATCGCCTGATAGAAGCGGTCACAAAGGACATACCGGTGAGCCAGTTGATGATAGAAGGGAATGTCCTCGGCCTGGTAGTACCCTAGCACCGGGCCACTGGGCGCGGCGAGGTCGAGCGCCAGATCATCGGGACTCAACTTTTCAAGCTCTGCGGTACTAAGATGCGATCCGCTGCCCAGCCCCAGAGCGACGAAACGATCCATCTTGCCGCCGTTGACTTCCGCCATCATGCGGAAAAATCGGTGTTTTGGATCCCAGGGCACGTTGCTCTTGGCGGGTACGTACGGGGCCAGGTGGAAGGGGAGGTTGGGCAGCTCCACGTTGTCGAATGCAGGTATCTGCTTGTACGGCAGGGGCAATGTCGGGTATGGAATCCCGACGGGGTTCTTCTGCAGACCGTGGAACCTCTGATCTATCTTTCCATTCGGATCCAGGAGATTGGCCACCTGCTCTCCCTGCTGCGGCCGGAAGGTGCCGAAGTAATGATCGAAGCTCCGATTCTCCTGAAAGATCACGACGATATGCTCGATTCTTTCCCGCAGCTGTCGCTTGAACGACAGACCGCCGGCGCGCGCTTCTCCCAACAGATGCGGCCCCACCAACACCGAACCCGTCACCAATCCCACACCCCGCAGGAAATGCCGTCTGTCAATTATCATGCTCATTGCTTTAACCCTCGTCGGTTGATCTCGATATCGCCGTGGCGGCCGGCGGGATGCTCCGGCGCATCCGCCATTGGCGCCTCGCTCTCACGGCTCGGACCGCGCGTCCGCCTGCTCCACGCTTGCGCTTGCGCGCCGCCCGGAAAGCCGTGGAACGTGGCGGCGAGCGCAATGCCCTATATCCGCGCCCGATCCTGAATTTCCGTGCTTTCATGACTCATCGCGACCCGAGATGCGCACGTCAATGTCGAAAGTCGTGTCGTGGTCGGGCATACCGTGCATGAAGTGCGGGTATGCGGTCTGTTTCACGGTGTGCAGCGCCGCCCGATCGACGGCGCCGATACCGCTCGTGCGCTCAATTCTCGCCCACAGGAGCAGGCCGTCCGGTTGCAGCTCGAAGGCCACTTCCGTCTTGCCCGAGAGGCGCATCAGGCGGATCGTCTCCGGCACCCGCAGGTTCGCCTGGACCCGCGCTCGCACCCGGGCGGCATAGACTTCCAACGCCACCTCCCGGGTCGCCCGCGTGGCGGCCGTCAGCCGCCGAGGCGGCGCGAGAATCGGGGACGGCAGTCTGAAGCGTGGAGGCGTCAGCGCCCGGTTGCTGGCGAGCAAGGCTCTCGGCATCGGTGAGAGCACTGATTTTGTGATCGGCATGGCAACGGGACGCGGAACGGGTTTGGCTGACCGATGGTTCACCACCGGTTTGGGCGGCATCGTAACGACCTTGGGCTCGTGCGCTGTCGAGCGAACCACGTGGACGGCAATGATCTTCCGCGGCGGCGCGTCGCTTTTGGCCGGCGCGCGCGACCCTGACCAGAGAAGGCCGCCGACCAACGCGACCTCGAGCGCCGCGGCCATGAGCGCGGCACGCCCAAAGGGGTCCCGCCGCGCAACGGCGCTCATCGGTTGGTGCGTGCTCATCGGTACGGCACTTAGATCGTCTTCGCGCCCTGAGCCGACACCGACCGGCATGGCGCTGACGCCGCCGGACCGGGATACCCGGCACTTCGCCGCACGCCTTCGGCCAGAGCGACCGGGGACGAACCGTCCGACGCCAGCGACCTGCGACGCGGGCTCATCGGAACGCGGCAGCACCGGCCCCGCCCGAGGCAGGCGCCGGGACCCGCGCCGGTTCGCATCCGTGCTCGACGGCCGCGCGCCGGCGCCCACCCTGAAGCTCGCCTGACCTCCCGGGGCCGCGGGT
>JAKAYU010000199.1 GCA_021809525.1 Pseudomonadota bacterium | reverse complement strand
AGCCGATCGGCGTCGCTGCCGCCATTACGCCGTGGAATTTCCCTGCGGCGATGATCACCCGCAAAGCGGCCCCCGCGCTCGCCGCAGGCTGCACGTTCGTCTGCAAACCCGCCGCCCAGACCCCCTTTTCGGCGTTGGCATTGGCCGAACTCGCGCAACGGGCCGGCATCCCGCCGGGTGTCTTTAACATCGTGACGGGCCCAGCCGAGGTCATTGGCGCAGAACTCGCCACGAACCGGCTGGTGCGAAAGCTCTCGTTCACCGGCTCGACTCGCATCGGCAAACTGCTGATGGCCCAGTGTGCAGGCACTTTGAAAAAGCTTTCCCTTGAGCTCGGCGGCAACGCGCCGTTCATCGTCTTCGATGACGCCGACGTCGAGGCAGCCGTTCGCGGGGCGATAGAGGGAAAGTATCGCAATACCGGCCAAACATGCGTGTGCCCGAATCGATTCCTGATCCAGGACGGCATCTACGAGGAGTTCTCCAGCAAGCTGAGCGCCGCGGCGCGGCAGCTGCGCGTCGGCAGTGGCTTGGACGCGTCCGTGGAGCAGGGTCCGCTCATCGATGTCAGGGCAGTCCAGAAGGTCGAGGCGCAGATCGAGGACGCGGTACGCAAGGGGGCCAGGCTGGCTGCCGGCGGGAAGCGCCATGCGCTCGGAGGAACATTCTTCGAGCCTACCGTACTGACCGAGGTCACGGCGCAGATGCGCATCGCGCGGGAGGAAACGTTTGGCCCGGTGGCACCGCTTTTCCGATTCGCCTCGGAGAGCGACGCGGTGCGCATGGCGAACGATACGGAATTCGGGTTGGCGTCCTACGTGTATACGCGGGACATCGCCCGCGCGTGGCGGGTTTCCGAGGCGCTCGAATACGGCATGGTCGGCTTGAACACAGGTCTGGTGTCGACGGCCGTTGCGCCATTCGGCGGCGTCAAGGAATCGGGCATGGGACGCGAGGGTTCGCGCCATGGCATCCTCGAGTACACGGAACTGAAGTATCTTTGCATCGGCGGGATCGCGCCATCGCCGGTGGCCTGAATGGTGTGCGGGAAAGCCCGGCTATGCCATGTCGTGCGGATCTCTGGGGTGCTAGGCTCAGTTCACGCCGCAAGCGCGCACCGCATTCCGTTGCCGCTCCGCAGAGCACTGCATGCAGGGGCGTGCCAAGATCCCCCCGAAGCGCCTGGCCGGCACGCTGCGATTGGGGCGCACCGTGCCTTCAGGGAAGGGACAACAGCGACCGCCGTTGTGGCACTCGCGTCGAGCTCCGCCGCGAAGCCTTGCACCGCGGCGCTCGCCCGCATTCCCGCCCCCCGCGCAGTGCGCTCAGTACGCCCCGGAGGCAAGCGCTGCGCCTCTCGCGATACTCAGATCGGCGGCGTGCTCGTCCTCGGCGCGGCACAAATCGCCCTCGAGTCGCACCGGTAGCGTCCCCTCGAGCCATGCCGTGAATTCCGCGGGCGGCAGCGGTGGGCTCAGATAATAGCCCTGCGCACTGTCGCACCCCAGCTCACGTAGCAGCGCGAGGCCGCCGGAGTCCTCGACCCCCTCAGCGACCACCTTCAAACCGAGGCTGTGGCCGAGCTCGATGGTGGAATGAACAATGGTGGCGAGATTGGGCTCCTCGCTCATGTGGCTCACGAACGCCTGATCGATCTTCAGCTCCTTGACGGGAAGACGCATGATGTAACTCAATGACGAGTAGCCTGTGCCGTAGTCGTCGATCGACAGCTGAATTCCCTGCTGCGCGAGCCGATCGAGCACCCGCTGCGCATGCTTCGGATCTTCCATGAAGCCGCTTTCCGTAATCTCAAGGCACAGTAACCTAGCCGGCACCTCATGTTCGGCAAGCAGCGCGCAGATCCGCTCCGGCAGATCGCGACTGGTAAGATCGCGTGCGCTGATATTCACCGAGATCTGTATGTCGCGCCCTTCCCTGCGCCATTGACCACACTGCGCGATCGCTTCCCTGAGCACCCACAGAGTCAGCGATTTTATGTATCCGGTATGCTCCGCAAACGGAATGAAGAGCGCCGGCGGCATCAGTCCCCGAACCGGATGAATCCAGCGAATCAATGCCTCTGCCGCCAGTACTCTTGCCGATGCCAACGTCAATTTCGGCTGATAATACAGCCGCAGTTCGCCCTGCTCTACCGCACGACGGAGCTCGCTGAGCAGGGACAGGTGCTCCTGCTGACTGGTGTCGTAGTTCGGATCGTAGAAGCTGTAGCCGCTGCGCGTTCGCTTCGCGACATACATCGCGATGTCCGCATTGCGGACCAGCGTCTGCAAATCCGCCCCATGTTCCGGAAAAGTCGCAATGCCGATGCTCGCTCCGACATCGAGAGGCTGCTGCGCGTACAAGATGGGCCGTTCGAGCGCGCTGACCACCCGCTCGGCGAGCTGCGCAACACTTCCGTTGGTCGCCTCTTCCAGAAGAACCGCGAATTCATCACCACCCAAACGAGCAATGCAGGCAGCCCCGCCCAACACGTCGCGCAGACGCTGTGCAACCTCCTGCAGCACGTGGTCGCCGACGCCGTGCCCGAGGGTATCGTTCACGTACTTGAATCGGTCCAGATCCATGATGAGAATCGCCAGACCGCACCTTGTCTTGCGGGCAGCGCTGAGCGCCTTCTCGAGAGATTCGGAGAACTGCAACCGGTTCGGCAGATGCGTCAGGGGATCCTCGTAGGCAAGCTTGAGTATCCGTTGTTCACGCTCGAAAATGCGCGCCCGCATGAGATCCAGGCCCCGCGCGAGCGTGCCGATCTCGTCATCGCGCTTGATCGCCACGAGTCGAGAGTAATCGCCTTGCCGGATTCGCTTGACCGCCTCGAGCAATGCAGCCAGTGGACGCGTGAACCCGAGCGCAATCAGAATACTGCCGAGAATGGACACCAGCAGACTGAAGACCCCGAGACCGAGGATCGTCGCACGAAGCGCCCGAAAGCTGGCAAGCGCCGGGCCGATCGGCTGCGTGAGCACGGCGGCGATCCTGGCCGCTCCACTGTCATTCAACGGCAACAGACGGGTCAATTCGCTGCCGTCAGGCATCCTGATCAACGCGTTCTTGGCGCCCGCATGGGTCGCCTGTAGTCTCGCTGGCAGCACGCGAGCGTCCTTGGGCGGCAGGGTGGTCGCGACGACGGTCCAGCGGGACCCTCGTGCGACCGCGAATGACACCTCCAGACCGGTCAAGCTACGCAACTGCTCGGCCAGCGCTTTGTCAAGCGGAAAGCACACGACTACCCAGCCGATTGTAAGCGGCGCACGCACGGGCACGGCGATCAGCTGCATCGCACGGCCGTCGAGCAATGCTATGGAAGATGCCTGACCGCGCTGCCCGGCCGCATGGATGAGCGCCGGGAGCGCAAAGGGATACACGTGCGGAGAAGCGCGAAGAGTGTCCGCAACGACATCCCCATGCAGATTCACGTACAGGACCGCTCGCGCGCCGATGCGCGTGCCGTAATTCTCGAGCGCGGACTCGACCGTGGCGGGATTGCCGATCGCCACTGCCGCGCGGAATGCGAACCCTGAAGCCAACACGCGTGCCGACTGCACTTGCTGCGCCGCGTTTTCTGCAAGTGTCCGCGCGAACACTTTGTCACCAACACCGAATTGCTGCTCGATCTTCGCTTTCGCGGCGCCGTAGCTGGCACGGGTCATGAGCGCGAATTCGGCAATCTGCACCAACCCGATCAGGGTCACGAGAAATGCGATCAGCCTGAATCGCAGACTGCGAGTGCGCACAGTCACTGCATTCCCATGCCGGCTGACATGCCGGGCATCGTCGGTCCGTGGCGGGGCATGCGGCCCGCCTTCAATGTGAAGGTGATTTGACGGGGCGGCCCGCCGGCGGTCACCACCAGTGGTCTGCTTGCCGTGACTTTGCGCATACTGACATCCCAGGCATGCATCCGATACCTGCCGGCGCGCAGATGGTGCAGGACGAGCAGCCCGGCAGCATTTGTCTTACCGAAATACGGCGTCTTCACGACCAGCAGCCAGGCGATCATCGTGTCGTGGATCTGGCATCCCATCACGACAATGCCTGGCTTGTTGAACCTCACCGGAGGCTCGGTCTTACCGGCGTATAGCCGTAACACGAATGTCTTGGCGGGTGAGAACGAATAGACCGAATGAAGGATGTTGTCACTGTTCGGGAAGTCGACGTAAGTACCGACTTGAACGACATTGATCTGCGGGACGAACTGCCGGTTCACCTGATCGATGATCGCGGTGCGTGGTTTTGCCGGCGGCAATGGCGTGTCCGGCACGGCGTACACGATTGCGTCCTTTATGGGCTTGCCGGCAAAATCGACCACCCGGAAGCGCACGGTTGCAGCCGCTGCTGCGGTCAGCATGGTGCCCGTCGCGATGCACGCCGCCAAGCAAGCGGCGGCCGGTCGGTTCATCTTAATCCTTCCTCTTCGGGGGCGGCACTCTCACATCGACGACCTGCGGCTCGAGCGGCGCGAGCAGCGCCAGGAGTCGATTGCGGTCACGCAGATCAACGTGGTTCGCGCGCATCTGATGACGCAGGATCTGCACCAGGCCATAGAACTGCGCCTGGGTGATGCCGAGATTTGCGTGCACCGCTCTGATGGGTATGCCCGTATATTTGCACCCGCCACCGGCCAACTGGCAGATGTAGGAGGTGAGCTCACGCTTCACGCGAGCCAGATCGACATCGCGAAAGGACTGATTCAGGCGCGGATCGGCAGCGACCTTGTCGATAGTCTGGGACACAAAGCGCGCGACCACCTTGGTTCCACCCATCGCGGCGTACAATGACTGGTGCGCGCAGGCAATAGCGGGAGGCCCGGCCAGTGCGGCGGCCGCCAGCAGCGTGCGCAGAGCGGACACAAGCCGCTGATGAGATGTCATGGTGCGATCCTCATGAGGACTCGCCTGGCAGTCTAACCAGCGCGGCGCGCCCGGCCCGTTACGACAGTCACAAATTGGGCACTGCCTGGCGCGGTCACGGCGGCGGATTCGTCCTGTGAATCAGTTCGCAGGAGCGCGATGCAGGCCGTTGCGATGCTGGTGGCCGGGCAGATGCACTAGTACGATCGGCCGACCATTGGCTTGTGGACCTGCAGCGATGTTCCTGAATCGGCAGATTGCCGCGCGCCCCGCGCTTGCCTCGGTCACGCTGGTCGGACTGCTACTCGTGACCGCGACCGCGCAGGCAGGAGGGCGATTGCTGGCGACCGGCGGTATCCTGGAGATTGAGGGCAGTGCAGGCGGCGGGATTACGCCCTGGGCGCTGATCGCCGGGCTCGGGACGAACGATCAAGTCGGCGGCAGCGTCGGGTGCACTCAGGTCGCCCCGCAGGACTTCCGTCTGGATTCCTGCGGCGTGGCCGTGGGCATCGACGACCGGGTGGAATTTTCGGCAGATCAACTGCGATTGAACCTCGGCGATGCCGTGCCCGGTCAATCGATTCGACTGGACGTCATTGGTGCGAAGGTGAGGCTTTTTGGTGACGCGGTGCTCGACCAGAATCGCTGGTGGCCACAACTCGCCGTGGGCGTGCAGTGGAAGCAGAATGAAGACTTCAACCTCGTACCGCGCGCACTGGGTGCCAGACATGCCCGTGGAATCGATGTATATCTGAGCGCGACCAAAATCTGGCTGGATGGACCGTTTGATCACACCTGGCTGGCCGATATCACGCTGCGTGACAGTGAAGCGAACCAGATCGGCTTGCTGGGCTTCGGGGGTGATCGGGGCGGATACCATGTTCTGGCCGAGGGTAGCGTCGGGGTATTCCTCACCGATCACGTCGTGCTCGGCGGCGAGTACCGGCAAAAGCCGAACAATCTTTCCGCATTCCGCGAGAACGACTGGCAAGATGTGTTTCTGGCCTATTTCCCCATCAAGAATCTCTCCATTACCGCAGCATTCGCGAATCTAGGCAACATCGCCGACAAATCCGGGCAGCGCGGATATTACGTATCGCTGGACGGGGACTGGTAGGACGGCCGGCAGGTGCCGTCGCGGCACCGCTGCGGTCCAGAGGAAGCTCCCCGGCGTCAAGCGCGCAGCGGGGCGCGGGATCAGGCCGGCCGCGCAGCCGGTGTGTTCGCTGTGATGGTCATGCCGCGGTATATCCGGATCTCCCAAGGAGCCAATTGCATGCATTTTGGGGACTTCAAGCGCATGGGCGACCCGCCCGATCAGGCGGCCGCGGCACGTGATCG
>JAKAYU010000198.1 GCA_021809525.1 Pseudomonadota bacterium | reverse complement strand
TGCTGGGCGTACACGACCGCGCTGCCGCCGCCGAAGGCGCGGAACTGGCCGGGCTCGAGGGGCGCGAACTGCCCGGCGCGTACTGCCTGGTCACGCAGCGTGAGAGCCTGATGGGTCGCCGTCGGCGCGAGCAGCAGAGTGACCGCCGCGAGGCCCGCGCTCACCACGAGCGCGAGGCCAATCACGGGCCGGTACAGCACCCCCGGGCGCACCCCGCAGGCGAGCGCCGCGGCCATCTCGCTGTCGTGATAGAGCCGCCCGAACGCCCAGATGACCCCGAGCAGCAGCGCCAAGGGCGCCACTAGGCTCACGTATTGCAGCAGGCCGAGGTAGATCAGCCGCAGGATGACCCCCTGGGGAAACTGGCTGGCCGCGGCCCGCTCGAGCACCGCCCCCACCTCGTAGGCGGTGAGCACGATCAGCAGCACCGCCATCATCGCCAGCCAGGCGGTGAGCACCTCGCGCAAAACGTAGCGACCGATAATTTTTCCCACCCGAGGAGCCCGCCCGCCGGATCGCCGGCTTGAGTTACACTGCGCGCTTGCGCCTGCGGCGCGCGCCACGGGCCGTCCCTGCAGCGCGCGCACCCAGCGCACACAACATCGCGCGGTACGCAGCGGTAGCGAAGATAAAGCAGCGGCTTGCGCAGCTCAATGGCACGCCGCCCGGGACTGAGGGTACACCGGCGCTCGCCGGCACACGGGAGAAGCGGAATGCGTTTCGAGACCTGGAGCAAGAGCATCACTACGCTCGACGTGGATTGCCTGATCGTCGGCGTTTTCGAGGAAAATGAGCTCACCGAGGAGGCGCAGCGGATCGATCATGCGGCCGGCGGGCGCCTGGGCAAGCTCATCGCGCGCGGGGATTTCCCGGGCCGCGCCGGCGAGACGCTGCTGCTTGCAGACCTGCCGGGACTCGCCGCACGGCGCGTGCTGCTCACCGGACTCGGAGCGCGTGCGAGCTTCGGGCGCAAGCCCTGGCGCAAGGCCTGCTCGAGCGCCATCGCGGCGCTGGCGCGCACCGGCGTGAAGAGCGCCGCCTGCGCGCTTGAGCGGCCGGACGCCGCGGCGCTCGACGACTACTACTACGGGCGGGGCGTGGCCGAACTCACCGTGAGCGCGCTGTATCGCATCAATGACCTCAAGAGCGGCAAGAAGCCCAAGGCCGCCGCCCTCTCGCAGGTGCTCGCCGGACCGGTCACGCGCGCCGCGGCCGCGGCCGTCGCCCGCGGGCTGGCGCATGGTGAGGCACTCGCCCGCGCCGCGAACGTGCAGCGCGACCTCGGCAATCTCCCCGGCAACATCTGCACGCCGCGCTACCTCGCCGAACAGGCACGCGGACTGGCTCGGCGGCATCGTTCGCTGCGCGTGCGAGTGCTCGATGAGCGGGCGATGCGGCGGGAGAAAATGGGCTGTCTGCTGGCGGTCGCCCAGGGCAGCAACGAGCCGCCGCGGCTGATCGTGATCGAACACCGCGGCGGCAAGAGCGGCGAGCCCCCGGTGGTGCTGGTCGGCAAGGGCGTGACCTTCGACTCCGGCGGCATCTCGCTCAAGCCCGGCGCGGACATGGACGAGATGAAATACGACATGAGCGGCGCGGCCGCCGTGCTCGCCTCCCTATCGTTCGCCGCGGAGGTAAAACTGCCGCTGAACGTCGTCGGCATCGTCGGGGCGGTGGAGAACATGCCCGACGGCAAGGCCATCAAGCCCGGCGACATCGTCACCAGCTCCTCCGGTCAGACCGTGGAGATCCTCAACACCGACGCCGAGGGGCGCCTGGTGCTCTGCGATGCGCTGCACTACGCGCGGCGCTTCAAGCCCGCCGCGCTCATCGACATGGCCACCCTCACCGGAGCCTGTGTCATCGCCCTCGGCCATCATCACTCGGGCGCCTTCGGCAACGACGAGGCGCTGGTGCACGAGCTCGTCGAAGCCGGGGTGCGCGCCGACGACCGCGCCTGGCCGCTGCCGCTCACCGAGGAGTACACCGAGCAGCTGAAGAGCAATTTCGCGGACTTCGCCAACATCGGCGGGCGCGATGGCGGCGCCATCACCGCGGCGGCGTTTCTCGCCAAGTTCACCCGCGGCATGAGCTGGGCGCACCTGGACATCGCCGGCACCGCCTGGCAGAGCGGCGCGCACAAGGGCAGCACCGGCCGCCCGACGCCGCTGCTCGCGGACTTCCTGCTGCGACGGGCCAAGCTGTAGAGGGTCAGTTGCGGGCGGACTTCTACGTACTCGACGAGGCGGCGCCGGCGGCGCGGCTGAAGGTCGCCTGCCGGATCGCCGAGAAGGCCTATCTCGCCGGGCAGCGTGTGCTGGTGTGGCACACCGAGCGGGAGGAACTCGCGCGCTTCGATGAGCTGCTGTGGACCTTCGCCGACACGAGCTTCGTGCCGCACAAGTGGCTCGGCGCACGACACGACGCGCCGGTACTGCTGAGCGCCGGGGAGGCCCCGGACGGCCCGCTCGAGGTGCTCATCAATCTCGCCACCGCGCCCGAGCCGCCGCCGTTCGCCGCCGCGGCCGAGCGCATCGCGGAGATCCTCGATGCCGACCCGGCGGTCCGCGAGGCCGGCCGCGCGCGCTTCAGGGCCTATCGGCAGCTCGGCTGCGAGCCGGCGACGCACCCGCTGCGCGCCCCGTAGCGGCCCTATAATTCCTTCCCCGACTGCTGTGCAACGAGCCCCCGAGGATCATGGATAAAGTCTACGCGCCGCATCAGATCGAGCGGCGGATCTACGCGCGCTGGGAATCTCACGGCTGGTTCGCCGCGAGCGGCCGCGGCACGCCGTTCTGCATCATGATTCCGCCGCCGAACGTGACCGGCACGCTGCACATGGGGCACGCGTTCAATCACACCCTGATGGACACCCTGACGCGCTACCACCGCATGCGCGGGGAGGACACGCTTTGGCAGCCGGGGACCGACCACGCCGGCATCGCCACGCAGATGGTCGTCGAGCGGCAACTCGAGGCCGAGGGCATGCGGCGCGCCGATCTCGGCCGCGAGGAGTTCCTGCAGCGCGTGTGGCAGTGGAAGGCCCAATCCGGCGGCACCATGGCCGCGCAGATGCGCCGCCTCGGCGACTCGGTCGACTGGTCGCGCGAGCGCTTCACCATGGATGAGGGACTGTCGCGGGCGGTCATCGAGGTGTTCGTCCGCCTGCATGAGGAGGGCCTGATCTACCGCGGCAAACGCCTGGTCAACTGGGACCCGGTGCTGCTCACGGCGCTGTCCGACCTCGAGGTGCAGAGCAGCGAGGAGGACGGCCACCTGTGGCACCTGCGCTATCCGCTCGAGGACGGCAGCGGTCACGTCGTGGTGGCCACCACCCGGCCCGAGACGCTCCTCGGCGATACCGCCGTGGCCGTCAATCCCGACGACGAGCGCTACCGGCACCTCATCGGCAAGCGCGTGCGCGTGCCGCTCGCCGAGCGGCTGATTCCGATCATCGCCGACGCCTACGTCGATGCGTCCTTCGGCTCCGGCTGCGTCAAGATCACCCCGGCGCACGATTTCAACGACTACGAAATCGGCCAGCGCCACAACCTACCGCAGATCAACATTTTCACGCCCCGCGCGACGCTCAACGAGAACGTCCCGGAGCGCCTGCGCGGCCTCGAGCGCGGCGAGGCCCGCCGGCGGGTACTTGAGGAGCTCACCGCGGCGGGGCTGCTCGAGCGCACCGAAGCGCACAAGATGGCTGTGCCGCGCGGCGATCGCAGCGGCGCGGTGCTCGAGCCGTACCTCACCGACCAGTGGTACGTGAAGATTGCCCCGCTTGCCGCGCCGGCGATCGCCGCGGTTGAAGACGGCCGCACCCGTTTCATCCCGGAGAACTGGGCCAAGACCTATTTCGAATGGATGCGCAACATCAAGGACTGGTGCATCAGCCGGCAGCTGTGGTGGGGGCACCGCATTCCGGCGTGGTATGACGAGCAGGGCCACGTGTACGTCGGCCGCAGCGAGCACGACGTGCGCGCCCAGCACGGTCTCGCCGCGGACGTCGCGCTGCGGCAGGACCCGGACGTGCTCGACACCTGGTTCTCCTCGGCCCTCTGGCCGTTCTCGACGCTCGGCTGGCCGCAGCGCAGCCCGCAGCTCAGCCGCTACTACCCCACCACGGTGCTGATCACCGGCTTCGACATCATCTTCTTCTGGGTGGCGAGGATGATGATGATGGGTCTGAAGTTCATGGGCGACGTGCCGTTCCGCGACGTGTACGTCCACGGGCTGATCCGCGACGAGTCCGGCGAGAAGATGTCCAAGTCCAAGGGCAACGTGATCGACCCGCTCGACATCGTCGATGGCATCGATCTGCAGGCCCTTATCGAGAAGCGCACCACCGGTCTGATGCAGCCGCACAAGCGGCCCGCCATCGAGAAGGCGACGCGCAAGCAGTTCCCCGACGGCATCGCCGCCCACGGCACGGACGCGCTGCGCTTCACGTTCGCGGCCCTCGCCTCCCCGAGCCGCGACATCCGCTTCGATCTGGCGCGGGTCGCCGGCTACCGCAACTTCTGCAACAAGCTGTGGAACGCCGCGCGCTTCGTCACCCTGATGTGCGAGCAGGAAAGCGACGCCGGCCCGCTCGAGCTGTCGGTCGCCGACCGCTGGATCCGCTCGCGCTTCGGCCGCACGCTCGCCACGGTCGAGAAGGCGCTCGCCGAGTACCGCTTCGACTACGCTGCCAACGCGCTCTACGAGTTCACCTGGTATGAGTACTGCGACTGGTATCTGGAGCTGACCAAACCGGTGCTGCAGTCCGAGACGAGCAGCGCGGCCGCCCGCCGCGGCGCCCGCGGAACGCTCAGCGAGATCCTCGAGGCGCTGCAGCGCGCGCTGCATCCGATCATGCCGTTCATCACCGAGGAGATCTGGCAGCGCGCCGCGCCGCTTGCCGGGCGCGGCGGCGAGACCGTCATGCTGGCCCCCTACCCGCTGCCCGCGGAGTTTCCGGCCGATGAAGCGAGCGAGCGGGAGGTCGGCTGGATCCAGGCGCTGATCCTCGCCGTGCGGCAGATCCGCGGCGAGATGAACATCAATCCGTCGCGGCGCATCGCGGTACTGCTCAAAGGCGCGTGCGAGCAGGACCGGAGGTACCTCGAACGCCATCGGCCGTATCTGGAGCGTCTTGCGGGCATCGAGTCGATCACGCTGCTCGCCCAGGGCGCGGCCGAGCCGCAATCGGCCACCGCGCTCGTCGGGGAGCTGACCGTGCTCGTGCCCATGGCCGGGCTGATCGATGCCGCCGCCGAGGCCGAGCGCCTTGAGAAGCTTCTCGCGCGCGCACAGGGCGATCTCGCGAAAGTACGCGCGCGGCTCGACAACGAAAGCTTCGTCAGCAACGCGCCGGCCGCGGTGGTCGCGGGCGAGCGCGAGCGCGCCGCAGAACTCGAGCGCGCCGCCGCCGGACTCACCACTCAGCTCGAGCGCGTGCGCGCCATGCTGCGGTGAGCGCGCATGAACATACCCGCGCCTGAAGGCGAGGGTTTCGGGGATACGGCTCAAGCCGGTAATCGTCGGCCAATCGGCCGACATTCCGCGCGGACGGCCAACCGCTCGACCCACACCCCCTTCGCCTCTCGTTGCTCAGCTCCCAAAACCATCCGGAACCTGACCATCCTCGAACTTACATCCGACCGCCATCGACCGATTTCGCGGACTTTTCGGCCGCCTGAAGGCGGGGGTTTACGGATCCCCGACGGAGGACTCTAAAACGGATAATTGATGCCGGTGAAGACGGCCGCCCCTTCGCTGCCGTAGCCGACGTCGACGTACCCGACGATGAACGGGGCGGCGATGCCACGAAAGCCGACGCCCACCACGTTGTGCAGCTTGTCGATGGGGAACGTCGAGCTGTGCGCGAAGACCCGGCCCGTGTCGTAAAACGGCGCGATCTGCAAAGTGATGCGCGTGCCGAGCGTGTTGAGCGAGAGCACGTTCTCGCGCAACTCGATGTTCGCCACGAACAAGTTGCGCCCGTAGAAGCGACCCTCGCTGAACCCGCGCAGCAGTCCCCGTCCGCCGACGATGCTGCGGTCGCCCCCCAGGCTGCTCAGCGCCCAGAAGGGCACATGGTGCAACGAGAGCATGTAGCGCAGACCGACGTGCGCGGCGATGGTGAGCGAGCGCATCGGCGACCAATAGAAGCGGCCGTCCGCCCCGGCTTCGGTGAACAACGAGCCATCGGGCGCCCCGGTGCGGCTCGCCGCGCCGGTGAAGAGGACCACATCGACGCCGC
>JAKAYU010000197.1 GCA_021809525.1 Pseudomonadota bacterium | reverse complement strand
GTGCTGCCGATGGATCAGCGGGCACGGTGTTGCGACCACCAGAACCGCCAGCGCCCGCTCGGCGTGCCCGCTGATGAGCCACGCCGCCGCGGCGAGTAAGAGCGTGGCGGCGAGGAATCCCAGCGCATAACGGTCCGCGAGCCGCGCAATGGGCGCCTTGGAGGCCTCTGCGGCCTGAACCAAGCGGATGATGCCCGCGTACGTGCTGTCTGCGGCGGTGGCCGTAACCCGCAGTTCGAACGGTCCGCCGGCGTTGGCTCCCCCGCTGCGCAGTGGTGTGCCGGCCTCCAGCTTGACCGGCCGGGATTCGCCGGTCAGGGAAGATTCGTCGACGACAGCGTTTTGCGTCACGACGATGCCGTCCACGGGCACGACCTCCCCGGGCTTGATCATCAGGACATCCCCGACGCGCACCTCCTGCACATCGATGTCGGCATAGTGATCCGCGCTGCCGCGGTGCGCGACGCGCGGCGCACGGCTGATTAAGCTGCTCAACTCGCGCCGCGCGCGCGTGGTGGCGTACTGCTCAAGCGCCATGCCGCTGGCGAGCATCACCGCAATGATGGCGCCGGCCAGATATTGTCCGAGCAGCAGTGCGCCGATCATGGCAAGCAGCGCAATGATGTCGACGCCAATCTCCCCGCGCAGCAGCTCACGCGCACTGCCGTACGCGGTGACGGCGATGACGGCGGCAGTCAGAGCAATGAGTACGCCGCGAGTGATCAGTGGAGCATCGAGGAGCGCCGCGGCTCCGGCAACGCCGAGCGCCGCCAGCACCGCCCCAAGCAGAGCAAACTGCCGATACGGTACGGGCCGCGATACCGCAGTGTCAGCGGAGCGCGTCAACTGACTCGCGCGCCCGTCAGGTGAGCCCCATCAACCGGGCCCGGGCGGATGCTCGCCGGGGCGGCGCTCACGCTCGCGCCGCTGTTGCTGCTCCTGGTTTCGCCGCTGCTGCGGCTGCTGGTAGCGCTGCGGGGGTTCATGACGCTGCTGCGGCTGCTGGTAGCGCGGCTGCTGCTGGTAGCGCGGCTGCTGCTGGTAGCGCGGCTGCTGCTGGTAGCGCGGCTGCTGCTGGTAACGCGGCTGTTGATTCGGGGGTTCGCGGCGCTGCAGATTCGGTTGCCGACGCTCGGGGAACGGGTAGAAGCGGTTCTCCAGGCTCCGCTGCTCGCGCACGCCCGGGTAGCGGTCGCGCGGGTAGTCGCGCTGATAGCGCGGCAGGGGTGCGCGCGGCGGGAGGGCGCCGCGGTTCCAGCGATCCCAGTCCGGGCGGCGCCGCCGCCATTGCGGACCCCAATGCTCGCCCCAACGCGGGGCCTGCTGGCGGTTCCAGTAGCGGAAGAACGGCGGCGGTTGCCGATAGAACCCCACCGGAATGCGCAGGATGAAATCCGGCACCTGGTCGGGTGCGACAAGGTACCAGGGTCCATTGTACCAGGTGCTCGAGTACCACTCATCGTTGGCGAACAGCCAGTACAGGCCATCGTAGAAAAAGAGATTGACATCCAGCTGCGGCGCATAATACACGGGATAGCCGGGCACAGGAACGAGTTCGGGGTAGGCGGGAATGTTGATGCCGATGCGCGCGCCGGGCAAGGCAATTCCGACACCGATGCGCACCTGGGCAAAGGCCGCCGTGCTCATACCGCCGAGCAGACACAGCGCGATGAGCGCCCCGCGGATGGCTCGTCTGAGATGATCCTGTGACATGAGTGTCTCCCGGATGAAGCGGTTCGATGCACCCGCGCATCCCCGCAGTAGCGGTTGCGGCCACCGCTCCGACGCCGGCGGGGCCAATTGCTACGGCTACACACTTTGCCTCCGCCGCCTGGACCTGCGCATCAGATGAACTACTTATCTGGCGCGCCCTGCGCTCGCCGCAGCCTGCCGCAGCGTCGCGGATCCGAGCACTTTACTTCCAGGTTTCAAGGAGTTCCCGGCGCACCGCCGGGGCGCAACTAGGCCAAGGCGCGCAGATCCTCTGCGGTGAGCGAAACAGACGCGGCCGCGATGTTCTCCTCCAGGTGTGCCATGGAGGCCGTCCCGGGAATCGGCAGCATGACCGGCGTGCGATGCAGCAACCAGGCGATCGCCACCTGTGCCGCAGAAACCCCATGCCGGCCCGCGATCGCCGCCAGCGCGTGTACGGAACCCTCGCCACTCGCATGCCGCCCCGAACCGAGCGGCGCCCACGGCAGGAACGCGATGCCGTGGGCCGCACAGTGCGAGAGCACATCGTCGCTCGTGCGGTCCTGCAGATTGAAGCGGTTCTGCACCGACACCACTGGCGTCAGCCGCTCGCAGCGCCGCAGTTCGTCCATCGTCACGTTCGAGACGCCGATGTGGCGGATCTTGCCCTCCGCCCGCAGCCGAACGAGTTCGCCTACCGACTCTTCGAGCGGCACCTGAGGATCCGGCGCATGCAGCTGATACAGGTCGATCCGCCTGAGGCGCAGCCGCTTCAGACTGGCCTCGCATGCCGCGCGCAGATGCGCTGGATGCCCATCGCGGTTCCACAGCCCGGGCCCGGGCCTTGTCAGGCCGCCCTTGGTGGCGATGACGAGGTCGGACGGATAAGGGTAAAGCGCCCGCGCCAGGAGATTTTCACTGACTTCCGGTCCGTACGAGTCCGCCGTGTCGATGAAATTCACGCCAAGATGCACGGCTCGCCGCAGCACGCGTACGGCCGCCGAGATGTCCGGCGGATGTCCCCACACGCCCGCCCCGGTAATGCGCATCGCGCCAAAGCCGAGACGGTTGACGATCAGATCCCCGCCAAGGTTCATGGTGCCGGCGGTCCCGGCATTGATCTGCGAGTTCATTCAGGCCCTCCTCGGCTGCTGCTCGGCGCATACGCACCGCACGCGCCGCAGGCGGCGTAACGCTCAGCATGCGCTGCATGGTTCAGTTTGTCGACGGATTGCACGCCGATTCAACCTCGGGGTCAAGCAGGGCCGAGGAGTTCGGCCCAATGGCGGCGCTTCACACTAGCCTGCACGCATCCATCGGGAGAAGAGTTCCCCGTGTATGCGCGGCTGCCGCCGCCGGAGTTGACTTGCGCGCCTGCCCGAGAGCGCCACAGTGGCACAACGGAGCCTGATCGGTGATCCGGTGATCGAGACCTTCGGGCTCACCCGGCGCTTCGGAACGCTGACGACCATCGATGCCGCATCGCTGCGCGTTGCCTCCGGAGAGATCTTCGGGCTCATCGGGCCCAATGGTGCCGGCAAGAGCATGTTGATCAAGAGGCTGACGACGATGCTGCCGCCATCGGAAGGCCGCGCGAGCGTCGCCGGATCCGACCTGCGCTCGCAGGCGGCCGAGGTCCGCCGCCGCATCGGTTACGTCCCGCAACTGCTCTCGGCCGCCGGCGATCTGACCGGTTACGAGAATGTTCTGCTTTGCGCACGGCTGTACCTGGTGCCGCGCAAGGAGCGCGAGCAGCGCATCCGCGACGCGCGTGCGCGGATGGGACTGACCGAGGTTCGTGACCGGCTGGCCCGTCAGTACTCCGGCGGGATGATCCGTCGCCTCGAGACCGCACAGAGCACTCTGCACTCTCGCGCGATCATCTTCCTCGACGAGCCGACCGAGGGGCGCGATCCGCTGGGCCGGCATACCGTCTGGCTGCATGTCCTCGACCTGCGCGCACGCCTTGCGTCCGCAGTCGTCGTGACCACGCACTACATGGACGAAGCGGATATGCTGTGCAACCGTATCGCGCTGCTAGATCACGGCCGCATCAGCGTCATCGATACGCGGTCGGCGCTGAAGGAGCGGCTCGGCAGACACGCCGCGCTGGATGATGTCTTTGCGGAAATGACCGGTGAATCGTCCGACAGGGGCACCTATCGCGACGTTCGCCGGGCGCGCCGCGCGGCTCGCGAGCATGCCTGAGACGCAGCGGCTGTCCTCGGCTATGGGCGCGTACCTCGCTCAGCCGCTCGCAGTCGCCGACGCGGAATTGCGCAAGCTCCGCCACGACCCCTGGGAACTCGCCAGCCGCGCCATTCAGCCGGTGCTGTGGCTGCTGCTGTTCGGCAACGTCATGGCTAGAGTCCGCGGCCTCTCGCCCCGGACCGGACCGTATCTGGATTTCCTGGCGCCCGGCATTCTGGCGTAGAGCGCGCTGTTCATCGCCATCTTCTATGGGATTTCCGCCATCTGGAAACGCGATTTCGGCGTACTGCACCGCTATCTCGTCAGCCCCGCTCCGCGCAGTGCGCTGGTCGCGGGCAAGGCGCTTTCATCCGGCGCGCGCGCTCGCAGGCGCTTGTCGTCTACCTCTGCGCGACCGCCTTGGGCGTGCGGCTCAGCCTGCAGCCGCTGGATGTCGCCGCCGCCATCCTGCTCATTGGACTCGGCGCCTCGCTCTTCTCCACGTTCTCGCTGATCATCGCGTGCATCGTGAGCACCTGCGAACGGTTCATGGGCCTCGGCCAGATGCTGACGATGCCGATATTCTTTGCGAGCAACGCCATATACCCCGTCGCGCTCATGCCCGCGTGGCTGCAAGTCGTCGTGCGCGCCAATCCCTTGACCTACGAGGTAGACGGGTTGCGCGGCCTGATGCTGCTCGGCGGTGCGAGCGGTCTACGGTCTGGGCTGCGATTTCTCCGTGCTGGCGCTCGTCGCACTACTCATGATTGCGGTCGCAACCGGGATATATCCACGATGACGGAGTGACTGCCATCAGGGCGCGACCTCCAACTCCTCGGCGCGCTCGCGCGAGTCGACGCCGCTCGAGCCGAGGGTCTTGACGAGGTCCGCGCAGCGCTGTGCCGCCTCCGAACTCTGTCCCGCGCGCAGCGCAAACCACAGCACCACTAGGCTGAACACGGCGATGATCCACATCCCCGTGAAGAAGCCGAGCATCCCCGTTCCGCCCATCGCGCCCTTCGGCCCCAGATAGCTGACGAGCCACATGCCCGCCATGTACGGAACGGTCCACCAAGCCTGCTGCCAGCCGAGATCGCGCAGCGGCCGGCGGCGCACCACGAAATACCAAAGAAGATAGCCGATGATGTAAAGGAATACCGCGCTGAACATCCATTGTGCGACTGCGTAGCCGGTCCAGTAGATGATCCAATTGGAAGCGATGAAGGCGATCGGCGCCAGTATTCCGGCGGCGCGCAGGCGGAACGGCCGCGGCGCATCCGGTAGCGCCGCTCGCAGGCGCAGCAGGATCACCGGACCGATGCTGTACGACAGCACGGTGATCAGCGAGACGGCGGAAACCAGCTTCTGCCACGAGGGGAACGGAAAGAAGAAGAGCACGCCGACCACATAGGTCACGATCAGGCCAACCCACGGCACGCCCTGCCGGCTCAGCTTGGTGACGTGCTTCGGCGCGTTACCCATCTCACCGGCCGCCATGATGATGCGCGGACTGGCGGTGACGTAGATGAACGCCGTGCCGAGCGGCGATATGAGCGCGTCGACATACAGCAGCACCGCCCACCACACCGCACCTACCGCCACGGCGATGGCCGCAAGCGGACCAAACATGCCGCTGAACTGCAGATGATCCCATCCGGCGCTCATATCCTGCGGCTTCAGTGCAGTGATGAAGGCGACCTGTAGGCCAACGTAGATCACCATGCCGATGAGCACCGAGCTGATCAGCGCGATCGGTATGTAGCGGCTGGGGTTGCGCGTCTCACCCGCCAGCGCGATCGCTTGCTGGAACCCGAAGAAGCTGAACACGATGCCTGCGGTCGCCACGGCCGTAAATACGCCGCTCACCGGCGTGCTGTGGATGTGCGATACCATGTTGTGCGGATGGAAGGAATAGGCCATCAGAATGGCGATGGTGGCGATCGGAATGATCAGCTTCCACCACGTGGCGGCGCTGTTTATGGCGATCACCCAGCGCACGGCCAGAAAGTTCAGCGCCACGACCAGGGCGAGCAACACCGCCGCCAGAGCCATGCCGAGGTTGGTCATGAGGCCCGTGCCGGAATGGATCATTCCGGGCAGGTAGTTGTTGGTGTAAGTGAGCACCGCGCTCACCTCGACGGGCGGCACCGACACGAAAGCGAGGAATAGGATCCAGGTCCAGATCTTCCCGACCAGATCGCCGTGGCTCACGTGCGTCATGTGCACCAGGGCGCCGGAGTTCGGAAACATGGTGGAGAGCTCGGCGAACACGAAGGCGAGAAACAGAATCGAGACCGCGCCGATCACCCAGGAGAGCACACTGCGCGGGCCGGCCTGCACCGCCGCATGCAGCGCGCCAAACAGCCAGCCC
>JAKAYU010000018.1 GCA_021809525.1 Pseudomonadota bacterium | reverse complement strand
GCCCTCACGGCCGACGTGTTCTACAAGCGCCTGCACAACTTCTGGCTGTCCGAGACGCAGCAGGACGCGTTTACCCTCGATGGGGTCAACTACAACCTCACCGGCGCGGTCGATGGCGGCAGCGCCACGGTCAAGGGCGCGGAATTCGGCTACCAGCAGTTCTTCCGCAACCTGCCGGGCTGGCTGAGCGGACTCGGCATGGCCGCCAACTACACCTACATCAAGGCGGCGGCGCCGACGGCGGTGCTCGGCCAGACGACCACGCTGCCGGGCCTGTCCCAGAACAGCTACAACCTGATCGGCATCTACGAGAAGGGGCCGGTGTCGTTCCGCGTGGCGTACAACTGGCGTAGCGCGTTCTACAGCTCGCTGTACAACGGCTCGAACGCGCAGCTGGCCGCCAACCCGATCTACACCAAGGCCTACGGCTGGCTGGATGCCTCGCTCGAATACAGCATCAACCATCACGTGCAGGTGTACGTCGACGGCTCGAACCTGCTGCGCACGAAGCTCGTGTCCTACTACGGCACGCCGACGCTGCCGCAGGGCGCCACGATCGATGACCGGGAGGTCATGGTGGGAGTCAACGTGAAGCTGTAGGGAGGGCGACCGCATGATCGACCAGCAGAGACGAACGCTCCTGACGGGACTGCTGGCGGCGGCGGGAACGGGATTGACGGTGAAGCGCGCGGCCGGGAAACCGGCCGCTCGCCTGCCGAACATCGCCCCGTTCCGCACGCCCTACAAACTCGAGCGGCGCATCCTCACCCGCTCCGGCGTGCCCGGCAGCTTCGATCGGCTCAAGGTGGACTGCCCGTTCGTGTTCGAGAACTGCGGCCGCTACTACATGACCTACGTCGGATTCGACGGCATCGGCTACCAGACCGGGCTCGCCGAATCCGACGATCTCGAGCACTGGCGGCGCGCCGGGCTGATTCTGCGGCGCAACCCCAAGAACCCCATCATCCGCTACAACATCGCGATGATGTCGATCCTGCACGAGGACGGGCTGCACTCGAGCGGCTCGCTCATCAAGGTCGGCGGCCGCTACGTCGGCGCCTGGCACGCCTATCCGCGGCCGGGCTACGAGCAGGGTCCGGCGGTGATCGGGCTCGCCTTCAGTGCGGATCTGTACCACTGGGAGCTCACCGAGCCGATTCTGCGCCCCGATCCGGCCTTCGCCTGGGAAGCCGGGGGGCTCTACAAGCCGTACCTGATCCGCAACGACGGCCTGTATTACATTTTCTACAACGCCAAGACCGACAGGCAGCGTGACTGGATCGAGCAGATCGGCATCGCCACCTCAACCGATCTGAAGACCTGGACCCGCTATCCAGGCAATCCCATCATCCATCACGGCGGCCCGTCAGCGTGGGACGCTCGTTTTGCGAGCGATCCGTGCGTGGTGCGTTGGGGGCCGTGGTGGGGTGTGTATTACTACGGCTTCGCCAACGACGGACATGCACGCGACCTGCTTGCCCTGGGACTCGATCCGTATCACCTGACGAAGGTCCCGGAAATCATGCTCAATGTGGGCCCGCCGGGATCGATCGACGACACCTTCGCGCACAAACCGTCGGTCATTTACGCGCACGACACGCTCTACCAGTTCTACTGTTGCGTCAGTGGCAGCTGGCCGCACGATGACCGCGCCATCTCCGTGGCGCGCTCTGTGCCCTGGAAGAGCTGAGCGGTTTCAGCCCCCCAAAAGCGAGGCGCCGCGCCAGGAAGGCCGGCGCCTCGCTTGTCAGCGGGCGGCCGTGCCTACTGTAGATTGACGAACAGTCCCCCATCGACCAGCAGCGACGCGCCGGTCACGTACCGGGCAAGGTCAGAGGCCAGGAACACCACGCAGCCGGCGACGTCGTGCGGCTCGCCCAGTCGGCCCAGCGGGATGCGCTTGTGCATGTAGGCGCGCTTGGCCGGATCGGCCAGGTCTTCCTTGTTGATGTCCGTCGCGATGGTGCCGGGCATGACCGAGTTGCAGCGGATGCCGTACGGTCCGAGCGCGATCGCGCAGGACTGCATCAGGGAATGCACGCCGGCCTTGGTCGGGGTGTAGTGCGCCTGCATCCCGCCGCCGACCAGCGCGCTGATCGAGCTGATCGCGATCAGCGCCCCGCCGGTGCCCTGACGCTTCATCTGCCGTGCCGCCGCCTGCGTCATGTAGTACGCGCCGTGCAGATTCACCGCCATGGTGCGCTCGAACACCTCGAGGGGCGTGTCGAGGAAGGCGTGGAACGGACAGATGCCGGCGTTGCTCACGAACACATCGACGCCGCCGAGGGCCTCGCTGGCGCGCGACACGAACCGTGCGGCGGACTGCGGCAGCGCCACATCGCCCTCCACCTCGATGCCGCGGCGCCCGAGCCGGGCGATCTCGGCCAGCGTCTCCTCCATCCCCTCGCGGTCCCTGAACCAGTTCAGCGCCACGTCCGCGCCGTGCCGGGCGCACTCAATGGCGGTCGCGCGGCCGATGCCGCGCGAGGCACCCGTGACCAGGACTTTCTTGCCTTCCAGCAGCATGGTCTGTACCTCAGTGCACAGCGTGCCCGGTGGCCGGGCGGGTGAGGATCTTCAGCGCGTAGGGCATGCCGCTGCGCGAGGGCGGCAGCTCGATGGCGAGCCCCTCGGGGGTCTGCTGCCACACGATCGGGTGCGAGTCCCCGAGGAGCCTCACCCGGCTGATGGGCCCGGGCAGATAAGGCGTGCGCCGGTAGAGCGTCTCGATCAGGGCCTTGCCGCGGCGCGCGCGTACCATGCCGAGCGCGTACAGCACACCGGGCTTGCGGGTGAAGCGGAAATCCTCCGGCGTGTAATGCTGACCGTTGTCCCGGCCCTTGGGGGCCTGGGTCGGCCCCTCGCCGTAGAGCACCCACGGGCGCGTGCCGTAGATCGCCTGCCCGTTGACCCTCAGCCACGCGCCCATCCGCAGCAGAATGTCGCGCACCTTCGCCGGGATCGTTCCGTTGGCGCGCGGGCCGATGTTGAGCAGCATATCGCCGTTCTTGCTCACGATGTCGATCAGATCGGTGAGCAGCGAGCGCGCGCTGCGATATTTGTCATCGCGCACGTACCCCCAGGAGTCCAGGCTCACCGAGGTGTCGCTTTCCCACGGGCGCAGCCTCAGTGTGTCGAGCTTGCCGCGCTCGATGTCGAGGACGGCGGCGCCGGGCGGGTACGCCTGCAGCTTGTAGGTCAGCACGACCCCCTGGTGGCGTGCCGCGGCGACATCGTAGTAATAGGCGGCCATGCGCTGCAGGTACGGCGCGAACGCCGGCTGATTGATCCACCAGTCGAAATAGATGAAATCGGGATGATACTCCTCGACCAGCTCCGTACTGCGCGCCAGCCAGTCCTGCAGGAAAGCCTTGGAGGGTGGCAGCCAGTCCTGCAGCTGATTGGGATTCGGCTCGCCGCGCGAATGGTCGCCCGGCAGATGCATCGGCTCCGCCGGCCCGTACAGGCCCGCATAGCGCGGATCATTGACGTCCGAGTCGTACTTCGTGCCCGGGTGATACCACCACCAATGCTCGGCGCGGTGCGAGGAAACGCCAAAGCGCATCCCCTCGGCGCGCACCGCCTTTTCCAGCTCACCGACCAGATCCTGCTTCGGCCCCATGCGCACCGCATCCCAGAGCGTGAATTTCGAGTTGTATTCCGCGAAGCCGTCGCAATGCTCCGCGACCGGCACCACGTAGCGGGCCCCGGCGCGTCTGAAGAGCTTCGCCCACGCCATGGGATTGAACTTCGCCATCGTGAATTTCGCGATGAAGTTCTTGTAGCCGAATTTCGACTGCGGTCCGTAGACCGCACGCTCATACTCGTAGGCGGCCGAGCCCTTCACGTACATGTTGCGCGAGTACCATTCGTTCTGGAATGCCGGTACCGAGAACACGCCCCAGTGGATGAAGATGCCGAACTTGGCGTTACGGAACCAGCGCGGCACGTGGTACGCCTCGAGCGAACGCCAGTTCGCCTTGAACGGCCCGCGCCGGATCGTGGCGGCCACTGCATGCATCTGGCGGTGCAGGGCCTGCTCGTAGTCCTTCGGCTCATCCCACAGGGGCGGGAACGTGTGAACACTGCGCACCTGCCGCGCGGCCGTCGGAACGGCGGAGGCATGCGCCAGCGGCAAGCCGCAGCTGACGCAAAGGGCGGCCAGTAACGACACGTTCAAGAGGCGGCGTCGCGCGTTCAGCACGCGATGGCGGAGCGAAGCGGGGAAATGCGGCATGACAGACTCTGTGGATGAATGGACTGAGGAAGGCATCATGGGCCGCTGGCTCGCTCGAGCACGGCGACCCCCTGCGCGCGCAGTCGCACGCTGCGCAGCAGGTGGCCGCGCTGCAGCACGTCGTGCATCGCATAGGGCAGGCGCACCGTGTGGGTGCTCCCGCCGTGATTGATGAGGATCACGACTTCGCGGCCGGCGCCGACGCGCCGCATCAGCTCGATCCCGCGCGGCAGTGCGCCGAACGGTGAGCGTACGCCGGCAGCCGCGAGCGCCCGCTCGACGAACTCGTGCATCAGGCGCCGGCCGAGGATGGTGCCCAAATAGAGGATGGCCCCGTGTCCGTAACGGCGCTCGATCGCCGCCGGCTCACCGGCGAGCCACGCGTTGCCTACGCCGTAGCGCAACAGCACCTGCGTTGCGCTCGAGAACGGCCTTAGCGCCTCGGCCCAGATCCGGCCGGTGCCGTGTCCGGCCACCCCCGCGACCGCGACGGGCTCGGCGAGCGCGTAGTACTGCTGCACCCGGCCGCCGAGCAGCGGCACCAGCGGGCCCGGCTGTCGCTCGACATTGAGCCGGTCATACTGATCCTTCATGCCGCTGCGCGGGCCGAGCACCAGCACCCCGCCGCCGAGCACGTAGGCGCGCAGATGGCGCGCGAGCGAGCGGGAGATCACGTTCAGACTCGGGGCGAACACGATCTTGTAACGCGTGAGCGGCGCGCGGGCCGAGACGATGTCCACCGAGTGCGTGAGATTCTCGAGCGGCCGATAGTAATCGAGCAGCACCCGCAGCTGGTGGTAGCGGCGGGTCTGGCGCTGGAAGTCGATGGCCCAGCGGCTCTCGTAGGACACGAGCAGCGCCACCTGCGAGCGCGGGCTTGTGCCGGCGATGACGGCCGAGGCCCGCTTGAACTCCCGGCCGATGCGCTGCACTTCGCCGTAGAGCGGCTCGGGCCTGCCGTCGGGACCCACCAGCGTGCCGTGATACTGTTCCTGGCCGCCGAGCGCGCTGCGCCACTGCCAGAACAGCACCGCGTCGGCGCCGTGGCCGATCGACTCCCAGGTCATGGCGCGCACTCCGCCCTTGACGAGCGAGTTGTTGACCGGGGCCCAGTCGACGAAGCCCGGCTGGGCTTCCATCACCCAGTAGTCCTGGCGTTTCCAGCCGCGCACGAAATCGCTCATTGCGCCGTTGCGGTAGAAATTCAGCTGGCCCTCCCCGACATAGTCGTCCCAGGCGGCGATGTCGAGCGGGCGCGTGATCGCGTAATGGTCCCAGTTGTCGCTCCAGCCGAGTCCGCCGATGTTGGTGGTGATGAACTGTCGCGGCGCGATGTGTGCGCGCAGGGCACGCAGCTGATTGCGTTGGAAGCTGAGCCAGGTGGCGGTGACGAACTGCCGGTGCGCGAGCATCAGGCCGGGGTTGTCGGGCAAGGCGTTCAGCGGGATCTGATTCCAGGCCGTGTAGGTCTGGCTCCAGTACGCGGTGGTCCACGCGTGGTTCAGTGCCGCGAGCGTTCCGAAGCGGTGCTTGAGCCACAGCTGGAACTGCCGCCGCGTGCCGGCATCGTAGGACTCGTTGGTGTATTCATTGTCGATCTGCCAGCCGACGACATCCGGATTGTGGCCGAAGCGCTCGGCGAGGCGGGTGACGATGTCGCGGCAGAACGTGCGGTACAGGGGGCTCGCGTAGGAAAACTGTCTGCGATTGCCGTGCTCGGCGCGGCGGCCGTCGGCATGGATGCGCAGGACCTGCGGATAGCGGCTCGTCAGCCATGCCGGTGGGGCGTCGGTCGGCGTGCCGATCACGACGTAGATATGGTGGCGGGCGGCTGCGGCGATCGCCCGCTCGAGCCAGCCGAAGTGATAGACGCCCTGGTGGGGCTCGAGCGCGCTCCAGGCGAACTCCCCGACGCGGACCACGTTGATGCCGGCCGCCTGCATCAGGGCGAGATCCTTCGGCCAGCGCGACTCGGGCCACTGTTCCGGATACCACGCCGCGCCGAGCCAGAGGCGGCCGAGCGCCGTGCGCACGGCCGGCGAGGGAGTGCGTGCAGGTGCCGTGGCGGCGCGGGCCCGCAGCGCGCCGGCCGCCAAGAGGAGTGCAGCGCACGCGGCTGCGCGCGCCAGAGGTGAACGCTCGAGGCGCCTCATGACTGCGACGCCAGCAGCACGTTCACTTCGTGCGGCGCGAGCACCACGGTCCGCCGGGGCGCACCGCCCGTCAGCATCGGGGAAGCCGCTGCGGGCAGATGCACCGTGTGTGGCCTGCGTCCGTGATTGATGAGGATCCACACCCGCTTGCCGTTACCGACTCGCTCGCATATTTCCACGTTGCGCGCGACGCCCGGAATGAGCGGATGCACGTGCGCCGCGCGCGCCAGAGCATCGATCACGGTGCGCATCAGGGGCGGGTCGAGCCACGCGCCGATGTACGTGATGGAGCCCTTGCCGACGCGCCGCGTGATGACGGCTGGCGTGCCGTTCAGCCATCCGTTGCTTGTGCCGTAACGCATCAGCACGCGCGTGCCGGGTGCCCGGGGATCCAGTGTTTCGGCCCAGATGGAAGCGGTGCCCGAGCCGAGTGCGCCGGCAAGCGGCACGCGCTTCAGCAGCGCGTAGTACTGCTCGACGTGGCCGCCGAGCAGCCGCGCCAGCGGACCGGGCTGGCGCTGTGTCCACAGCGCATCGTACGAGTCCTTCATGCCGCTGCGCGGACCCAGCACCAGGTGGCCGCCGGCGCGCACATAGGCGGCCAGATGATGCGCCTCGGCGCGTGAGAGAACGTTGAGCGCCGGCGCCACCACCAGCCGGTAGCCCGCGAGCGGCGCCTCCGGCGAGACGACGTCCACCGATTGCGCGAACCGCTCGAGCGGCTTGTAGAAAGCCGTAAACTCGCGCACCACGCGGAAGCGCACCGTCTGGCGCTGAAAATCGATCGCCCAGCGGCTCGCGTACGACTGCAGCATCGCCACACGGCTGTGTGGTGCCGTGCCGGCGAGCGCGGGGCCGGCGAGCGCGAACTGCGCGCCGATGCCGCGCACGACCCGGTAGGCGGGCACCGGCTCGCCGTCCGGCCCGACGAGCGTGCCGTTGTACTGCTCCTGGCCGTTGAGCGCGCTGCGCCACTGCCAGTACAGCACCGCGTTGGCGCCGTGCCCGACGTCCTGCCAGGCGAGCTCGCGCATCGCGTACGGGGGCAGCGCCGCGTTGACCGGCGCCCAGTCAACGAACGCCGGCTGCGTCTCCATCACCCAGAAGTCCCGCCGCTTGTAGCCGCGCACCAGATCGTCCTCGACGGCGTTGTCGAGCCAGTGATAGCGGCCGTCGGGGACGTAATCGTCCCAGGAGGCGAGCGTGAGCTCGCGGCCGATGGCGTACTGATCGAACTGATCGCCCCAGTGCGTCGTGTTGGTCGTGATGAACTGGCGCGGTGAGGCGTAGCGGCGGATCGCGCGCACCTGGTTGCCCACGTAGCTCGCCCAGGTGGCGCTGACGAAGCGCCTGAAGTCGAGCAACAGTCCGGGATTCTCACCCTGCGCGCGCATCGGCACCTGGCTGAAGTGTCCGTACGTCTCACTCCAGTACGCGGTGGTCCAGTGCCGGTTCAGCGCGGCGATGGTGTGATATTTGCGGCGCAGCCAGGCGTGAAACTGACGGCGGGTCCCGGCGCCGAACGAGGGCGGACCCATCTCGTTGTCGATCTGCCAGCCGATCACGTCGGGGTTGTGACCGAAGTGCTGCGCCAGGCGCGCGGCGATGTCGCGGCAGAACGTGCGGTACAGTGGGCTCGAGAAGGAGAACTGCTGGCGTCCGCCGTGCTGCGCGCGCCGTCCGTCCGGGCCGATGCGCAGCGTCTGCGGATAGCGGCTGGTCAGCCACGCCGGCGGCGCGGCGGTGGGTGTGCCGATCACGACGAAGATGTGGTGCTGCGCCGCCTCCGCGATCGCCCGCTCAAGCCAGCCGAAGTGATACACGCCCTGGCGCGGCTCGAGGGTGCTCCAGGCGAACTCCCCGACGCGCACCACGCGGATGTGCGCCGCCTGCATCAGGGCGAGATCCTTCGGCCAGCGCGCCTCGGGCCACTGCTCGGGATACCATGCCGTGCCGAGCAGCAGTGGCGGCGGCGTGGCCGCCGCCGCCAGGCCGGGCAGCCCCAAGAGGCACGCGCTGAGCAGCAGCGTGCGCAGCGGCGCCCCAGGGCGGGGCGCGCGGCGGTGAGAACGGGGAGTCTGGAGCATCGGCTGCATTCGCTTCTCCGGTTGCGTCACCGATACCAGGGGGCTGCGGCGCGGGCAAGAGGGAGTTTCAATCAATGGAATGATAGCCCACAATATGGGACTCGTGGGCCGCGCTTTGGGGCGTGACAGATGGCGGATGAACACGGCGAACGGCCGGTGACTGGAACCGATGCGGGTCTCGCGCCCCTCGGCCGGCGCACTTTCTTGCAGCTCGCCGCCGGCGGCGTCGCCGCGCCGCTGCTCGGCCTTCCCCGCAGCGCGCCCGCAGTCCCGGCGGCCGGCGGTACGATCCTTGAGGGCGCTGACGCACGGACCGGACTGCTGCGCGCGTTCGCCGAGCCGCCCGAGAGCGCCAGCCCCGGCGCCTACTGGTACTGGCTCGGCGGGCAGGTTACCCGCGAGGGCATCACCGCAGATCTCGAGGCGATGCGCGCCGCGGGCATCTCCACGCCCATGCTCTTCACCATCGGCAGGAGCGGACCGCACTCGATCGTGCAGCCGCCGGCGAACGCTCTGACGCCGCTGTGGTGGGACCTGTTCGAGCACGCCGTACGGGAATGCGCGCGGCTCGGCCTGCGGCTGTCTTTCAACGACTGCGACGGGTGGGGCACGGCGGGCGGATCGTGGATCACTCCAGAGCACTCCATGCAATGCATCGTCTGGAGCCACCGGGCGGTCGCCGGCGGCGCGCCCGTGTCCGGCCGGCTGCCCCGCCCGCCCGCCAAACACGATTTCTACCGTGACATCGCCACGGTGGCGCTGCCCTGGCCGGCCGAATGGGATGAGAACAGCCATACCCTGCACGCACACATCACCACCAACGTGCCGCTCAAGGTCGGCGATCCGGCGCTGATCACTGATCCGCGCAATCTCACCCAAGTCGTCGATTGGGAGAAGGTCTCCACCGTCGGGCCGTCTTGGATCCATTATGCGTTCGAGCGGCCGTTCACGCTGCGCTCGATCACGGTGCACACGCCTTCGCCGCCGGGTTATGCCCCCGGGGTCTACCGCGCCGCCAACAGTCTGGTTGTGCAGGCCAGCGATGATGGCCGAACCTTTCGCGACATCGGCACGCTGCAGTACCCGAAACATGGTTGGCAGACCGACCTCACCACGCTCACCCACGCGGTGCCGCAGACGACGGCGCGCTGCTTCCGGCTGGTGCACGAGCCGATTCCGCCGCAGCCGTACGAGGAGCAGTACGATTTCGGGCAGGACACGCGTCTGCGCCTCTACAGCATCGTGCTCTCGAGCGAGCCGCGCATTAACGACATCCAGGGCAAGTCCGGCGCGCAGTGGGCCATCAGCCGGCGAATCACCGCCCGCGAGGTCCCCGACGCGGCATGCGTCCAGCTGCGGGACATCATCGATCTGACCGACCGGCTGCGCACGGACGGCACGCTCGAATGGACCGCCCCGCCGGGGCGCTGGCGCATCCAGCGCATCGGCTGCACCACCACCGGAAGCGTCAATTCCGCGGCCGGCGCCGCCGGCGGCCTCGAATGCGACAAGTTCTCCCCCGCGGTCGCCCGACTGCAGTTCGACCGCTGGTTCGGTCAGGCGCTCGAGCGGGTCGGGCCGCGCCTCGCCGGCAAGGTGCTGCACGTCATTCACGTCGACAGCTGGGAGGCCGGCTCGCAGAACTGGTCCCCGCAGTTCGCATCGGGGTTCCGGCGGCTGCGCGGCTACGACCTGGCGCCCTACCTGGCAGTGATGACCGGCGTGCCGCTGGTCAGCGCCGACGTCTCCGAGCGGGTGCTGCACGATGTACGCCGCACCATCAACGATCTGATGGACACGGGCTTTTTCCGCACCATCGGCGAACTCGCCCACCGAGACGGCTGCATCTTCAGCGCCGAGCCGCCCAATCCCACCTTCCCGGCCGATGGCATGGAGCATTTCCAGTACGTCGATCAGCCGATGGGTGAGTTCTGGCTCAACACCCCGCGCAACGACAAGCCGACCGACATCAAGGACGCCGTCAACGCCGCGCGCCTGTACGGCAAGCCCTTCGCCCAGGCCGAATCCTTCACCGAGGGCCTGATCACCTGGAAAGAGCATCCCTACATGCTCAAGCCCCTGGGCGATCACAACTACTGTCAGGGCATCGGCCGGCTGTTCCTGCACGTATATGCGCAGCAGCCCTGGCTGCACCGCGCGCCCGGGATCACCCTGGATGGGATCGGCAGCTTCTTCAGCCGCACGCAGACCTGGTGGCGCGCGGGCCGGGGCTGGTTCGACTACCTGCGCCGCTGCCAAGCGGTGCTGCAGCAGGGCCGGCCGGTGGCGGACGTCTGTTATTTCAACGGCGAGAACATCCCGGCCCGCTCCTTTCTGCGCTGGCAACTCACCACGCCGCTGCCCGAGGGCTACGAGTTCGACACCATTAACCGTGACGCACTGCTGCGGCTCGCCAGCACGCGCGATGGGCAGATCGAACTGTCCACCGGTCCGCGCTACCACGTGCTGGTGCTGCCGGACTCCCCGCTGCTCAGCCCCGAGATGGCGCGGCGGCTGCGCACCCTGGTGCGGACGGGTGCGACCGTGGTCGGCCGCCGTCCCGAGCGCTCACCGAGCCTGACGGACTATCCGTCCGCCGACGCGACCGTGCGCGACATCACCGCGGAACTGTGGGGCGATCTCGACGGTGTCCACAGCACCGAGCGGCGCGTCGGTGCCGGCCGCGTCATCTGGGGGCAGCCGCTGCAGCAGGTACTGAAGGCGCTCGGCGTGCCGCCGGATGTCGAATCCTCGGTCCGGGACGGCACGCTGCAGTGGGCACACCGCACGGGCCGGGGCTGGGATCTGTATTTCCTCAGCAACCAATCACCGGATGCGCGCAGCATCGAGCTCACTTTCCGGGTGAGTGGACGGATCCCGGAGCTCTGGCATCCGGACTCCGGGACGAGCGAATCGCTGGCGCTTTGGCACGAAGCGGGCGGACGCACCACCGTTACGCTGTCCATGGATCCCAACGGCTCGGTATTCGTCCTGTTCGCGCGGCCGGCGGACGAGCGGCGTGTCGTCGGGCTGTATCCGCAGGCGCCCGGCAGCTCGGTCGACGCAGTCAGCCTGCTGCGCGCGGCCGGACAAATCCAAGCCATCGTATCTGCGCCGGACAGCTGGCTGGTGCAGGAGGCTTCCGGCGCGCGCGTGCCGCTCGAAGTCGACGAGGTGCCGACGCCGCTGCGGCTGCGCGGGCCCTGGTCGGTGTGCTTCGCTGAACGTCTGCCCGCGCCGCTGCATCTGCGTCTCGACACGCTGGTCTCCTGGACGAGGCTGCAGAACCCGTCGGCGCGCTACTTCTCCGGCACCGCCGAGTACGCATTGGAATTCGATTTGCCGCCCGAGCGGCTCGCGCCGGATCGTCTGCTGCGTCTCGATCTCGGCGAAGTACGCGAGATGGCCGCCGTGCAGCTCAACGACGTTGATCTCGGCGTGTTGTGGAAGCCCCCGTTCACCGTAGACATCACGCGAGCAGCGCGTCCCGGGCGCAACGAGCTGCGGCTGCGCGTCACCAACACGTGGCGCAACCGCATCATCGGCGATTACGGCAAGCCGGCCGCCGAACGCACTACGTTCATCGACCCCATGCTGCGTCTGGGCAAGCGCTGGCTGCCCGGCGGCCCCGGCACGGTGCTCTCGCCCGCCGGGCTGCTGGGTCCGGTGACGGTGCGCGCGCTGGCGGTCAAGATGATATGAGGGCCCCTGCGTGTCCGCGCCCGCCGGCGGGGCCGCCCCGCCTCCTGCGATCACTCTGTCTACCCGGTCGATCTCAATTCATGACGAAAACACTGCTTCCGTGGCTGATGTCACTCGGCGCCGCCAGCCTGCTGGCAGGCTGCGCGCTGTCTGCTCCCGCGGCCGCCGCGGTGGCGCGGGCCGCGCCCGCCCGCCGCACGCCTCCGGCGCGCTACAGCATCGAGCACACTACGATCGGCACGCTGATCGCCAATCCGCGCACACGCGCCATCCTCGATCGATACGTGCCGGGATTCACTGCCACCCGGGTCGCCGACAAGGGCCGGCACATGACGCTGAAGGCCGTGCAGCCGTTCGATTCGACCCGGCTGACGGAGGCGGCGCTGGCGAAGATCGATGCGGCGCTCGCGAAGGTGCCGGTACTGCCCGCGCCCATCGAGCTGCGCCAGCCTCCCGATGGTCCGACGACTATTGCGGATGCCGAGCTCGATCCAGCACGGGATCTGAAGCCCTCGCAACTCGAGCGCGTGCTGCATCGGCCGCTGCCCGAGCAGTACATCTGGACGAGCGTGCACAAGGTGAGCGCGTATGGTCTGGGGCCGCATTATTTCCGGCGGGCCTTTGACGTAGCGGCGATCCCGGCGCATGCCACGCTCTATCTGGCCGGGCCGCGTCAGGCGGCCGTCTACCTCAACGGCAAAGAGGTGGGCCACTACCAGCTGAATCTCGACTTCCCGATGGGCATCCGCGTGTACGAATGCGATGTCACAGGCATGCTGCATCTGGGCCGCAACGTGCTCGCCATCGAGGCGGTGCGCGGGCCACTCGCCGGAAATGAAGCCGAGGACACCGTCAGCCGGCATCTGCGCGATGGAAAGGTCCTGGCGGCGATGATCGTCCCGGCGGCACGCGGGATCACAGCGGCGCCCCTGGTGATGAGCGATGCCCGCTGGAGAGGCGCCGTGGGGCAGGCGCCGCGCGGATGGCAGGATCCCGCGTTCAAAGCATCGGTGTGGCCGAGAGTCGATGACCTCGGTGGTATCGAGAGTTCGATTGATCTGTTCCAGGCGAACGCCGATGCGGGAATGTATGCCTGGCCGGGCTACGACGGCATTTCTCCGTTCCTCGCCCAATATGCGCTGAAGGCCATGGAGGTGCGGCACGTGTACGCGGGCATCGGCGCAATCAGACATGTTCGCGCGCTCACGGGGCATGCGCGTCACGGCGAATTCACCGTCAGCTTGCCCCGCGGGCGTGTCTCGCGGCATGAGGCACCGCAGGTCGAGCTCGATTTCGGGCGCGAAGTGGCCGGCCGGATCGAGCTCGAGTCCGACTCGAATGCGCCCGCGCAGGTAACC
Source organism: Pseudomonadota bacterium (assembly GCA_021809525.1). Taxonomy (GTDB): domain Bacteria; phylum Pseudomonadota; class Gammaproteobacteria; order Steroidobacterales; family Steroidobacteraceae; genus 13-2-20CM-66-19. The sequence goes on along the minus strand of JAKAYU010000018.1, from coordinate 14,776 downwards.
GTGCAGTACGGGGAGTCCGAGGCCGAAGCCGAGCTGCAGCCGTACCTGGGTGTCGATCCGGTCTATCTGCCGCCCCATGGTACGGCGTACGGGCCGAAAAGCGCGTTCCGCTACGTCATCATCCGCTTCATCGCGGGACGCTCGACCCGCTTCCGGGCGATCCGCCTGGACGGCATCGCCTACCCGGTCCGGTACCGGGGCTCATTCGAATCTTCCGATCCTCTGCTCAACAAGATGTGGGCGATCGGCGCCTACACGGCGCACCTGTGCATGCAGGACGGCATCTGGGATGCGCCCAAGCGGGATCGCAATCGCTGGATGGGGGATCTGGACGTCAGCGGGCGGACCATCGCCGATGTGTTCGGCGACGGCTGGCTGATGCGCGACACGCTGGATCGGCTCATCGGCCCCGCGCCCGTTCGCAAGCACGTCAACGGCATTCCGGGCTATTCGGCCTTCTGGGTCATCGGCGAGCGGCAATACTACCTGCACACCGGATCCCTGCGGCAGCTGCGCAGCGTGCACACGCGGCTCGTGCAGCTGCTCGATTACATGCAGAAGGATCTCGATCGCCGCGATCTGTTCTCCGACCTGACGCACGCATGGCCGTTCGTGGACTGGGCGCCGGGCATGAGCGGCTACACGCCCGAAACCCGCATGGCGACCCAGTTCGAATACTATGCGGCCTTCAAGGACGGCGCGTATCTGCTGCGCGTTCTGCACGACCAGAAGAACGCCGCCCGCATGAGCCAGGAGGCGGCGGCTCTCAAGGCGGCGGCGCAGAAGTACATGTTGGACGCGCGCGGAACGTTCGGGAACCGTTGGCAGCCCAACGCCTATGCCGTCCTCTCCGGTGTCGCAGGACCTGACCAGTATGCGGCCATCTGGCACGGCGTGCTCGCCGAGGCCGGCAAACCGAAGTACCGCTCTTACCTCATCACGCCGTACTACAACTTCTACGTCGTGAGTGCGATGGCGAGGATGGGGCACCGGCGCGCGGCGCTCGGCTGGATTCGCCGGTACTGGGGCGGCATGGTGCAGGAAGGTGCGACCAGCTTCTGGGAAGCCTACAACCCAACCTGGTTCAAGGGGTTTCTATACCAGGCATCCCTGCAGGCCGATGGCGTGTCCGGTTTCAGCGTGAGCCTGGCGCACGGCTGGTCGAGCGGCGTCACGCCGTGGCTGATGAGCGAGGTACTGGGGATTCGCCCGACGGCCGGCGGCTTCTCGAGGGTCGATATCCGGCCGGACCTCATCGGCCTGACATGGGCCAAGGGGGCGGAGCCGACGCCGCACGGCCTGCTGCGTGTGGCCATCCGCGACGAGCGGGATTATGTCACCACGATCAACCTGCCGCCGCAGGTGAAGGCCAGAGTATCCGTGCCGGTTTCTTCACCGCACGCAACGGTGCTGGTGAACGGCATGCCGAGGCGGAGCCGTTCTGCCGATGGCGGGCGCCGCGCCGTGGTGATGCTGAGCGGGCGGGGCCGCTACGTCGTGACGAGCCGTTAGCGGCGCGCTCAGCGCCGACGTGGGCTTGCGCGCCGGCGCGGGCGGCTCTCACCGTCGGCGGCGGAGCGCTCCTGCGGCGCGGCGGGGTGCCGGCCGGTCCAACCGAGATCCTCGCTGATGCGCTGCGCAGTGTTCAGCACATCCTTGCTCAATGTCTGCATGCGCTGATCGCTCATGTATTGCGCGGCGCTGGAGACGCTGATCGCCGCGATCGTGCGGCCCGCCACGTCGCGGATCGGGGCGGCGATGCAGCGGATCTGGTCCTCGTTTTCCTCCAGATCGAACGCATATCCAGCGCGCACGTAGCGGCGCATGCGCTCGAGCCACTCCTGCAGGCTCATCTCGCCACGCCGCTCGGTGCGCTCGGTGCGGAACAGCTCGATCCACGCGTCCTCGTCGAGATCGAGTATCAGCGCCTTGCCGAGTCCGGTGGAGCTCACCGGCTGCAATTCCCCGATGCGCGAGCTGATGTTGATGCGGCGTTTGCCCGGCACCTTGTCGAGGTACAGCACGTGGCCGTGGTCGAGCACTCCGAGGTGCACGGTGTCTTCGGTCAGCAGCGCCAGGCGTTCCAGGTGCGCGGCTGCCACCCGCGGCAGATCGAGCTCGTCGCGCACTCGGAACCCGAGCTCGAGCAGCTTCGGGCCGAGGCTGTAGCCGCTGTGCGGCACGAACGACAGATAGCGCCGGTCTGTGAGCGCCGACGCCAGGCGGTGCGTGGTGCTGCGCGTCAGGCCGAGCCGCGCGGCAAGGTCGCCGAGCTTGATCGGTCCTTCGGCCACGACGTCGATCACGTCGAGTCCGCGCAGCAGCGTCTGGCTGCCCAGGCGCGTACGCTCCGGCTCCTCGCCGCGCGCGGCGGGGCGCGCCTGCCGGTCTGCGTTTTGCGTGCTTCTCATTATGTGGTACCCGTATTAGTATGTGGGACAGAGGCCGCGGCCGCAACCCGCGCGCTCAACTGCCCGTTCGTTCATCCAGACTCGAGGCCGACGCCGCACATGACTTTTCCGCCAATCCGACAAGTGCGCGCGTTCGTGATCCGCGGTGGCGGCGCCGACTACCACGATCAGGCCGGCAGCCACTGGATAGACGACCACATCGCCACGCCCATGAGCCGCTATCCGGAGTACCGCCAGAGCCGGCGCAGCTTCGGCATCAACGTGCTCGGCACTCTGGTCGTGGAGATCGAAGCGGCCGACGGTACCACCGGCTTTGCCGTGACCACGGGCGGGGAGCCGGCCGCCTACATCGTCGAGCATCATCTGGCCCGCTTTCTCGAGGGCCGCGATCCGACCGAGGTGGAGAGGATCTGGGATCAGATGTACTTCTCCACCCAGTACTACGGCCGCAAGGGCCTGGTCGTGAACGCCATCTCCGGCATCGACCTGGCGCTGTGGGACCTGCTCGGGAGGCTGCGCGGCGAGCCGGTCTATCAGCTGCTCGGCGGCAAGGTGCGCGACGAACTCATCTTCTACGCCACCGGCTCGCGTCCCGACCTTGCGCAGCAGATGGGCTTCATCGGCGGCAAACTGCCGCTGCATCACGGACCGGCCGAAGGCGAGGAGGGACTCAGCCGCAATCTCGAGGCGCTCGGCGAGATGCGCAGCCGCGTGGGGGCGGATTTCTGGCTCATGCTCGACTGCTGGATGAGCCTCGATCTGCCCTATGCCGTCAGGCTGGCGCATGGCGCGCAGGCGCACGGCCTGAAATGGATCGAGGAGGCGCTGTCGCCGGACGACTACTGGGGTTACGCACAGCTGAAGCGTAGCACGCCGCCCGGGATGTTGGTCACCACCGGTGAGCACGAGGCGACACGCTGGGGCTTCCGCATGCTGCTCGAGATGAACTGCTGCGACATCATCCAGCCCGATGTCGGCTGGTGCGGCGGCCTGACGGAGCTGCAGAAGATCGCCGCGCTTGCCGACAGCCGCGGCGTCCTGGTGATCCCGCACGGCTCGAGCGTCTACAGCTACCACTTCGTCATCACCCGCCACAACAGTCCGTTCGCCGAATTCCTCATGATGGCACCCGCGGCCGACCGCGTCGTGCCCATGTTCCACCCGCAGCTGATCGGCGAGCCCGTGCCCGTCAACGGCCGGCTGAAGCTGCCCGACACGCCGGGCTTCGGCGTCGAGCTGAACCGCAGCCTGCCGCTGCACCGCCCCTATCCGCGCTGAGCTCCCCGGGGCGCCTTGTCCTGTACCTGCACAGCCCGAAAGAGAACCATCAAAACGCCATGAAACTGTTGCGCTACGGCCCCGCCGGCCATGAACAGCCGGGACTGCTCGATGAGCACGGTACCCTCCGCTCACTCGCCGGAAAAATCCCGGACCTCGGTGCCGAGCAGCTCGCGCCGGAGAGCCTCGCGCGCCTCGCCGCCCTCGATCCGGCCAGCCTGCCTGCCGTCAGCGGCACTACGCGGCTCGGGGTGCCGTTCACCGGCACCCGCAAGTTTCTCGCCATCGGCCTGAACTATGCCGATCACGCGGCGGAGTCCAATCTGCCCATTCCCACCGAGCCGGTGGTCTTTACCAAGGCGATCAGCTGTCTGCAGGGTCCGAACGATGAGGTCATGCTGCCGAAGGACTCGACGAAGACCGACTGGGAAGTGGAGCTCGGTGTCGTGATCGGCACGACGGCCCGCTACGTCGAGGAGCGCAACGCGCTCGATTACGTCGCCGGCTACGTCGTGGTCAATGATCTGTCCGAACGCGAATATCAGATAGAGCGCGGCGGCACCTGGGACAAGGGCAAGGGCTGCGATACTTTCGGACCGGTCGGGCCGTGGCTCGTGACGCGCGACGAGGTCGGCGACGTGCAGAACCTCGACATGTGGCTCGACGTCAACGGCGAGCGCAAGCAGACCGGCAACACCCGCACCATGATCTTCGGGGTCGCGACCCTGGTGAGCTACGTCAGCCGCTTCATGACCCTGGAGCCCGGCGACATCATCACCACGGGCACGCCGCCCGGGGTCGGCATGGGGCAAAAGCCCGAGCCGGTGTACCTCTCGCCGGGGGACACCATCCGCCTCGGCATCGAGAAGCTCGGCGAGCAGAGTCAGACCGTGCATGCCTGGCGGCGGCGCTGAGGAGAACGATGACATGACGATCAATCCAGGACGTTTTCAGCGTCGCACGGCGGTGATCACCGGGGGCGCCTCCGGCGTCGGGCGCGAGGCGGCGATGCGCATCGTCGCGGAAGGCGGCCGGGTCTGCCTGTGGGACTGGGACGACAAGGCGCTCGATGCGGCCGCGAAGGCCATTCCCGGTGCCGAACTCGCCAGGCTCGACGTGGCCGATGCCGATGAGGTGGCGCGCGCGGCCGAACGAGCCTTCGCCGCCTTCGGCCGCATCGACATTCTGATCGCGAGCGCCGGCATCACCGGTCCGACCGCCACGGTCTGGGAGTATCCGCCGCAGCAGTGGCGGCGGGTCATCGACGTCGATCTGCACGGTACATTCAACTCCTGCCGGGCCGTCGTGCCCTACATGCTCAAGCACGATTACGGACGGATCGTCAACATCGCTTCGGTCGCCGGCAAGGAGGGCAATCCGAACGCCTCGGCGTACTCGGCCGCTAAGGCCGCAGTCATCGGCCTGACCAAGTCGCTCGGCAAAGAACTCGCCCAGACGGGCGTGCGCGTCAACTGCGTGACCCCGGCAACCTTCAAGAGCCCGATTCTCGCGCAGCTGCCGCAGAGTCAGATCGACTACATGCGCTCGAAGATCCCCATGGGCCGGCTCGGGGAGGTCGAGGAGGTGGCCGCGCTGGTGTGCTGGCTCGCGAGCGAGGAATGCTCCTTCTCCACCGCCGCAACCTTCGACATCTCCGGCGGCCGAACCACCTACTGATGCGGCCCGAGGCGCAGATCAAGCCGCTGTGTCCGGCTCGGGGCTGCGCCGCAGTGCCGCTCCCGCGCCCGCGGAGAGCGATATGACCGAGACGCTGACACTCGTCGATGCTCACATGCACCTGTGGGATCTCGGGCGCATCCGCTACCCCTGGCTCACCCCGCCGCTGCCGGTCGGCATCACGGGCGACGTGTCGCCCATCGCACGCACCTACCTGCTCGATGAGTATCTGCGCGACGCCGAGGAAGGGGGCGTGCGTGTGCCCAAGGTCGTGCACATCGAGGCAGGCGCGAACCCCGCCGATGCGCTCGCCGAGACCCGCTGGCTGCAGCAGCTCGCCGAGGCGCGCGGCCTTCCGCAGGCGATCGTCGCCCATGCCGAGCTCGAGAAGCCCGATGCGGCGGGGTTGCTCGAGCGCCACCGCGAGCACCGCAATGTGCGGGGCATCCGCCAGATCCTCAACTGGCACCCGGATCCGGCCAAGACCTATACGCCCCGCGATCTGCTCGCCGACGAGGCGTGGCAGGCGGGTTTTGCGCGCCTCGCGCGCCACGAGCTGTCCTTCGACCTGCAGATCTACCCGGCGCAGATGGGTGCGGCGGCCCGCCTTGCCGCGCGCCATCCCAACACGCCCCTGATCCTCAATCACACCGGCATGCCGCTCGAGAAGGATCCGGCGGGGCTCGCGGCGTGGCGCCGCGGCATGCGGCTGCTCGCGGCGCAGCCGAACGTGGTGGTGAAGATCTCCGGTCTCGCCATGCTCGACTGGCGCTGGAGCGCCGAGTCGCTGCGCCCGTTCGTGCTCGAGACGCTGGAGATATTCGGTGCGGCGCGCACCATGCTCGGCAGCAACTTCCCGGTGGACCGGCTGTTCGGTACGTACGGGCAGCTCGTCGGCGCCTACGCGCAGCTCCTATGTGGGGCGAGCGCCGCGGAACGCGCCGATCTTTTCGTGCGCACTGCCGAGCGCATCTACCGGATCTGAGCGCCGTTGACACCCGTATTCCCACCTTCCCTCCGCATCCCCAGGCGCACATACGATGACACCCAACCCACTGCTCGGCGTCTTGTTCCACTGGATCGGCGGGTTCGCCTCGGCGAGCTTCTACGTGCCGTACCGCGCGGTGCGCGGCTGGTCCTGGGAGGTGTTCTGGCTGATCGGGGGCCTGTTCAGCTGGATCATCGCGCCGTGGCTGTTCGCGGGGGTGCAGACCCACCACCTGCTCGCCGTGCTGGCGGCCACGCCGCCGCGTACGTTGGCGCTGTGTTACTTCTTCGGCGTGTTGTGGGGCTTCGGCGGACTGACCTTCGGGCTGACGATGCGCTATCTCGGCATCTCGCTCGGCACGGCGGTCGCACTCGGCCTTACCGCCGCCTTCGGCACGCTCATTCCGCCGATGGTGAGCGGCCAGCTGTTCGCCAGCCTCATCCACAGCACCGGCGGGCGGATCGTGCTGCTCGGAGTGGCCGCGGCGCTCGCGGGCATCGCCATCGTCGGCAAGGCGGGCCACGACAAGGAGCAGGAGCAGGCCGAGCGCCATCTGACCGAGCAGGATAGGGCCCTGCCGCGCGCGCGCGACTTCCGCAAGGGCATCGCCGTGGCGATCTTCTCCGGCGTCATGAGCAGCTGCTTCGCCTACGGCCTCGATGCGGGCGGTCCGATCCGGCATCTGACGCTCGGGCACGGCACTGGCGCGCTCTGGCAGGGACTGCCGGTGCTCGTGGTGGTGCTGCTCGGCGGCTTCACCACCAACGCCATCTGGTGCGTATACCTGATCATCAAGAACGCCAGCGGTCGGGACCTGCGGGGCGGAGTCGACGCCGACGGCCGGCGAGTCTCGCTGCGGCGCAACTACCTGCTGTGCGCCCTCGGCGGCACGGCCTGGTATCTGCAGTTTTTTTTCTACACCATGGGGGAAAGTCAGATGGGCCGATACGCCTTCTCCAGCTGGACGCTGCACATGTCGAGCATCATCATCTTTGCCACCCTGTGGGGAGTCGCGCTGAAGGAATGGAAGGGCGCCAGCGCGCGCAGCCTCGCTGTCATGACCGCTGGGCTGGTGACCCTGGTCGGCGCCACGGTCGTGATCGGTCTCGGCAACTACCTCGTGGTGCGCGGATGAGCTTCGGGCGCTCGAGCCGCGCGGCCGCGCGCACCGCCGCCGTCTGGGCGATGTGCCTCTGCGCGCCGGGAGCATGGGCCGCCGGGGCCGGTGGACACTGGGTCGAGGCGTGGTATTCCCCGCCGTTTCCGACTACCGCCGTATGGGGCTGCAACCAGCAGCGCACGTTCTCACATCAGTCGGTGCGTCAGGTGGTGCGGCTCGAAGCCGGCGGCAACCGCGTGCGCGTGCGCCTGACGAACGAGCTCGGGCTCTCGCCCGTGAGGTTTGGGGAAGTCACGATCGCCGCGTCCTCGCCGAACGGGGTGCTGCAGCCGGGCACCCTGCACGTGCTCACCTTCGGGGGCAAGCGCGGCGGGGTCCTTCCGATCGGCAAGGCGTGGCTTAGCGATCCGATCAACATGACGGTGCATCGCTTCGAGAACCTCGCCATCTCCGTGTATTACCCCTCCGGCGCCGCGCCCGCCGGCCATCTGGAGAATCTCTGGGTCTCCCCGAGCGGCAATCATGTGACCGAGGCGGTCTGGCCGCAGGGTGGGCGGCCGCAGGCCCCGGAGCTGGCGAGCGGCGTGGAGGTATCCACCGCCCATCCGCATCCGGTACTGGTCGCGTTCGGCGATTCCATCACCGAGGGCTTTTGTTCCACGCCGGGTACCCATCGCGGCTATCCGCAGCAGCTGGCGCGTCTGCTCGCGGCGCACAGCGCGGATCGCCGCTGGGTCGTGATCAACTCCGGCATCAGCGGCAACCGTCTGCTGCACGACGGGGCGGGACCCAAGGCGCTGGCGCGCTTCAAGCGCGACGCGCTCGATATTCCGGGCGTGCGCGCCATCGTGCTGCTCGAGGGCATCAACGACATCGGCTGGGCCTACGATCCGCGCGGCGACACCGGTCCGCTGCCGGCATCCGCCATCATCGGCGCCTACCGCGATCTGATCGGGCAGGCGCACGCGCGCGGCATCAAGATCTACCTCGGCACGCTCACCCCCTACATGGGCTCGACCTACGAGCATCCCGAGGGCGAGAAAGTGCGTGAGCAGGTCAACGCGTGGATCCGCCGGGGCCGCGGGTTCGACGGCGTGATCCACTTCGACGGCGCGCTGCGCGATCCGCAGCATCCGCACCACTACCGCGGTGTGGATCAGTGCGGAGATGACCTGCACCCCAACGATGCCGGCTATCACCTCATGGCTGAGACTGTCTACAAGGAGCTGTTCGCACCGGGCAAAGCGCTCGCAGAGGCCGCGATCGCGCGCCCCCGCGGCTGAGGAGGCTCACGCCATGGCCAGGATCAATCGCCGCCGCGCGCTCATCGGCACGGGGCTGCTCGCGGCCGCGCCAGTGCTGCTGCGGCCGGCCGGCGCGCACGGCGCCGAGCGGGACGGCGCGATGTCTGCCACCGAGGCGCTGCGCGTGACCCGGCTGCGTGCCGAGCACATCGAGCAGCCACTCGGACTCGCAGTCCCGCAGCCGCGCCTCTCCTGGGCGCTCGCGGGCCGAGCGCGCGGTGCGACACAGAGCGCGTACCGCATCACGGCAGCTTCGAGCCGCGAGCATCTGCAAGCCGGCCGGGCCGATCTGTGGGACAGCGGTGTGATCCGTTCGGACCGCTGCTTCGACATCCGTTACGACGGCAGCACGTTGCACTCCGGGCAGCGTGTCTGGTGGCGCGTGCAGGTCTGGGACGGGGACGGTCGGGCCGCCTCCCCGAGCGAGGCCGCCTGGTTCGAGATGGGCCTGCTGAGTCCGTCGGACTGGCAGGCCGAATGGCTCGACATCGAGGACCCGCAGGAGCGCGCCGACCGCGCGGCCGGGATCCACTGGATTTGGAGCGATGCGCCGGCGCTCGCGCCCGAGCCGCAGCAGTTCCGCTACCGCTTTACCCTGCCCGCCGGGGTGCACGGGGCGCAGCTGTGGCTGTCTGCCAAGGACGATCTGCTCGGCGTATGGATCGACGGCGAGCCGGTCGGGCTGCCGGCCGAGCGGCCCTGGGGATCGATGCAGCGCATCGCGCTGCCGGCCACCCCCGGCGCGCACGTCATTGCCGTCAGCGGCCGCGCCGACCCCGGCACCTTCATGCCCGGCACGGGCGGCGCGCTCGCCGCGCTCATCAAAGTGTGGCACGCCGACGGTGCCATCGAGCGCTTCACCAGCGGGCCGCACTGGCGCGCCTCGCGCACGGCGCCGGCCGGCTGGACGGGGTTGGCTTTCGACGATGCCTCCTGGCCCCCGGCGCGGCCCGCCGCCACCGCCCCGCCCTGCGACCCCCGGCCGCCGCGCCCTGCGATGTTCGCGCGCCGGGACTTCACGCTCACCAAGCCGCTCGCTCGCGCCAGATGCTACGCGACGGCGCTCGGCGCCTACGAACTTCACATCAACGGCAAGCGGCTCGGAACGGCTCGGTTGTCGCCGGAGATCACCGTGGCGCGCGACCACGTGCTCTATCAATGCTATGACGCGACCGAGCTGCTGCGCCCCGGCGTCAACGCGCTGGGTGCGTTGATCGGCGACGGCTGGTACGCCTCGGCCTTCAGCTGGATGAATGAGCGCTACGCGCTCGCTGGCAGTCCCCGGCGCTTCCTCGCACAGCTGATGCTCGACTACACCGACGGGACCCGCGACGTCGTGGTGACCGACTCGAGCTGGCGGCTTGCGGACTCCATGATCCTCTCCTCGGAGATCTACAACGGCGAGGTTTACGACGCGCGGCGCGAACGGCCCGGCTGGAATCAGCCGGGCTATGACGCTTTCGACTGGCGGACCGCCTCGATCGGGGCACGCCCGCGCGAGCGGCTGATCGCGCAGGTCGATCCGCCCATCCGCGCGCTGCAGACTCTCTCGGCGCGCGCGATCACGCAGCCGAGTCCCGGCGTCTATGTCTGCGACTTCGGACAGAACTTCGCCGGCTGGTGCCGGCTGCACGTGCGGGGGCCGGCGGGTAGGACGGTGCGGCTGCGTCACGCGGAAATCCTCTATCCCGACGGTAACATCAACACCTCGAACCTGCGTGCGGCGCGCGCGACGGATCACTACACGCTGCGCGGTGATCCTGACGGGGAGATCTACGAGCCGCACTTCACCTACCACGGCTTTCGCTACGCCGAGATCACCGGCTTCCCTGGCACGCCCACCCGCGAGTCGATCGAAGGCGTGGTGGCGCATACCGACGCCGCCGAGACCGGCGCCCTCGAGCTCGAGCAGCCGATCGCGCAGCAGATCTGGCACAACGCGCTGTGGAGCCAGCGGTCGAATTTCTTCGGCGTGCCGACCGACTGTCCGCAGCGGGACGAGCGCATGGGCTGGATGGGTGACATCCAGGTGTTTCTCGATGCTGCTGCGTTCAACATGGACGTTGACGCCTTCATCCGCCGGTTCATGACCGAGGTGCGCGCCGGGCAGACTCCCGACGGTGCGTTTCCGATCGTCACCCCGCAGCCGCGCTCATTTCCCGAGCTGGTGACCGCGGGGTGGAGCGACGCGGGAGTGATCCTGCCGTGGACGCTGTATCGGCGCTACGGCGACACGGCCGTGATCGAAGAGAACTGGCCGCACATGCAGCGCTGGGTCGATTACGTGGCCGAGGTCAATCCGGAGTTCATCTGGCGCCGCCGTCGCGGCCTGGATCTCGGCGACTGGCTGTCGGTCGTCTCGACCAACCCCGATGTGGCGCCGAATCCGGCCGAAGCGACCACGCCGAAGGCGCTGGTGGCGACGGCGTACTGGGCGCGCTGCGCGGCGCTGATGGCCGAGATGGCCGGCGCCATCGGCCACCCTGAGGAGGCGCAGCGCTACCGGCGCATGCGCCGGGGCATCGAGCAGGCCTTCGTGCGGGAATTCGTCCGCGCCGACGGCACCGTCGGCAACGGCAGCCAGACGAGCTACGCGCTCTCGCTGCGCTTCGGCCTGGTGCCCGCGGCGCTGCGCACCCGGGCCGGCGCGCGGCTCGCCGCGAATGTCGAGAGCCGCGGCAACCTCCTGTCCACGGGCTTCCTCGGCACTCCCTGCCTGCTCGATGCGCTTGCCGACACCGGCCAGGAGCGGCTCGCGGTCACGCTGCTGCTGCAGACCCGATATCCCTCCTGGGGTTACATGATCGATCACGGCGCGACCACCATGTGGGAGCGCTGGAACGGCAATGCGGTCGATCAGTCGATGAACTCGTTCAATCACTACGCGCTCGGCGCGGTGGTCGGGTTCATGTACCGGCGCCTCGGCGGCCTCAACGAGGCCGCCCCCGGCTTCCGGCGCATCCGGGTCGATCCGATCTTCGATGCGCGCATCCCGCGCGTGCGTGCGCATTACGACTCCTGCCTCGGACTGATCTCGACCGAGCTCGACGGAGACGCGCGCGGACTGGCGCGGCTGCGTCTGTGCATACCGCCGAACAGCACCGCGCAGGTGCGCCTGCCGGGCCGCCCGCGCGAGTGGCACGCCGACGGTGAGCCGCTGCGCGCGGCCGTTCTCGGCCCGATGACGGGCAGCGCCGGCGCGTTCACCGCCGAGCTGGCTTCAGGAACCTACGAACTGACGAGAGACTGACATGGCACAACGCAAGCTCGCTCTGCTGCACACCTCCCCGGTGCTGGCCCCCCTGTTCAGCGCGCTGTGCGCGCAATGGCTGCCGGAGGTGCAGATCTTCCACGCCGTCGATGAGAGCCTCATCAAGAATACGATCCAGGCCGGGCGGCTTAACAAGACCACCGTGCGGCGCCTCGTCACGCTCATCGGCTCGGCGCTCGAGGGCGGCGCCGACGGAGTGCTCGTGACCTGCTCGTCCGTCGGCCCGGCCGTGGATATCGCCCAGCAGCTGTTCGATGCGCCGGTGCTGCGGGTGGATGCGCCCATGGCCCGCGCCGCGGTCCGGCAGGGCCGCCGCATCGGCGTGCTCGCCACGCTGCGCACGACGCTTGAACCCACATCGGCGCTGGTGCGCAGCGCCGCGCTCGAAGCCAACCGGCAGGTCGATGTCATCGAGTGCCTGTGCGAGGGCGCGTTCGAGGCCGTGCTCTCGGGCGATACCGCCACTCACGATCGCCTGGTGAGCGCCGCGCTGACCGAAAGGATGCGCGAGGTGGACGTGATCGTGCTCGCGCAGGCGTCCATGGCGCGGGTCGTGGCGGCGCTGCCCGCCGGCGCCGTCCAGGCGCCCGTGCTCTCGAGCCCCGAGTCCGGCGTGCGCCAGGTGCGCGAGGCGTTCGGTCTCGGGACCGCCTGAATGCTCAGGAAGCGCTACGCCGTCGTCGGGCTGCTGAGCATCGTCTCGGTCATCACGTTTCTCGACCGCATGGCCATCTCGGTGCTGGGCCCGCGCATCCAGCACGACCTGGGCCTCACGCCGGAGCAATGGGGCTGGGTGCTCAGCGCCTACGTGATCGCCTACGGGCTGTTTGAAATCCCCTCCGGCGCGCTCGGGGACCGCCATGGCCAGCGGCGCGAGCTCTCGCGCATCGCCGCCTGGTGGTCGGGCTTCACGGCGCTCACCGGCGCGTGCACGCGTTTCATTCCGCTAGCGATCGTGCGTTTCTGCTTCGGCATCGGCTCGGCGGGCGCCTATCCGAACGCCTCGGGCGTCCTGTGGCGCTGGCTGCCGGCCCGCGAGCGGGCGCGCGGCCAGGGCGCGGTGTGGGCCGCGAGCCGCCTCGGCGGGGCGCTCGCGCCGCTGTTGCTGGTGCCGCTCGCGATCCACTTCGGCTGGCGCTCGGTGTTCTGGGTGCTGGCCGTCATCGGGGCGCTCTGGGCGCTCGCCTGGTGGCTCTGGTACCACGACCGGCCGGCCGAGCAGCCGGGCATCGAGCCCGAGGAGCTTGCCGAAATCGGCGAGCGCCGCGCCGCTGCGCACGGCGGCAAGGGTGCGCTCGGCCGCCTGCTGAAGCTGCCCCAGCTGTGGCTCATCGTGCTCGCCTACGGCTGCTACGGCGCCGGCAGCTGGTTCTACTTCAACTGGTTTCCGACCTGGATGGTGCACGCCGGGCACTTCGCGCTGCGGCAGATGGGCGTGTACGCGGCCTTTCCGTTTTTGCTCGGCATCGGCAGCAACCTCATCGGCGGGACCGTGTGTGACCGGCTCGCGCTGAGGATCGGTCTGCGCCGCGCCACGCGACTGATGACCGCCGGCTGCCTGATCGTCGGGGCGGGCCTGCTGCTTGCCATGAGCCTCGCCACCCACCGCGCCGCGATCGTGATCCTCGCCAGCGCGGGATTCGCGACCATGGACCTGATGCTGCCGGCGGCCTGGGCCATGTGCATGAGCATCGGCGGCAACCACGGCGGCGCGGCCACCGGCGTGATGAATACCGCCGGTCAGGCCGGGGGCGTGCTGTGCACGCTCGCCTTCGGGTACATCGTCGGCGCCACCGGCAACTACGAACTGCCCGTGCAGGCGGTGGCGCTGATGGTGCTGATCGCGGCGATCGTATTCTCGCGGGTCGACTGCACCGCGGGACTGACGGCGGAGCCTGACACGCCGGCCGGCTCCGCCGGGCCCAGGCTGGCGGCTGTCGAGGAGAAGCTGTAACGCTGCTGCGCGTCGGGCGATCGAGTCGGCGGGCTCACCTTCAGGTCGGGCCGACGCCAGGCGCGCTGTGTGCTCCTTCGACCTGCTGCGGCAACCCTGCGCCCTCGAGGCGTCTGCCCGCGATCGGGGCCGGCAGACCTTGGACCATCTGCCACCAGCTCTCGATGACCGTCTCGACCGCAAGCTGATCGACACGGCTTCTCTCGGGCGGCCCGCCGAGCCCGATGACGGGGGTTCCCGCAGCGCGCGGCAGCCACTGGGCCGGGGAATGAGATCCGAACATCACCACCAGGGGCACCCCGAGCGCGGCGGCGGCATGCGCCGGTCCGGTGTCGATCGAAATCATGCTGTGCGCGACCTCGCAGAGCGCAAACAGCGAGCGCAGATCCAACACCGCCGGTGCGACACACTCGAGCGCAGCCGCCTGCTGGATCTCCCGGATGAACGCCGCCTCGGGCGGCGCGCCGCACAGCAGCAGCACGGCCTGCGGCATGCGCGCATGAATCCCCCGCAGCAGCTGCCGCCAGTGCTCGTTGGGCCACGCCTTGTCGTCGCGGTTGAACCTGCGGTGCCGGTGCCGCTTTGAGCTCATGGTGCGGCGGTTGCCGCTCTGCACCAGGATGAGCGGCCTGCCGCGCCAGCCGTGCGCATCGAGCCAGCGATCCCGCGCAATGCGCTCGGGCTCGAGCACCGCGAGGTGCGGTGCCGCCGATGCCGGCGCATCCGCGGGGCATCCGCCGGCGCGCAGCATCCGCTCGATCGAGTGCTCCCCC
>JAKAYU010000196.1 GCA_021809525.1 Pseudomonadota bacterium | reverse complement strand
ATCTCGGGTGCGCCGGTGCAGTCGGTTGGCGAGGCGAAACAGCGCGTTGTCGTCCTTGGGGTCCTTCAGATTGAAGATGTTTCTGTTGTGGATGATGATCTGGCCGATCACCGCGCCGCTGCGCTCGAGTGCGGCATCCGAAGGAAGCGCTTGCGAGGTGCGCTTTGGACCGGCGTGTGCCGGCGCGGCGTGCGCGTGGGCGGCGGGCGCCGCCGTGTCGGCGCGCGCGCCCGGCACGAGCCACGGCAGCGCGAGAGCCCCGGCCGCCGCGAGCAGCGCGCGGGCGCCTCTGGAGCCGACGCACGCGCCTCTCAAGCAATGCGCCCCGGAGCGATACCGCGCCGCGGCCGCCCGTTCCTGCCGATCCAATGGTCGGTCGAGTGCTTGCCTCGCTTGCGTCCTGGTGGCCTCATGTCGTACCCCGAGTCACTCGAGGATACTGTAACGGCAGGTTTGGCAAGCCGCCAAAGACCCTTATTGCGCTTCGTGCGCGCGGTGCAAACAGCGTGCCGGATCGGGCGTTTCGCGTCGGCGCGAGGCGACGCCGGGCGCTGCCGTTGACGCGTGCCGCACGAGCGGCTCTGTCCCATCAGCCCGCTGCGGGCTCACAGCGACAGGCATCGCCGCGCTCGATGAGCTCGCCGCAGCCGGCCTCGATGAGCGCATTGACCCCGAAGGTGACCCCGCGCAGCGCCGGGTCGTAGCGGAACGTGCGCAGCACCGGCAGAGGATCGATGTCGGCGATCCCGGTGCGCTGATCGCGGGAGGGGATGACACAGCGGGTGCAGGGCTTGACGAGCCGCAGCCGCACGGACCCGATGTGCAGTGTCTCGATGCGGTCTTCGGCGAAGGGCTCAAGGCCGGTGAGGACGAGATTGGGACGGAACCGCTCCATGGGCAATACGGCGCCGAGACGCTCGTTCAACGCATCGAGCGAGGCTTGGTTGCACACCAGCAGCGGATAGCCGTCGGGAAAGGCGAGCGGCGCGGGGTGCGTGCCGGCGAAGCACGGATCGGCGCACCGCGTGGGCGCCGCTGGCGCGCGAACGACACGCACGGCTTCTCCGAGCGCCTCGCTCACCCAGGCGGCGGCTGCATCGCCCTGGTCAAGCCCCCCGCAGGCGTCCTTCCAGATCCTGACCTCGCGCAGGGTGCCCGCGGGGTCGAGCGGCAGCCGCAGCGGCTCGCGTGCTTGAGCCGAGAGCTGCAGCGCCTGGGGGGTGAGCGTGACGGCGATGCGCGCAAGCGCCGGATGTGTGCGCTGCGTGAGGAATGTGCCGTCGGGACGGGTGATCATCCAGTGCCGGTCCCACGCCAGACCCGTCGCCGCCAGGCGCGAGCGCCCCTGGGAGATGCCCTGCGCGGACTTCACCGGGTAGATACGCAGTTCCTGTACGATGGCCGCGGTCACAGCCGAAATTCTACGCAAGATCATGCAGCGCATCGTACTTGCCGCGCTGGCCGTGGCGCTCGTGCTCATCGGCCCGGCGATGTTCGTGTTCTCACGCGCCGCAGCGCTCGATGCGGCATTTGCGCGCTTGCGCGGCGGGCAGAGCGGGGCGCAGGTCCGCAGGCTGCTCGGGCGGCCCGATGCCGAGGTGGCTCTCGCGCCGAGCCTCCGCGAGTACGAATACCGGGTCTGGCCGCTGAGCGGCCTCTGGGCGGTGGAGTTTCGCCATGGGCGGGCAGTGGCCGCCCGGCGCCGTACGGGCGGCTGGCTCAAATTGAGAGGCGCATCGCAGCGCGCCCCGGCGGGCTGAGTCCTGCTCGATGGTTCGGGCCGCCCGAGCGCTGGGTCCCGTGCCATAATCGGCCTCAGGGGTGAGGCACAGTGCGCTGCTGCGGCGCCTGGGGCGCAGTCGTCCGCACGATGCGGGGCAACGTGATGAGAATCCACCGATTTTGGATGCTGGGCCTTTGGGCCACGCTGCTCTTCGCGGGGGCGGTCGGGGCGGCCTTTGCCCAGGAGAGCCCGCCGGCCCGCGTGGGGCGTCTGAGCTACATCGGCGGCAGCGTGTCGTTCGAGCCGGCCGGCACGCACAACTGGGCGGCCGCCGAGCTGAACCGGCCGGTTACGATCGGGGATCGCATCTGGACCGATTGGGACTCGCGCGCCGAGATTCAGATCGGGGATGCCGTGGTGCGGCTCGGCAGCCGCAGCGGCTTTTCCTTCCTCAACCTCGATGCGCAGACCGCGCAGATGCAGCTCACCGCCGGCACGATGATCGTGCATGTGCGCACGCTCTCGCCGGGCGAGCAGGATGAGGTCGACACGCCGAACCTCGCGCTGTCGCTCGAGGAGCCCGGGACATACCAGGTACATGTCAACACCGCGGGCGATCTGACGGTCGTCGAAGTGATCCGCGGCGCGGCGCTCGCGAGCGGCGGCGGTCAGACGTTTCAGATCGCCGCACAGCAGAGCGCCGCCTTCCGCGGCAGCACGGCGCTGAATGTCGCCTACGCGACGCTCGGCCTGCCCGATGCGCTCGAAGAATGGTCGATGTCGCGTGATCGGGAGGAAGCGCAGGCGGCCGCCGAGCTCTCGCGGTATGTCTCTGCGCAGATGGTTGGGACCTACGATCTGCAGACCTACGGCAGCTGGCAGGACACGCCGCAGTGGGGCTACGCGTGGTTTCCCGACGTGATGGCGGGCTGGGCGCCGTACCGCTTCGGGCACTGGGTGTGGATCTTCCCATGGGGCTGGACCTGGGTGGACGATGAGCCCTGGGGGTTCGCACCGTTTCACTACGGGCGCTGGGCGTACTGGCACAACGCGTGGTGTTGGGTTCCGGGGCCGCGCAACGTGCCGCCGGTCTATGCGCCGGCGCTGGTGGCGTGGACCCATGGCGGCGGGTTCCGCGGGCCGCGCCCGCGGCCACTGCCGAGTCCCCGGCCGATTCCCGGGCCGCATCGCGGCGAGCAGATCGGCTGGCTGCCGCTTGGGCCGAGAGATGTGTACGTGCCGGGCTACGCGGCGAGCGGCGCATACGTCCGCGACATCAATCTCGCGAACTCGCGCGATCTCAGCCGCACCGCGGTCAGCGCGGCGTTGCACCGCGGCGGCGCCGGCCTGACCTATGCCAATCAGCGCGTCCGCGGCGCGGTGACTGCCGTCCCGCGCGCAGTGTTCAGCGCATCGCAGCCCGCCGACGCGCATCGTGTGGTCTTCACGCGACGCGGCATGTTGAGGACGCGCTTCAGCCCCGAGGCCCCCGCGGTGACTCCGTCCCGCTCGAGCGTGTTCGGCGCCCGCATGCGCAGCGCGAACGTGCCGCCGCGCCAGTTGACCTACCGCCCGGTGGTCGCGCGGCTGCTGCCGGCGCGCGCACCGATCTCCTTTGCGCGTCAGCAGGCCCTGATCCGTGCCAACCGCGGACGGCCGCTGAGCGCGCAGCAGTGGGCGCGCTTTCGGCCGAACATGCCGGCCGGCGTGGTGCGCCTGGTGCCGCAGATCCGCACCGCGGCCCCTGCGCCCGAGCAGGGGCGTCTGCGCGGCGCATTTACCGGAGAGCCGGTTCCGATGCGCTCGAGCGCTCCGAGCGCGCGGCGCGGGCTGCAACGCCCGCCGCGCGCGCCGCAGTACCGAGCCGACCGGCCGGGCTGGGCCCAATCGGGGGGCGATCGGGGCAATTACTCGCCTTTGCGGCCGCGCGCGCCCGTGCCCCGCATGGCACCGGGCCACGCGGGGGCGCGCTACCGCATCAGGCAGCCCCAACCGCTGCCCGAACGGCACGTGCCGCAGCCGCAGTGGCGCACCGCGCAGCCTGCGCCGCCGATGTACCGCGTGCAGCCGAGTTTCGCGCCGCCGCGCGCGAGGCCGTCATTCGCAGCCCCGCGTCAATACGCGCCTCCGCGCTCGCCGCCACCGATGTATCGGCCGATGACGCCGAGCTTCGCGCCGCGCGTTGCACCTGCGCCACCGCCGCCGGCGTATCACCCGGCTCCCGCGCAGCCGCCGAGCGTGGGCAGACCCCACCCGCCGATGGGTCCGTAGTTGCCACGAAGGATTTGCACCGAAAATTGATTTTTGCCAATCGGATCGGCGCACCCTTCGGTTTTGCGAAACATGATTTGGGACTTTGCGCCTTCCGTGCGCATGCATCACTTCCGTATCCTGCGCCCGTTTCCGCTCGAGGTAGCGGATGGGAGGACGGAGATGCGACTTACGACGAGATTCCAGCTTGCCATGGGGGTGCTGGCAGCCGGTGTGCTGCTCGCCCCGGTGGCGCAGGCTGTTCCGAGCTTCGCACGCCAGACCGGAATGGCGTGCGCTGCCTGCCACACGGTATTCCCGGAGCTGACGCACTTCGGCCGCGTGTTCAAGGCGAACGGCTACGTCCTTGACAATCTGCAGAAGGTGCGTGCGGTGAGCAGTACCCGCCAGCAGCTGCTGTCGCTCTCGAAGACCCCGACGCTGTCGGTCATGATGCAGACTTCCTATAGCGAACTCAGCAAGGCCAAGCCCGATCCGGCGGGCGGCAGCGCCCAGAATGGCACGGTTGAATTTCCGCGCCAGCTGAGCCTGTTTTACGCTGGACGGATCGCACCGGATCTTGGCATTTATTCGCAGTTGACCTACGACGGGAAGGCCGATCACCTGAGCATCGATAACACCGACGTTCGCTTTGCGAAGCTCGCGGTTCTGCCAGGCAAGAACACACTCACGTACGGTCTGTCACTCAACAACAATCCGACGGTCCAGGATCTGTGGAACAGCACACCAGCCTGGGGCTATCCGTTCTCGCACAGCAATGTGGCAGTCTCGGGTACGCCGATCGGCCCGGCGGACGTGCAGATTGACCAGCAGTTCGGGCAACTGGTCGCGGGACTGACCGCATACGGATTCTATGATCAGTCCCTCTATGTGGAGTTCGGCGGTTATCGCTCATTCATACCGGGTGGCGTCGCGCCGCTGAATAGCTCGGACAGCGCGGTGCTCGCCGGGTTCTCGCCTTACTGGCGACTCGCGTACGAGTATGACTGGAGCGCGGACTCGCTTGAAGTCGGCACGTATGGCGAGGACTTCCACGTGTACCCGGGCGGCGGAGCCCCGCTCACCGGTCCAACCTCGACCTATCTCGATGTCGCCGGTGACTTCCAATTCCAGCACGTCGGGGAGGAGAACATCTACACCGTGGCCGGCACCTACATCCATGAGAACATGCATGCGATGCCCGCCGGCGCGGCGAACCCGTCGGACAACCTCGCGGTCACCAAGCTCTGGGCGAGCTATTACTACCAGCGCCGGTACGGCGGCATCATCGGCTGGTTCAACACCAGCGGCAGCTCCGACAGCGGCTTGTATGGCTTCTCCTGTCCGGTGGGCTCGGCCACCGAGTACTGCGCCGCGCACGCTCTGAAGAGCAGCATGACCAACTCGCCGGACAGCAACGGCGAGATCATCGAGGCAGATTACCTCCCGTGGTTGAACGTGAAGCTGTCGGCCCAGTACGTGATCTTCAACAAGTTCATGGGCGGCAACGGCAACTACGACGGTTATGGGCGCAGTGCCTCGGACAATAACGTGCTGCAATTGATGCTGTGGTATGCATTCTGAGGTGGGTCATGAGGATCAACAGTCTTAAAGTTTGGATGCATCGTGGCCTGCTGGCCGCCGTCGCAGCGGCATTCACCTTCGGCAGTCTGCCGAGCGGAGCACAGGGCGCGCCGACTCCGCCGCAGCAGGCGCCGGAGCTGGCCATCGGGGTATGTGGCACCTGTCACGGCGTCGACGGGAACAGCATCAATCCGATGTTTCCGCGGCTCGCCGGACAGCACGCTTGGTACATCGAGCAGCAGCTGAAGGAGTTTCGCGACCACACCCGCGGCGACCCGTACGCGGTGGCGTACATGTATGGAATGGCGAACGATCTGTCCAATGCCACCATCGTCGCGCTGGCGAAGTACTTCTCCCACCAGACGCCGGGGCCGGGCACGCCGCATCCCGCGGCGGTGATCGATCGCGGGCGCAACATCTACGAGCATGGCATTCCGTCCCAGGGCGTGCCGGCGTGCGCGGCCTGCCATGGCCCGCAGGCGCTCGGCAGCAGCCAGTTCCCGCGGCTCGCCGGCCAGCATGCCGAGTACATCATGAAGCAGCTGCAGTCGTTCCAGAACAATATGCGCAATGTCGCGATCATGCACGGCGTGGCGCAGACGCTGCACAGGTCGCAGATGCGCGCGGTTGCCGACTATCTGGAGTCGCTGCCGTAGTCGCTTGAAGCGAAGTGCCGCCCGCAAGACGAGCGGCAGCCGATCGGGGTTTACCGCGTTCTCCCCCCTCCAGCGGTAAACCCCGTTTTTTTTTGCAAGCGGATGGCCCTCGGGGCCGCAT
>JAKAYU010000195.1 GCA_021809525.1 Pseudomonadota bacterium | reverse complement strand
CCGCACTGCTCGGGCGCGCGCCGCTGCCGCTGAACCCGGCAAACGGCACCGAGGGGCCGCCGCTCATCGCCCGCATCGACGAGCAGGCGTGCATCGGCTGCGCCAAGTGTCTGCCGCCCTGCCCCGTCGACGCCATCATCGGGGCGCGCAAGCACTTGCACACGGTGGTCGCTGAGCTGTGCACCGGCTGCGAGCTGTGCATCGCCCCCTGCCCGGTCGACTGCATCACCCTGGTGGCGCGTCCGGCGCCGCCGGCGATGCCCGCGCCGCCCGAGCCGGCCGCCAACCGGCTGCGCTATGCCGCGCACACGGCGCGGATCGAACGGCGCGCGAGAGAACGCGCCGCGCTGCTCGCCGCACGCAAGCGCTTGGCCGACAGCGGCCCTCCCCCGGGAGCGTGACCACGATGCATCCGGCCACCCGCCGCGCCCTGTACCGGCGGCTGCGCGCAGCGAATCCGCAGCCGCGCAGCGAGCTCGAGTATTCGAGCGCCTTCGAGCTGCTGGTGGCGGTCATGCTCTCGGCCCACACGACGGACAAGAGCGTCAACGCGGCCACTCGCAAGCTCTTTCCGCTCGCCAACACGCCGCGCTCGCTGGTCGAACTCGGCGTCGAGGGCGTCAAGCCCTACCTGCGCTCGGTCGGGCTCTACAACGCCAAGTCGCGCAACCTCATCGGGCTCAGCCGCCAGATCCTCGAGCGCCACGGCGGCGAGGTGCCCCGTGAGCGCGCCGCGCTCGAGGCGCTGCCGGGGGTCGGCCGCAAGACCGCAAACATCATCCTCAACATCGCCTTCGGCGAGGATCACATCGCCGTCGACACGCACATCTTCCGGGTGGCCAACCGCACCGGACTTGCGCCCGGGCGCACGCCGCTCGCGGTCGAGCACGCCCTGACACGCAACACCCCGAGCGAGTTCAAGCGCGACGCGCACCACTGGCTGCTGCTGCACGGCCGCTACGTCTGCACGGCGCGCGCCCCGCACTGCCCGAGCTGCATTTTGGCGGACCTGTGCGAATATCCTCACAAGAGCGCCGCGCCGCCCGGCCGCACGCCCCGGCGCAAGAGAACCGATTAAGTCCCATGCCCCTATTTGCCCAGCAGAGCCGCGCGCAGCTGCGCCAGATGTACCTCGAGGCGTGGCGCAAGTTCAGCGCACAGCTGCCGCTCGAGCCGCTCGAGGGACAGATTGCCGCCGTGATCGCCGAGCACCGCGAGTATCTGCCGCTGCTCGAGTCCCCCGAAGCGCTCGAAGCGCAGTTCACCCCGGAGGGCGGACGGCAGAACCCCTTCCTGCACATGAGCCTGCATCTGGCGATCCGCGAGCAGGTGGCGACCGACCGGCCGGCGGGAATATCACGGATCCACCGCGATCTCACCGCCCGGCTCGGCAGTGCGCACGCGGCGGAGCACGCCATGCTGGAGCGGCTCGCCGAGGCGCTGTGGGAGGCTCAGCGGGCCGGATGCATGCCGGATGAGCAGCGCTACCTGCAGCGCCTGCAGTCCCTCTAGCGGCCCAGACGGCGGGCGCTTAAGCGCCGGCCGCGGCGCGCTCCTCGAGCAGCAGTCGGTAGATCAGCCCGCCCGCGACGCCGCCGGCGAGCGGCATCACCCAGAACAGCCACAGCTGGTGCACCGCCCAGCCGCCCTGGAACAGAGCCACGCCGGTGCTGCGCGCCGGGTTCACCGAAGTGTTGTCGACGGGGATGCTGATCAGATGGATCAGGGTCAGCGTCAGTCCGATGGCCAGCCCCGCAAAGCCCGCCGGGGCCCGCCGGTCCGTGGCACCCTGGATGACGAACACGAACATCCCCGTCAGCACGAACTCGCTGAGCATCACCGCTTGCATGGAGTAGCCGCCGGGCGAGTGCGCGCCGTAGCCATTGGACGCGAAACCGCTCGCCGAGGCGCTGAAGCCCGGCTTGCCGGTGGCGATGGCGTAGAGCACCGCGGCAGCGGCGATCGAGCCGATCACCTGCGCGATGATGTAGGGGATCACCTTCCGTGCGCCGAACCGCCCGCCGGCGAACAGACCCAGTGTCACCGCGGGATTGAAATGCCCGCCGGAGATCGCTCCGACCGCGTACACCATGGTGAGAACCGTGAGACCGAACGCGAGGGCGACCCCGAGAAAGCCGATGCCGAGATGCGGATAGGCCGCATCCAGCACGGCCGCGCCGCAGCCGCCGAGCACCAGCCAGAACGTCCCGAAGAACTCTGCCGCCAGAGGCTTGTACATGGGCATCCTCCTTCAGTGGAAGGTAGGCAGAAGGCTTGTTGTTCTGACCGTTCCCTGGCCGCAGGCGCTGTTCCAGGCCGGCGGATGGTAACACAGGCGCGGCCCTGACCATTTCAGCCGCGCCTGAGGTGCTCCATGCGGCCGGACGACGGGAGGGAGACGATGCATCCGGCGCGCAAGCCGACCTGCTCGGTTCGAGCACTCGCGCACACTCTGGACACCCCGGGGCCCCGGCCGCAGCGCCGCTGCTAGACTCGGGCGGTATCTGCGGACCTGAGGACCGCACATGGAATTCAGCGGCGCGGGCACGATGAGCACCGACTCGCCCGAACGCCAGTCGGTCGAACAGATCCGCGACCTGCAGCTTAAGCGCCTGCGCTGGTCGATCCGCCACGCCTGGGAGCACGTTGCGCATTATCGGCAGAGTTTTGCCGACCGTGGCGTGCATCCGGATGATCTGCGCACGCTCGAGGACCTCGCCAAGTTCCCGTTCCTCACCAAACAAGACTTCCGCGTCAACTATCCGTTCGACCTGTTCGCCGTGCCGCGCGAGAAAGTCGTGCGCATCCACACCTCGAGCGGCACGACCGGTAAGCCCACGGTCGTCGGCTATACGGCGCGCGACATCGACACCTGGACCACGCTGATGGCCCGCTGCATCCGCGCCGCCGGCGCCCGCACCGGCGATATTGTCCACATTGCCTATGACTACGGCCTGTTCACCGGCGGCCTAGGCTCGCACGGGGGGGCCGAACGGCTCGGCTGCACGGTGATCCCCGTCTCGAGCGGGCGCAGCGGCTGGCAGGTCGAGCTCATCGAGGATTTCCGTCCCGACATCCTGATGGCCACACCCTCCTACGCACTGAACCTGGCCGAGGCGTTCGCACGGCGCGGACTCGACGCGAAGCTGAGCTCCCTGCGCATCGGCATCTTCGGCGCCGAACCCTGGACGGAGGCGACGCGCGCGGCGCTGCAGGCGTATCTCGGGCTCGAGGCGTTCGATCTGTATGGCCTCGCGGAGATCCTGGGTCCTGGGGTGGCCTGCGAAACCGCGGGCGGCCCCGAGGGCCTGACGCTCTGGGAGGACCACATCTATCCGGAGGTGATCGATCCGCATACCGGGCGAGTGCTGAGCGACGGCGAGGAGGGCGAGCTGGTGCTCACCACGCTCAGCAAGGAGGCTCTCCCGGTGATCCGCTACCGCACGCGCGATCTGACCCGACTGCTGCCGCCGCAGGGCGGTCCGATGCGGCGCATCGCGCGGGTGTTCGCCCGCACCGACGACATGCTGGTCATTCACGGCATCAACGTGTTCCCCTCGCAGCTCGAGGCGCTGATCGCGCACGCCGGGGGGCTCTCGCCGCACTACAAGCTCGAGATCAATCGGCAGGGCCCGCTCGATGAGCTGACGCTGCACGTCGAGACGCTCGAGCGGCAAGACGAGGGCGATGCGGCCCGGAGGCGAATCGCCGCCGAACTGACCCGTCAGGTCAAAACCTACGTGGGGGTGAGCATCGCGGTCGCGGTGCACCGCCCCAGGACCCTCGAGCGGGCCCCGGGCAAGACCACGCGGCTGATCGAGCGGCGCACCGCAGCGCGCTGAGCACGCTCAGCGCTTCTTCGGGATGTACAGATCCGTCAGCGTGCCTTCAAACGCTTCGGCCGCCGCGCCCACCGTCTCCGAGAGTGTCGGGTGCGGATGGATGGTCAGGCCGATATCCGCCGCATCACAGCCCATCTCGATCGCCAGCGCGACTTCGCTGATCAGCTCCCCGGCGTTGGTGCCGACGATGCCGCCACCGAGCACACGGCGCGTGTCCGGGTCGAACAGCAGCTTGGTCATGCCCTCATCGCGGCCGAGTGAGAGCGAGCGGCCGCTCGCCGCCCACGGGAATACGGCCTTCTCGACTTTGAGGCCTTTGGCCTTCGCTTCGCTCTCCGTCAGACCCACCCAGGCGATCTCCGGATCGGTGTAGGCCACCGAAGGGATCACCCGCGCATCGAATGCGCTCTTGTGTCCGGCCGCCACTTCGGCGGCGACCTTCGCCTCGTGCATCGCCTTGTGCGCGAGCATGGGCTGCCCGACGATGTCGCCGATCGCGAAGATATGCGGAACATTGGTGCGCATCTGCCTGTCGACGGAAATGAAGCCGCGCTCCGAGACGTTCACGCCGGCCGCCTGCGCGCCGATCCGCTTGCCGTTCGGGGCCCGACCGACCGCAACCAGCACCCGCTCGTACGTGGCGGTTGCCGGCGCCTTCGCGCCCTCGAAGCTCACGCGCAAGCCCTCGGCGAGCGCCTCGACGCGAGTCACCTTGGTACCGAGCAGGATCTGCTCGTAGCGCGAGCGGATCCGCTTCTCGAGCGGGCGGACCAGATCCGGATCGCACCCCGGAATGAGCTGCGGCGTCAGCTCGACCACCGTCACACGCGTGCCGAGCGCCTCGTACACGCAAGCCATCTCCAGGCCGATGATGCCGCCACCAATCACCAGCATCGGCCCCTCGAACGCCTCCAGCTCGAGCGCGCCGGTGGAGTCGATGAGGCGCGGATCCTCCGGCAGACCCGGCAGGCGGATCGCCTCGGAGCCCGCAGCGATGATGCACTGCTCGAAGCGGATGCGCTCGCTGCCGTGCTCGCCCCGCACCTCGATGAGGTTCGGTCCAAGGAAGGTGCCGACGCCGCGCACCACATCCACCTTGCGCTGCTTGGCCAGCACCGTCAGGCCGCCGGTGAGCTTGCCGACCACCGAGTTCTTCCATTCGCGCAGTTTCGCGCGCTCGATCTTGGGTGCAGCGAAGATGAGGCCATGCGCGCCCATCTCGGCGGCCTCGTCGATCACCTTGGCCGCGTGCAGCAGCGCCTTGGAGGGAATGCACCCGACGTTCAGACACACTCCGCCGAGCGTGGGCCAGCGCTCGACCAGCGTCACCTTCAGCCCGAGGTCCGCGGCGCGGAAGGCTGCCGAATAGCCGCCTGGACCCGCGCCGAGCACCAGCAGCTGCGTCGAGCGGTCGAAGCCGGCCGCAGCCGCCGGCGCCGCAGCGGCCGGCGCCGCTGCAGCGGCGGCTGCAGGCGCGCTCGCCGGGGCTGGCGTCGGAGCCGGCGCTGCCGCCTCGGTATCCAGCCGCAGGATCGGCGTGCCCTTGGAGACTTTGTCCCCGGCCTTGACGAGCAGCTCGGCGATCACCCCGGCGGAGCTCGCCGGGACGTCCATCGAGGCCTTGTCGGTCTCGAGGGTCAACAGCGGCGTGTCGATCTCGATGCGCTCGCCCGCCTTGACCAGCACGTCGACCACGGCCACTTCGCTGAAGTTGCCCAGATCCGGCACGAGCAGCTCGATGCGGCTCACGGCACCGCCTCGATCAGCGCCTGGGGATCGGCGAGCGTGTTGGCAAGGAAGGTGGTGAAGCGGGCGGCCGCCGCGCCGTCGATGATCCGATGATCATAGGAGAGCGACAGCGGCAGCATCAGGCGCGGCACGAATTCGCCATCGCGATAGACGGGCTTGTGCGCGGATCGGGACACTCCGAGGATCGCCACCTCGGGCGCGTTGATGATGGGCGTGAAGGCGGTGCCGCCGATGCCGCCCAGACTCGAGATCGTGAAGCACCCGCCCTGCATCTGGGCTGCGGCGAGCTTGCCGGCGCGGGCGGCCCCCGAGAGCTCCCCGAGCTGGCGCGCCACCTCGTAGATGTCCTTGCGGTCAGCCTCGTGCAGCACTGGGACCACCAGGCCGTTCGGCGTGTCGGCGGCAAAGCCGATGTTGAGGTACTTCTTCAGGATCAGATTCGTGCCCGAGGCGTCGAGCGAGGCGTTGAACGTCGGAAACGCCTGCAGGGCCTTGACGCAGGCTCGCACGATGAACGCGAGCGGCGTGAGCTTGATGCCGCGCTCGGCAGCCGTGTCCTTGAGCTTCGCACGCAGCGCCTCGAGCTCGGTGATGTCCGCCTCGTCGAACTGAGTCACGTGCGGCACATTGACCCAGCTGGCGTGCAGACGCGGCCCGGAGATGCGCTGAATGCGCGAGAGCGGCCGCGTCTCGATCGGACCGAACGCGGCGAAATCCACCGCCGGCACGGCCGGCAGCGCACCGCCGCCGCCG
>JAKAYU010000194.1 GCA_021809525.1 Pseudomonadota bacterium | reverse complement strand
AAGGTGTTCCAGCCGCTCATCGAGCAGATCGAACGCGAGCAGAACTTGCCTGCGGTGGAAATCGCCGCAGCCTTGGCGAGCCTCCTGCAAGGCTCGGCCCCATTCCTGCTGACACCCAAGCCCGGCGCGCCGCACGAGGAAGCATCACCGGAGGACCGGCTCCACGACGAGCCGGGAAGCGGCCGAGAGAGCGGTGCAAGGGACGGCGGCCCGATGGCTAAGCCGCGGTCGCGTCACGGCGCCAAGAGAGGTCCTAGGCTCGAGACCTACCGCATCGAAGTCGGCCATGCACACGGCGTTCAACCCGGAAATATCGTCGGCGCCATCGCCAACGAGGCGGGCCTTGAGGGGCGCAATATCGGACACATCGACATCCGCGACGAGCACAGCTTTGTGGATCTTCCGCCGGGCATGCCCAAAGAGATCTTCGACAATCTGCAGGCCGTTCGGGTGCGCGGCGTGGAGTTGCGCATCAGCCGCGTCGACTCTAAGCCCGAACGTGCCGAGCGGCGTCCACGCTCCCACAGCTCAGCCCACGCGCCGAATCGCAAGGAACTGGCGCCGCGGCACGGGCACCCAGCGAAAGGCCGCGGAAAGCCCTCGCGGCGATAGCGCCGCTCAAGGAATCAGCGGGCTGCGGCGGCTGCTCACGGCGTGCCTTGCCGCGGGCCGCTGCCGCACCTCCCCGCGTAGAGGCCGATAGAAGCCCGCGGTGAACGGCAGCACGCAGCCGCTCCGACCGCCTCACGGACACTCGCGCCGGCAGTGCGCGGACAACTCACACGGCGGCCGGGCCGCCCGGCTGGCGATGCCCCAGCGAGCCACGTGCCAGAGCGTCTCTTGAGCTCCTATCCGTCGAGCACGACACCGCCCGCAGCCAGCTGACGCTCGAGGGGGAGGAGGCAACTGCGCCTTGTAGGTGGCGCCACAGCTCCAGAGCGGTTCCATGGAGCCTGCGTCCCACCTGCACCGCGCTCGCGGTACTGGCCGGAGCAGGGTTGAGGTGCAAATCCAGGCATTGGGCCTCGAAAGACAGCTCCAGGAAGCCAAACAGTCCACGCACGGTCGGCTCGGGCGCCGTGACGAGACCCTCGTAGGCCACATCGAATACCCGCCCCCGCGGGACCTGGTGCCAATGTGCCAGCAAGCGCCCGTAGGCCGGGTAGAACGTGCCGAGTTCGCCGAGCTCGTTCGCGAAGGGGTATGCCCAGGCGAAGCGGCAATTGAAGACCGCATAGCAGGCTGCGAGCGGGTGCCGCTTGAGGTGCACGATGCGCGCACGAGGGAATGCGCGCAGGATCCGCGGACGGGAGAGAAAGTTCCTAAGCTGCTTGTCCGTGAAGCGCGGCCGCTCACCGCGCCGCGCTCGCGCCCGGGCGAGCGAGGTATTGGGGGACGATGCACGCGGCGTCCGCCCGCACGCGCCTGCGGCCGGGCCGCGCGGCAGCTCATCGCCACTGCCGCGGCACACGCCTCACGAAGCCGTCAGGTCTTGCGCGCGCGCATCGATCTCAGCCATCCAGCGGCGCTTCGTATCGTCATCCAGGAACGATCCCTCGATCGAGTTGCGTGCCAGGATCACGAGCTGTGCACGCGTCAGTCCCAGCGCACGCTGCACCGCGAGGTAATTCTCCAGAATGTAACCGCCAAAGTACGCCGGGTCATCCGAGTTCACGGTCACCCGCAGACCAGCCTCGAGCAGGCGCTTCAGGTTGTGATGCTCGATGCGGTCGAACACCCGCAGCTTCACGTTCGACAGGGGACAGACGGTCAGCGTGACTTGCTCCTTCGCCAGGCGCTCCATCAGCGCAGGATCCTCCGCGCACCGCACGCCATGATCGATGCGGCGCACACCGAGCAGATCGAGCGCCTCGCTTATGTAGACTGGCGGGCCCTCCTCCCCCGCGTGCGCCACGGCGAGCAGCCCCTCCTGCCGCGCACGGTCGAACACCGAGATGAACTTCGAGGGCGGGTGCCCCACTTCCGAGGAATCGAGGCCGACGGCCGCGATGAGCGAGCGATACTCGAGCACTTCATCCAGCGTACGCATCGCATCCGCCGCGCTCAGGTGGCGCAGGAAACAGGCAATGAGGCGGTGCGTCATCCCGAACCGGCGCTGCGCCTCCGTGAATGCACGGTTCAGGCCCTCCACGACAGCGCCGAAGGGGATTGCGCGGGCGGTGTGTGTCTGCGGGTCGAAGAAAACCTCGGTGTGGACAACGCCCTGATCGTGAGCCCGCTGCAGATAGCCGAGGGCCAACTGGTAGAAATCGTCCTCGTCCCGCAGAACCTCCGCCAGCGCATAATAAATGTCGAGAAACTCCTGCAGATCCCCGAAGTCATAGGCGGCGCGCAGCTCGGCTATGCTGCCATACGGCAGCGCCACACCGTGTTTGTGTGCCAGATGCAATGCCAGTTCCGGCTCGAGGGTTCCCTCGATATGCAGGTGCAGCTCCGCCTTCGGCAGGCGCCGTATGAACTCTTGGGTCGATTCCAAAGGATTCCCCCTACTCATGAAGCGGAGTTTGCCGTAAATTCTGCAGTCCCCCAGCGCGGGGCGCAACGGCCGTCCCACACCGGTGACCGAGGCACATGCTTACAAAATTCTTCGATCTCGATAACCACGGCACCACGGTACGCACCGAGCTGTTCGCGGGTCTGACGACCTTTCTCACCATGGCGTACATCGTTGTGGTCAACCCGGTCATTCTGGGCAGCGCCGGCATGCCCATCGCCGGGGTTGCGGCCGCAACCTGCATTTCGGCCGGATTCGGCAGCATTCTGATGGGGTTGATCTCCAATTACCCGCTCGCCCTCGCGCCCGGGATGGGTCTCAATGCCTATTTTACGTACACCGTGGTGAAGACCATGGGGGTGCCGTGGCAGGTCGCGCTCGGCTGCGTGTTCCTCTCGGCGGTGGCATTTCTGCTGCTCACCGTCTCCGGCGTACGGCAGCTGATCATGAACGCGATACCGCGCGCCCTGTTCGCGGCCGTGAGCGGCGGGATCGGGCTCTTCATCGCATTCATCGGCCTGAAGGACGCGGGGATCGTCGTCTCCAATGCCGGTACCATGGTCGGCCTTGGAAAGCTCACCGCTTCGACGCCCGCGCTGGCCATCATGGGCCTTCTGGTGATCGCCATGCTGCAGGCCCGCGCGGTCAAGGGCGCGATGCTCCTTGGCATCCTCGGCACGGCCGCTGTCGCCTGGGTGTTCGGGCTCGACCGCTTCACTCCGACGCCTTATCACCTGGCCGACCTGTCCTCGACCGCGTTTCGTCTGAATATTCCGGGAGCTCTCAACATCGGCGGTGGCGTCGGACTTTCGCTCGTCGAGATCGTGTTCGTATTCCTGTTCGTGGACCTGTTTGACAATGTCGGCACACTGATGGCAGTCACGAAGCGCGCCGGCCTGACTGCCGCCGATGGGACCGTCCCACGCATGAAGCGCATCCTGCTCGCCGACTCGATTTCGATGCTCGTCGGAGCACTCGTGGGCACGAGCCCGGTGACCAGTTACATCGAGAGCACCTCGGGCGTCGCGGTCGGCGGACGCACCGGCCTCACGAGCGTCACCGTCGGCGTGCTCTTTCTGGCAACGCTGTTCGTCGCGCCGCTGGTGCAGGCCATCCCGTCCGTTGCGACGGCACCGGCACTGATACTGGTGGGCGCGATGATGATGAGTGCGCTCGCGGAAGTGGATTGGCACGAGCCAAGCGAGGGAATCCCCGCCTTCCTCACGACGATCATGGTTCCCTTGAGCTACTCGATCGCGAACGGCCTCGCGTTCGGCATCGTTAGCTACGCAGTGCTCAAGCTCGTTCGCGGTCAGGCGCGCATGCGTGATTGGCTGATGTACCTGCTTGCAGCACTGTGCGTCGGCCGTTTCATCTACCTCACTTGACCGGCGGTTCGGATGCAATGGGCTTGCCGGCATTCGGAGCATCAAAGAAATTGGCCCCGACAGGTTTGTGCGCCAGGATCTCCTCACGCGTCAGCCCCTGAATCTCGTGCGGAAACACCAGCCAGTGCGAAGTCTCATGCACAAAGAAGTCCGGCGTCAGCGCGCTGCGCCGCCGTTCCGGCTTGTAGTACACGGTTGCGATGCGGATCTTCTCCGGCAGATTGCGCCGGCAGCGCCGCCTGAGCTCCTCGATGACCGCCTCGAGACTGCGGCCGGAATCAAAGACATCGTCGACGAGCAGCAGTTCGTCGTCCGCCTCCAGGCGCGAGACGAGATAGTCGACGGCGTGCACTCTGACGGTCTTGTGCTGTACGTCGATGCCGCTGTAATAGGAGGTGCGGATCGCGATGTGATCGGCATGAATGGCGTGATACTCCAGTACCTCCTGCACCGCGATACCAATCGGCGCGCCACCGCGCCACATCCCGACGAGGAACGTCGGGCGCATGCCGCTCGCCACGACTCTCCGGGCAAGTTCCATTGAATCGCGCAGCAGCTGGTCGGCCGATATAAATATCTTTTCCACGGCCTCTATTGTTTCACAAACCCGCCGCATCCGCGCGCGGCTCGCTAGCCCCTCACACGCTCTTCCCGGCGCGCAGGCGCGCCGGAGCCACGCGCAAGCCGAGGTAATAAATGACCGTCACGAGCAGCGCCGAGCAGACCTGCCACGGGACGAAGTGAGCCAGCGCCTTCGGCACGAGGCGCTCTGACTCCCCCAGGATAACCCCCACGACCAGCATCGCGATCGCCCACGGCGCGGGCCAGGAGAACCACTCGGCGAGCCGCCTGGCCCGCCGGTAGAAGAGCGAAACCGGATCCGCGTAGTAGCGGCCGTGGAACCAATCGACAACGAGAATGAAGGTGAACGGGAACAGCAGCGAACCGAGGACCGAGAGAAATCCCTGGATGAACCCGAGGATGCCCAGAACGGCCAGAACCGTGGAGAAGATCCCCAGAATGATCACCAGCGCCGGCTGCAGCATCCGGTTCGCGCTCTTGCCGTCCGTACTGACCGCGAGCAGCGTGGTGACGGCCGGATACAGGTTCATCGCGTTGGTGTGGGCGATCGCGAGAATCACGCCGATTGCCGAGATTTCCCCCCACAGTGGCAGGCTCCTGCCGAGCAGCGCGATATTCCACTCGCCGGTCATCCGCAGCGCGATCAGCCCAAGCGCGCCCATCGCGAGCACGGCCGCCATGACCCCCAGGCTGGGCGCCAGCATGAAGATCGCGCGGCGGGCCGGCGTCTCCTCGGCAGTCGGTGGGGGACAGAAGCGGGTGACCGTCGGAAAGATGTAAGCCCACGCCAGCAGACTGAAGCTCAAAATGAGATCGACATCCTTGCCCCATTCGACCACGCCGACCTGCCGCGGCATCACGAACGGATACCGGACGAACAGGTAATACGCGAGCACGCCATAGCACAGGAGAAACACCAGCGCGGTGTAATTGTAGAACTTCTCCAGGACCTCCATGCCAAAGAACACCAACGCGATCTGGAGGACGCCGAGGATGGCGTACCACATCATCCCGTGCCCCGGGAATATCGCCCCGAGGATCTGCCCGCCGACGTCCGTGTTCAGACCGAACCACCCGGCACCGACCACCGTATAGAGCACCGACAGCAGTGTCGCACCGGCGATGCCGTAGGTCCGCCGCGCCATCACCATGGAAATGATCGGCACCTGACGGCCCATGTGAGCCAGCAGCATCGAGGGCAGAAGCCCGATGAGCAGAGCGAGGATATTCACCCAGAAGAAGTTCGACAGACCCATCCCCCTGAGGACCAGGCCAATGACCGGCGTCGTTGCCGAGGCCGAAGCCAGCCCCCAGATCACGAACAGCGATCTTGCGCGCATGTTCCGCTCGCTGTCGGGAACCGGCGCGATGCCCAGGGTTTCGAAGGAATGTGTGTCCGGACTCGCCGGCTCGGATATGACGCGATTCACGGGCTGCTCAGGCAATGTGGTAGAACGGAATCGGACGCTTGAACTCGCCCTGCGAATAGCCCCCGGCCAGATCGCTCCACTGATCGCCGGCATTCACCGCGATGGTGTATCCGCGCTTCTCTTCAATCCCCGTGCGCTCCGGCGCCTTGAAGTCCGTCGCCGAGGAGACGTGCATGCCGTTCGACTCCATGAGGAGATTCTTGGGATTCCAGCCGCCGTAGCCGGCCTTGATGAGATTTTCGGTGGTGACGACTCGTTCGGCTGCGTGCCGACCGATAATGAACAACACCGTCACGCCGTGAGCCTGCGCGAAGTTCAAAAGCGCGAGCGCAGGGCGTATAGCCGCAGCGTTCTCGCGCCTGCCCCATGCCAGCGCACCGTACGGCGAGTTTGGCCGCCCCCGGACAGCGCTGCAGGGAGCATCCGGAAAATGGC
>JAKAYU010000193.1 GCA_021809525.1 Pseudomonadota bacterium | reverse complement strand
GCACCTCGTGGCCGCCGGCCTCGGGGAGTACATCGCCGATGCCACGCGGGCCGGCAACTTCGCCCAGACGGTGCTCGGCATCGGGGTGATGAGTCTGTTCGTGGTGATCATCAACCGGGCGTTCTGGCGGCCGCTCTACGCGCGCGCCGAGCGCAAGTACCGCATGAGCTGAGGCCGATGAACGACACCGCCCCGAGCGCCGCCGCCCCGCTGCTTCAGGTCCAGAACATCGGCCGCAGTTTCTTCAAGCCCGACGGCGATGAGATGGTGGTGCTCGAGGACGTGAACCTGCGACTCGAGCGCGGCGAGATCGTCGGGCTGCTCGGCCGCTCCGGCTCGGGCAAATCGACGTTGCTGCGGCTGATCGCCGGGCTCGATACGCCCTCGCGCGGGGCGGTACGCTATCTCGGTGTGCCCATTGAGGGCCCGGCCGACGGCATTGCGATGGTGTTTCAGAGCTTTGCGCTGTTTCCCTGGCTCACCGTGCTCGGCAACGTGCAGCTCGGGCTCGAGGCGATGCGCCTGCCGCAGCCCGAGATGCGCAAGCGCGCCCTCGAGGCGATCGACCTGATCGGGCTCGACGGGTACGAGTCGGCCTATCCGCGCGAGCTCTCCGGTGGCATGCGCCAGCGGGTCGGTTTCGCCCGCGCGCTGGTGGTGCACCCGAACGTGCTGCTGATGGACGAGCCGTTCTCCGCGCTCGATGTGCTCACCGCCGAGACGCTGCGCAACGACTTCCTCGAGCTGTGGGGCCGCGGGGAGCTGCCGATCGGCGCGGTGCTGCTGGTGACACACAACATCGAGGAGGCGGTGCAGATGTGCGACCGGCTGCTGATCTTCTCGACTCACCCGGGGCGGGTGGTGAGCGAGATCCCGATCGACCTGCCGCACCCGCGCGAGCCGCTCGATCCGCTGGTCCGCTCGCTCGTCGACCGGGTGTACGTCGAGATGACCGCCCGGCCGCGCCAGGGCCGCGAGGGCGCGCGCGCCGAGCGGTCGGCCATGATGGGCATCGGCACGCCGCTCGAGCACGTCTCGACGAACCTGCTCGCCGGATTGCTCGAGGCGCTGAGCGAGCCGCCCTACGGCGGGCGGGCCGACCTGCCGGCGATCGCCCAGGCGCTGCACATGGAGGGCGATGACCTCTTCCCGGTGGCCGAGACGCTGCAGCTGCTGCACCTGGCGGAGCTCGAGGGCGGCGACATCCGCCTGAGCGAGGCGGGGTTCGCCTTTGCCCGCTCCGGCACCGATGAGCGCAAGAGCCTCTTCGCGCGCCATCTGCTCGCGCACGTGCCGCTCGCGGCGCACATCCGCCGCGTGCTCGATGAGCGCACCAGCCACCGCGCGCCGAAGAGCCGCTTCCTCGATGAGCTCGAGGACTACATGACCGAGGAGGCCGCCGAGCAGACGCTGCGAGCGGTGATCAGCTGGGGCCGCTACGCGGAGATCTTCGCCTACGACGATCAGCGTCAGGTGTTCACCCTGGAGAACCCGGCGTGAGCAGCGGCACCGAGGCGCCCCCGCGGCTGCTCATCGTCGATGACGATGCGGAGCTCTGCGCGATGCTGCGCGAGTACCTCGAGCCCGAGGGGTTCGCCGCCGAGTGTGCCGAGAGCGGCCAGGCGGCCCTCGAGCGCCTCGCACGCGGGGGCATCGATCTGGTCGTGCTCGATGTGATGTTGCCCGGCCTCACTGGTTTCGAGGTGCTGCGGCGCCTGCGCGCGACCAGCCGCGTGCCGGTGCTGATGCTCACCGCGCGCGGGGAGGAGATCGACCGGGTGGTGGGCCTGGAGATGGGCGCGGATGACTACCTCGCCAAGCCCTTCAGTCCGCGCGAGCTCGTGGCGCGCGTGCGCGCCGTCCTGCGCCGCATGGCCGATACGCCCGCCGACGGGGTGCTCACGTTCGGGCCGCTGACGCTCGATGCGCGCGCGCACCGCGCGCGCATCGAGGGCAATGACCTCGAGCTCACGAGCGCGGAGCTGCGCATCCTGGAGCTGCTGATGCAGGCCGACACGCGCACCGTCAGCCGCGAGGAGCTGATGCTGCAGGCCCTCGGACGGCGGCTGCTGCCCACCGACCGCAGCCTCGACACCCATGTGAGCAATCTCAGGCGCAAGCTCGCGCGCTTCACCGAGCGGGTGAGCATCCAGGGGGTGCGCGGGGCAGGCTACGCCCTGACGCAGCGCTGAGCCCATGCACTCGCTGTTCTGGCGGATCTTCTGGTCGTTCTGGCTCGCCATCGCGCTGATCCTCATCGGCACGGTGAGCGCGGCGGTCGGGGAGGTCATCCAGCACCGCGAGCAGATGCCCTGGGTGCAGCGCGGGCGGCTGTTCCAGCAGGCCGCCCGCGCCTTCGAGCACGGTGGGGCGGGCGCGCTCGAGCGTTGGGCGCGCTCGCTCGAGGGCGGGCCGTTCTACGCGCGCACCTACGTCATCGGCCCCGATGAGCGCGACCTGCTCGGCCGGCCGCTGCCGCCGCTGCTGCGGGCGTTTCTGGTGCCGGGGCCCACCGCCTCGCACGGGCAGCCGCCGCCGATCGGCGGAGCGCTGGTGCTGACGATGCCCGATGGACGGATGTATCAGGTGGTGGTGACCGAGCTGCAGCGCCATCCGCTGCTGTTCTTCGGCGCGCTCGGGCTGCCCGGGGTGGCCGGTACCACGCTGGCCGTGGCGCTGGTGGTGAGCACGCTCATCTGCTTCCTGCTCGCGCGCTACCTGGTCGGCCCGATCGAGCGGCTGCGCCAGGCGGCGCGCACCGTGGCGGGAGGCAATCTCGATGTGCGCGTCGGCCCGAGCATGCACGGCCGGCAGGACGATCTCGGGCGGCTCGCGGCGGACTTCGACGCCATGACCGAACGGGTGCAAAGCCTGCTCGAGACCAAGCAGCAGCTGTTGCGCGACGTCTCGCACGAGCTGCGCTCCCCGCTCACGCGGCTGCAGCTCGCGCTCTCGCTCGCGCAGCGTCACGAGGAGCTGCCGAGGCAGCTCGAGCGCATCGGCCGCGAGGCCGACCGGCTCGAGCAGCTCATCGCACGCATCCTGAAGCTGGCGCGCCTCGAGCGCCCGGCGGGAGAGCTCGCCGGCGTGCTCATCGAGGCCGCCGGGCTGCTGCGGCAGATCGTGGCGGACGTGGCCATCGAGGCCGACGCGCGCGGCTGCCGAATCGAGTTACAGGCGCAGGAGGGGCTCGAGACCTACGCCGATGCGGAACTGCTGCGCAGCGCGTTCGAGAACGTCATCCGCAATGCGGTGCGCTACGGGGCGGCCGGCAAAGAGGTGCGCATCGAGGCGCGGCGCAGCACTGCGCCCGGCGGGCAGGCCGTGATCGAGGTGACGGTGCGCGATCACGGTCCCGGGGTGCCGCAGAAAGATCTTAAGTCGATCTTCGAGCCGTTCTACCGCGTCGATGCCGCGCGCCATCGCGCCGTGGGCGGGGATGGGCTCGGCCTGACGATCGCCGCGCGCGCGATTGCGGCGCATGGCGGGACGATCGAGGCCCGCAACGCCGAGGGCGGCGGCCTCGTGGTCACGATGCGCCTGCCGGTGCGCGCGCTCGCCCCGGCCTGAGCGGTCCCTGGCGGGCGCGGGCGGATTTCCGGTAAGATTCCGCGCATGAAGGTAGTCGTTCTGACAGGCGCCGCCGTGGCGCTGTGCGTAGGTGTTGCGGCATTCGCGCTGCACTTCGAGCTGAGCGCGCGCAGCGAGGCGTATCACGAGATACTCGAGCTGCGCGGCCAGACCCATACCGACCTCGATGCGCGACGCATCACACAGGCGAAGGCCGAGCGGGTCGATGGCCGGCTGAATCAGGCGAGCTTGGAGCTCGAGCAGGACGATGTGCGCGGCGCGCAGCGGCTGCTCCATGGCGTGAAAGCCGAGCTTGCGGGACAGACGCGCGCGGCCTGAGCGGCGCGGGCAACTGGCGAGAGCGGGAGCGTTTCCGTTACAATGGGGTGTTATGACCCCATAAGGATGTGCTTTTCCCCGGCGCCACGCAGTGTCCGACCCATCACCCCCCGAACCGATCCAGCAGTCCCTCCTGCCGCCGCAGGGGGCTGAGGCGGCAGACCCCGGCGCCGAAGCGCGCCCGACGCCTCCCCCCGACGCACCCCCGCCGCCGACAGCACCGCCGCCCTTGGTGCCGCTCGATGCCCCGGCGGTGCATCTGTCGATGAATGGCATGGCCGCGCGGCTCGAGCGGCTGCTCAGCACCCGGACCCGGCGGTTCTTTCTGCAGATCGGACTGCCGTGGGGCGCCGCACTGCTCGTCGGGCTGATGTCGGTGTTGTATGCGCGCTGGAGCACGGATGCCTACAACGTGTTCCGCGGCTGGATCCGCGGGCGAGAGTGGCTCGCGTTCGCTCTGACCCCCGGGCTCACGGTGTTCGCGGTGTACTGCACGCGGCGCTGGTTCTACGGCGCCGAAGGCAGCGGCATCCCGCAGGTGATCGCGGCCATCCAC
Organism: Pseudomonadota bacterium; assembly: GCA_021809525.1. GTDB lineage: Bacteria > Pseudomonadota > Gammaproteobacteria > Steroidobacterales > Steroidobacteraceae > 13-2-20CM-66-19. The sequence goes on along the minus strand of JAKAYU010000193.1, from coordinate 1,940 downwards.
GCGCCGCGCGATGCCGACAACTCGGTGATGAAGAACCTGTTCGGGCTGCGCGTCATCGTCGGCAAGCTCGGCGTGTCGCTGCTCGGGTTCCTCGGCGGGCTGACCATCGGCCGCGAGGGTCCGACGGTGCACCTCGGCGCGGCGATCATGGCCGAGACGCGCCGCTTCTATCCGCGCCGCAGCGTGCGTCTGGAGCGGCGGCTGCTGCTCGCGGGCGCCGCGGCAGGGCTGTCCGGCGCGTTCAACACGCCGCTCGCGGGGGTGATCTTCGCCATCGAGGAGCTGGCGCGCAACTTCGAGGCGCGCACCAACGGCACCATGATCACCGCGGTGGTGTTCGCCGGTCTGACCTCGCTCGCCCTGGCGGGCAATTACCTGTATTTCGGCCAGCTCAACGTCACCACGCCGCTTGGCATGGCGTTCGTGCTGCCGGTGCTCGTCGCGGCGCTCGTGTGCGGGCTGCTCGGCGCGGCCTTCAATTACTCGCTGCTGCACTGGCGCAAGTGGATGCCGGTGCGGGTGCGCACGTTCAGACTCGCCCGACCGCTGTGGTATGCGTTCGCGAGCGGCCTGATCATCGCCGCGATCGGCGTGGCGACTCACGGGCAGACCTGGGGCAGCGGCTACGATCAGGCGCGCGAGCTGCTGCACGGCACCGCACCGCTCAGCCAGGCGTTCGCCGTCACCAAATGGGTGACCATGGTGGCGAGCTACCTCACCGGGGTGCCCGGCGGACTGTTCTCCCCGTCGCTGTCGATCGGCGCCGGCATCGCGCAGTGGATCCACGCGGCGTTCGCCTGGACCTCGATGGCGGCGGTGATCGCGCTGTGCATGACCGGCTATCTCGCCGCCGTCACCCAATCGCCCATCACCTCGTTCGTGATCGTGATGGAGATGACCAACGGCAGCGCCATGGTCATCCCGATGATGGCCGTGGCGCTGATCTCGGCGCGCATCTCGGCCCTGTTCACCCCACCGCTCTACGAGGCGCTCGCCGAGGATAAGTACTTCGAATACGAGCCGCCGGCGGAGAGCGCGCCGGGCCGGGCCAGGGCGGCCGTCACCGCCTGAGGGTCCGCCGCCGCTGCGTCAGGCACGCAGGATGGCCGATGCCAACGCCTCGAGCGGCAGCACGCGCTTGGTCGACTCCGTGCGCACGATGAAGCCCGCCCCCGCGGGGCGGGCAGGATTATCGAGGCGCGAGCCGCCTACCGGCCGTCATTGCGTTCGTTGACCCAGTGGCCGGGCTGCAGCGGGTTGACCACCCTGATGCCGGCGATCGCCTGGCCGTCGTTGAAATCCTCGCTCAACAGTTCCTCGGCAGCGGATTGTTCGGCCGATGCCACGATGAGCGCGTCCCGGAAGGATAGGCGGGCCAGATCCGCGATTTCGGTGGCGCGAGTGACAGTCTCGACCGTCGTGGCGTGGCGCACCCAGACGCCATAGGTCTGGATGAGTTCCCGTGCCGTGGAGCGCGCAAGAGGCGTGGCGAGCTTGTGCGTCGCGTTCACGTAAAACTCCTGGAGCACCTGGACGGAAAGCCGACCGGTGCCGCAATCCCACAGCTCGCGCAGCTTCGCCATCGCCCGCTCACGCTTCACGCCTGCATCCCGGTCGTGCGCGTAAATCAGGATATTGCTGTCAACGAACGTGACGGCGCTCATGCAACGCCTCGCGCCGCAGGGGCGTTCCCCCCAGGGGCAGAGGATGCTCAAAGAGCGACAGCGCCCGCCGGCGCGCCGAGGCATAGCGCGCCTCGTCCTCGACCAGCTCGCGCAGCTCAGCGGCGAGCAGTGCGCTCACGCTCTGCCCGCGCCGCGCAGCCACTGCCCGCGCCTTTTTCAAAAGCCCAGGCTCGATCGCTACCGTGATGTTCGCTTTGGCGACCATTCACGTAAATTACGTGAAGCTCGGCGTGGCGTCAATCGGCGCCCCGCCGG
>JAKAYU010000192.1 GCA_021809525.1 Pseudomonadota bacterium | reverse complement strand
CTGCAGGAAATCCTCGCCGCTCGACTGGAACGGCTTGTAGCTCGCGATGCCGATCGGCCTGCCGAGCTTGCCGAGAAAGGTATCGACCTGTCCGAGGGCGTAGCCGGCCACCTGCGCCCAGCCCGGCACCGCCTCGGTGCCGGGCGGCGCCTTGAACGAGCGCACCATGGCGTTCCAGTCGAAGCTGGTCCGGTCCGCCGCCCAGGCGTAGCGCTCCCCGGGACTCACCGGCTCGGGAACCGCCAGCTGCGGCCAGCTGAACAGGGTGATTTCCGGAGCCTTGGCAAACAGCGTATCCCACAGTTGCTCGGCGTAGCGATCCACGTAGCGGTCCCCGAAGGTATCGACCCAGCCGCCCTTGTCCGCGTGCGGGCGGATGTTGTGGTAGTAGCGGTAGATCAGGTAGCTCTCGTACTGCTGCAGCATCTGCGCGGTATGGACCGGGTCGCGTGTCTCATCGCCGGTGTAGATGCCGCTGAACATCTTCGCTTCGCGGTCGAGGTCGAAGCCGAGCCCCTGAAAATGCTCGTACCAGTTCGGATACTTGATGATCACCTTGACGCGCGGATTGACCTTGCGGGCGGCACCGATGATCAGATGCTTGGCGACCCAGCGCATCTTGCGCAGCCGGTACTGCGTCCAGCTGAGCTGGCCCTTGGCCCTGATGTCGGCGTTGCTGCGCGTGTTGAAGAACGTAAAGTCGTCGAGAATGATCGTATTGAAGTGCCGCGCGGCCATGCGCACGGCGCGCTCGCAGATGGCCACGTCACGCGGGTTCTCGAAATCGAAGGAGTTGTACTGGTTGTACTTGTTGCGGCCGGCGAACAGCGTGATGCCGCCGTCGACCGTGATGCCCCGCCGGCGGAAGAATGCGGCGATCCGATCAAGCGAAGCCGGATTGGCGAACACCTGATCACGGTATACCTCGAGATACACCTTATCGAAGTGCACCTGGCTCCAGATGCGCTGGAACTGCCGGCGCAGCGTCTGTGGGTTGGCGAGCTGGCGGGTGGAGTTCACCGGGATGTACACCGCGACACTGAAGTTCCTGTACGGCCGCTCGGCCGCCCCGGCCGGCCGTGCCGCGACCGCTGCGACGGCGAGCGTGCCGCACAACACGGCGAGCAGCCCCGCCCCTCGATTGGTCTGTCTCATCATGCTGATCCCCCGACTGTCGTAATCCACAATTCGATCGGCCGTGCGCCGCACTGCGGCGCACGTTGCGCCAGCGCGCCTCACCAGTCCCACATCGTGCCGTCAGGCAGCCGCGCGACCGGCAGCTGCTTTGGGCTGTAGGGAAAGCGCGCAGCGAGCTTCTCATCGAGCTGCACTCCGTGGCCGGCGCTCTCGCCGCCGTGCAGGCAGCCGTCGCGGAAGGTGTAGTCGTGCGGAAAGACCTCATCGGTCTGCTGCGAGTGGCGCATGTACTCCTGGATGCCGAAGTTCGGCACCCACGTGTCGAAATGCACCGCCGCACCCAGGGTGACCGGCGACAGATCGGTGGCGCCGTGAAAACCGGTGCGCACGCCATGCAGTGCGGCCAGGTCGGCGATGCGGCGCACATGGGTGATGCCGCCGCCGTGCACGATCGTCGTGCGGATGTAATCGATCAGCTGCCGCTCGAGCAGCGCGCGGCAGTCCCAGATGGAATTGAACACCTCACCAACCGCGAGCGGCGTCACCGAGTGGCGGCGGATGTGCTCGAATCCGTCCGGGTTTTCCGCCGGCGTGGCGTCCTCCAGCCAGAACAGCCGATACGGCTCGAGGTCACGCGCCAGGCGCGCCGCCTCGATGGGCGTGAGGCGATGGTGGGCATCGTGCAGCAGCTCGACTTCGCGGCCGTGATCGGCGCGCAGCCGCTCGAACAGCCGCGGCACGATCTCGAGGTATGGAGCCGTCGACCAGACGGTCTCGAGCGGCAGTTCGCTCTCGGCGGGCTCGTAGGCGTTCTTCATGCGCGTCACGCCGTAGGGCTTGGCAAGGCCCGGCACTCCGCATTGCGCCCGCACCGCCCGATAGCCCTCGGCAATGAACCGTCCAACCTCGGCGCTCGCCTCCTCGATGTCACGGCCGCTGGCGTGCCCGTAGACCAGCACCCCGTCACGGCTGCGTCCGCCGAGCAGCTGATACAGGGGCAGCCCGGCCATCTTGCCGAGGATGTCCCACAGCGCCACGTCCACCGCGGCGATCGCCGTCATGGTGACCGGGCCGCGCCGCCAGTAAGCGCCCCGGTAGAGGAACTGCCAGGTATCCTCAATCCGCCCGGCATCCCGCCCGATGAGGTTCGGGATCACGTGCTGCTCGAGGTAGGCGGCCACCGCGAGCTCGCGGCCGTTGAGCGTGGCGTCGCCGAGTCCGCTCACCCCGGAGCGGGTCTCGATCTTGAGCGTCACGAAGTTACGTCCGGGCGAAGTGACGATCACGCGCGCCGCCACGATCTGCCGGTCGCGGCGCGAACCGAGTGGCTCAGACTCTACATTGACCATAACTGACCTCTCCGACACTGACAGTGCCGCTGCCCCTCGGGCGCGGCGGCTGGTTGAGGCGAGCGTCCTCAAGCCCGCTCACTCGGCAGCGAGGCGCACAGGCGCAAGGCGCGGCGCGAGCAGCTGAATCACCGCGAGCGCCGCCAGATACATCCCGCCGGCAAGCACGAACAATAGCGCATAGCTGCCGGTGGTCTGCAGCAGAAAACCCACGGCGGTGGACACGAAAGCTCCGGAGAGCGCCCCGGCGAAGCCGCCGAGCCCGACGACCGAGGCGACCGCCCGGCTCGGATACAGATCCGAGGTCGTCGTGAACAGATTCGCCGACCAGCCCTGGTGCGCGGCAGCGGCAAGGCCGATCAGTGCCACCGCCAGCCACAGCTGATGCACCCACGGAGTGAGCACGACGGGAGTCACGGCGAGGGCGCAGGTGAGCATCGCGCCCTTGCGAGCCGCGTTGGGACTGCAGCCGAGGCGCATCAAGCGGCCGGCGAGCCAGCCGCCGGCAACGCTGCCGCAGTCCGCCAGCACGTACACGGCCACAAGCGGCGCCCCGAGCGCGAGCAGATCGAGCCCGAAGCGGTGATGCAGGTACTTCGGCAGCCAGAACAGCAGAAACCACCAGACCGGATCGGTGAGGAACTTGCCGGCCACGAACGCCCAGGTCTGACGATGGCGCAGCAGCTCGCGCCACCCGACCCGCCGCGCAGGCGCGGACTGCCCCTCGGCGTCGCTGTCGATGTAGGCAAGCTCCTGCGCCGTCACGCGCGGGTGCTCGCGAGGCGGGCGATAGATTGCGAGCCAGGTGAGCAGCCAGGCGAGATCGAGCACCCCGGTGAACAGAAAGCCCGAGCGCAGCCCCCACAGCGCCACCACCACCGGCACGGCAAGCGGAGCGATCAGCGCGCCGATGTTCGAGCCGGCGTTGAACAGCCCGGTGGCGAAGGCGCGCTCGCGGCGCGGAAACCACTCCGCGACCGTCTTCACCGCGGCGGGGAAATTGCCCGACTCGCCGAGCCCGAGCACGAAGCGCGCCGCAATGAACGCCAGCACGGTGCGCGCCAGGGCGTGACTCATGGCCGCCACGCTCCACACCGCGATCGACAAGGCGTAGCCGATGCGCGTGCCGAGCTTGTCGATCAATCGGCCGCAGAACACCAGCCCGAGCGCATAGGCGATCTGGAACGCCGCGACGATGTAGCCGTAATCCTCCTGCGTCCAGCCGTAGGCCCGCCCGAGCGCCGGGGCCAGTACGCCGAGCACCTGCCGATCGATATAGTTGACGGTGGTCGCCCAGAACAGCAGCGCGCAGATTCGCCACCGATAACCGCCGAAGCGTCCGGTCAAGTCCCGCGCAGACTGAGGCTCGGCGAGCATGTTCGGCGTATTTCGCGCACCCGAGGAAACAGCGATGGTAACGCTCCCATTTCCAGGCCGCAACCGCACTCAAGCTCTGGCTGTATCCCACCGCCGTGGTGATTCCGGTTTACGCCCGGCCGGAGTCGGTTATGATACCGATACCAGCTCATGTCTTCGGGGGACGATCCAGTGAGGGGAAACCAGATCCGTGCGGGCCACAGCGGCGCGCTCCTCGTCATGGCGCTGCTCGCGGCGCTCGCTGCCCCCGGCGCCCGCGCCGCTGCCACGCCCATCTACAAGGATCCCAAGGCTCCCGTAGCGGCGCGCGTGCAGGACCTGCTCGCGCGCATGACGCTGCAGGAGAAGCTCGCGCAGATCACCTCGCTCTGGGACAACAAGTCGCTGATCGAGAACGCCGCGGGCGATTTCGACCCGGCCAAGGCGGCGCGCAATTTCCCCTACGGGATCGGTCAGCTCGCCCGTCCCGATGACTACAATCCGCAGAGCCAGTACCGACTGCGCACGACGGCGCAGACCATCCGCTTCGTCAACGCCGTGCAGCGCTTCCAGATCGAGCACACCCCGCTCGGCATCCCGACGCTGTTTCACTCCGAGGGGCTGCACGGGTACGTGGCGCGGGGCACCACGAGCTTTCCGCAGGCGATCGCGCTGGCGAGCACCTGGGATCCGGCGCTCATCACCCGAGTGTTCGGCGTGGTGGCGCGCGAGGCGCGCGCCCAGGGCATCGGCATGCTGCTCACGCCCGTCATCAATCTCGGCCGTGATCCGCGCTGGGGGCGGATCGAGGAGACCTTCGGCGAGGATCCCTACCTCGTCGCCCGCATGGGGGTCGCGGAGGTGCGCGGTCTGCAGGGCAAGACGTTGCCGCTCGCACCCGGCCATGTCCTCGCCGTGCTGAAGCACATGGCCGGCTACGGCGTGCCCGAAGCGGGCACCAACGTCGGGCCGGTGGAGTTGACGCGCCGCACCCTGCTGCAGATGTACCTGCCGGCCTTTCATGCCGCCATTGCCCAGGCGCACGCCCAGGTCGTGATGGCCGCCTACAATGAGATCGGCGGCATCCCCTGCACCGCCAACCCTTGGCTCTTTCAGCAGGTGCTGCGCAAGGACTGGGGCTTCAAGGGCATCGTGGTCAGCGACTACGGCGGCATCACGCAGCTGAAGACGCTCCACCATGTCGTGCCGAACCTCACGGACGCGGCGGCGCGCGCGCTCAACGCCGGCGTCGATGTCGACTATCCCAACGGCACCTCCTTTTCCCACCTGCCGCAGGCGCTCGCCGCGGGCAAGGTGCGCATGAGCCAGATCAACGCGGCAGTGGCCGGCGTGCTGCGCCTGAAATTCCTCTCCGGCATCTTCGATCACCCCTACGCCAGCCTCAGCGTCGCGCGCAAGATCACCGATGACGCCCATGCCCGGGCGCTCGCGCTGCAGGCGGCGCAGGAGTCGATCGTGCTGCTGAAGAACGATGGCACCCTGCCGCTGCAGGCCAGCCGGCTGAAGACGCTGGCGGTCATCGGCCCGAATGCCGCGCCGGCGCGCCTCGGGGGCTACTCCGGCATCCCGAACCATCCCATCGGCGTGCTGCAGGGCATCCGCACCTACCTCGGCAAGCGGGTGCACGTGCTGTACGCGCGCGGGGTGAAGCTGCTTGCCTACGGCAACAAGGACACCAACCGTGAGGTGATGGAGAGCACCGCGGCGAACCTGCCGCGCATCCGCCACGCGGTTGCGGTGGCCCGCCGGGCGCAGGCGGTGGTGCTCGTGCTCGGCACGAGCGGCGCGGTCTGCCGCGAAGGCTGGGCGACCTATCACCTCGGAGACCGCGACAGTCTGCGGCTGATCGCGAACCAGAACCGCCTGGCGAGCGCGATCTTCGCCCTCGGCAAGCCGACCGTGGTGGTGCTGATCAACGGCTGCCCGGTCACGGTCAACCGCATCCTGCCGCGCGCCAACGCCCTCATCGAGGGCTGGTATCTTGGCCAGGAGGGCGGCACCGCCGTGGCGGACGTGCTGTTCGGCAAGACCGATCCGGGTGGCAAGCTCCCGGTGACCATTCCGCGCTCGGTGGGCATGGTGCCGTACAACTACGACGAGAAGCCGAGCGCGCACCGCGGTTACCTGTTTGCCGACAACTCGCCGCTCTTCCCGTTCGGCTACGGCCTGTCCTACACGACTTTCCACGTCGGCCGTCCGCAGCTCTCGGCCGCCAGCCTGCCGGCGCACGGCGCCGTGACCGTCACGGTCAACGTACGCAACACCGGCCGACTCGCCGGCAGCGAGGTCGTGCAGCTGTATGTGCACGAGCTCGTCACGTCGGTGACCGAGCCGGTCAAGGAGCTCAAGGGCTTCAAGCGGGTGTGGCTCGCGCCCGGCGCCTCCACCCAGGTGCACTTCACGCTGCGTCCGAAGACCTTCGCGATCTGGAACGAGAACATGCGCCATGTCGTCGAGCCCGGCACGATGCGCGTCATGGTCGGAGCGGACTCGGTGCACCTGAAATCCGCGCTGCTGCATCTGACCGCCTGAGGCTGCTCGTACCGGCGGCATTTTTCTCCCGCCGGCGATCCCACGGGCCATCACTCCCCCC
>JAKAYU010000191.1 GCA_021809525.1 Pseudomonadota bacterium | reverse complement strand
GTGCAGCTGCTCCAGAATCCCTGCCTCGATCATCAGCTTGGCCGGACTGCGACCGGCGAATTCCGCCGAAAAGAATGCGTGCGCATAGCCGATGAACTGCGCGGCGCGCTCGAAGCGCTGCTGGCGAGCTGCGATGGTCGCCAGGTGCTGCATGCCGCCGGCGATCAGCACCGTGTCGAGCTCGCTCTCCTCGGCGAGCGGCAGCCCCTCGCGCAACGCCGCGCTCGCCGCCTCGATCTGCCCCTGCGCGATCAGATACCCGGCGAGGTTGCACAGGGCGTGCCCGAGCAGGCCGGTACGCCGCGCCGCGCGGGCGAGCGCGACCACCTCGCGCGCCCCGGCGATGGCCTCATCGAGGCGGCCTTCGGCGAACTGCACTTCCGCCTTGTAGATGAGCGCGCGCCAGGCCCAGAAGTCCGCGTGCGAGCGCTCGCCGGCGGCGAGCGCCTCGTCGAGGCGGGCGCGCGCCGCTGCGTATTCCCCGCCCACCGTGCGCGCGATGGCGAGGTTGGTCAGGCACAGCGCGTAGCTCTTCGGCTGCACCGTGGGTGACAGCAGCGCCCGCCCCTCCTCGAGCGCCGCAAGCCCCTCGCCGAGCGCGCCGGTGCGCGCAAGGTTCAAGCCGTAGAAAGCGAGCGCACGGGCCAGATCGAGCGGCTCGCCGGCCTCGCGCAGCAGGGCTACCGCGCGGCTCAGCGCCGGCACCGCGCGCCCGCGCGGCTCGCCGGTCGAGAGAAAGCCATAGCCGTACCAGAGCCGGCCCTCGAGCGCCATCGGCGTCTGGCGGCCGAGCGCCGCGGTGGCCCGCTCGAGCCGCGCGCGGCCTTCGGACATCAGCGAGAGCAGATACCACAACAGATACGAGGAGGCCGCGAGCTCCACGCCGATGGCCGGATCGCCGTCGGCGCCAAACGCCCAGTCGAGCGCCACGCGCACGTTGTCGATCTCCGGCCCGAGCCGCTCGAGCCACTGCACCGACGGGGTGAGCTCCCAGACCCCGAGCGCCTCGTTCAGCGCGTCGCGGAAGTGCCGGGCGTGCAGACGCGCCAGCGGTCCGAACTCCCCGCTGTCGGCGAGCTTCTCCATCGCGTAGGCGTGGGTGGTCTCGAGCAGCCGGTAGCGGCGCTGCGCACCGGTGACATCGGCCACCACCAGCGACTTGTCCACCAGCTCGGCGATCCGCCCGACCACTTCCCACTCCGGCAGCGCCGCATCGGCCACCACCTGCCCGGCCGACTCGAGCGTAAAGCTGCCGGCGAACACGGCCAGCCGCCTGAGCACGATCCGGTCCGGCTCGGCGAGCAGCCGGTGGCTCCAGTCGAGCGTGGCGCGCAGCGTCTGATGGCGCGGCAGCGCCGTGCGGCGCCCGCCGGTGAGCACGTGAAAGCGCAGATCGAGCCGCTGCGCCAGTCCGTCGATGCCGAGCGCCGCAGAGCGGGCGGCCGCGAGCTCGATCGCGAGGGGGATGCCGTCGAGGCGCCGGCAGATCATCGCCACCGTGGCGACGTTCTGCTCGTTCAGCGAAAACTGTGGATCGGCCGCGCGGGCGCGCGCCACGAACAGCCGCACCGCATCGTGCCGGGCAGCGCTGTCGAGCCCGGCCGCGTTCTCGGCCGGAAACTCAAGCGGACGCAGCCGCAGCGTGCACTCCCCCTCGATACCGAGTGGCTCCTGGCTGGTCGCGAGAATGCGCACCTGCGGCGCCGCCGCGAGCAGCGCCTGCGCCTCGCGCGCCGCAGCGCCGATCAAATGCTCGCAGTTGTCGAGCACCAGCAGGAGCGTGCGCTCGCGCAGCGCCGCGGCGAGCCGCTCGCTGGTCCAGCGCCCCGTGCCGCTCTGCAGGCCGAGCGCGGCGTGCATGGCGCTCGCGACCAGCTCCGGGTCGGTGAGCGGCGCGAGCTCGGCGAGCCACACCCCGTCGGGGAACTCCGCGAGCGAGGCGCGGGCCGCCTCCAGGCCGAGACGCGTCTTGCCGATGCCGCCCGTGCCGACCAGCGTCACCAGCCGGTTGTGCCGCAGCAGCTCGCGCACCGTGGCCAGTTCCGCCTCGCGGCCGATGAAATCCGAGATGGCCGCCGGCAGATTGGTCGGTGGCGCGCGCCCCGCCTGCTCGTCCTGCGGCAGGCCCGGCTCACGGATCACCCGCACCTCGCCGGTGAAGCGGTAACCGCGCAGCGGCACGGTGAGAATGAGATTGCGGTCCTTGCCGAGCGCCTTGCGCAGCGCCGAGATCTGCACCTGGATGTTGCTTTCCTCGACGACGATCCCGGGCCAGGCGCGCGCGAGCAGCTCCTCCTTGGTCACCAGATCACCACCGGCCTCGATGAGCACCAGCAGGACGTCGAATGCACGCGAGCCGAGCGCGATGGGCACATCGCCGCTGCGCAGCTCGCGCTGGCGGGTCAGAAGCCGAAAGCGGCCGAACTCGAGGCAGGTCGCGCCTCGCACAATACCGTGCATGAAAATGGCTGATCCAAAGGTATCGGGATGGCGGACCGGCTCGCGGATCCCACCGACAAATTGTAGCGCAACTGCGCCGCCCCCTGGCGCAATCCCCGGCCGTGCGCGCCACGTGGGCGCTTTACGGCGGCGCCGGCCCGTGTATCATGGTAGCGCTACCACTCCGCCGATCCGTCTCGAGGGGGTCCCACGATGCTCACGATCCGGCAACGTCTCACCGCCGCCCTGATCCTGCTGCTCGCCGCCGCCACTGCCTGGGCGGCGCCTGCGCCGTACCGCAATTTCAAGGTCACCGTCTACATTCCGGTCACCGTGGTCAAGCGCATGGCGCGCGATCCGGCGTGGATGCGCTCGAGCTGGCACACCATCGCGAGCCGGCTGCACGTCGATCAGGTCTTCATCGAGAGCTACCGCGCGGGCGTGAGCGCCACGGGCGCGCAGCTCTCGCGCGTGAAGCGCTTCTTTCTCGCCCACCACGTGGCGGTCGCCGGCGGCATGGCGATGCTCGGGCCGGGCGGCAACGGCCAGTTCAATACTCTCGATTACGCGCTGCCGCAGGACCGGGCGCTTGCGCGGCGCATGTCGGCGCTCACCGCGCGGCACTTCAACGAGTTCGTGCTCGATGACCTGTATTTCTACAACACCAAGAGCCTCGCCGACATTGCCGCCAAGGGCGATCGGACCTGGTCCGAGTACCGCATGCAGACCATGGACTGGGTGTCGCGCAACCTCATCCTCAAGCCCGCCCAGGCGGTCAATCCCAAGGTGCGTGTGATCATCAAATTCCCGAACTTCTACCCGTCCTTCCAGGGAATGGGCTTCGACCTGGTGAACGAGCCGAAGATCTTCCCGGAGATCTGGACGGGCGATGAGACCCGCTACGCCCCGACCACCGACCAGCAGCTGCTGCCCTACGAGAGCTACGAGATCTTCCGCTACTTCGAGAACATCGCGCCGGGCCGAAACGGCGGCGGCTGGGTCGACCCGATCGCCATGCACGATCTCGACCGCTACGCCGAGCAGCTCTGGGACACCATCCTCGCCAAGGCCCCGGCGATCAATCTGTTCGAATACACCAACCTGCTCGAGATCGCCACCCCCAAGAACCGCGCCGCCTGGCAGTACCTGCCCACGACCTTCAACTACTTGCAGATGCTGAAGGAGTGCTGCGGCGTGCCCGGTACGCCCGGGGCGAAGTATCCGCGGCTCGCGAACGTGGCGGCCTACGCGCTCGGCAAGGTCGATCGGATCGCCGGGGCACTCGGGCAGCCCGTGGGGCTTGCGACCTACCGCCCGCTCGACTCGAGCGGCGAGGACTTCCTGCCCGAGATGCTCGGCATGGTCGGCATCCCGATCGAGATGTACCCGTCCTGGCCGCATGCGAGCACCGTATTGCTCACCGAAGCGGCCCGGCGCGATCCGCACATCGTGAGCGAGATCGCCGCCCACCTGCGTGCCGGCGATCACGTCATCATCACCTCGGGGCTGCTGCGGGCGCTGCAGCACCGCGACTTCGATCAGATCACCGACATGCGCGTCACCCACCTCATCGCCGCCCCGACGCGCTACGTGGAGGGCTTCGGCTTCGGCGCGGGGGTGCCGATCGGCAGGAGCCGGCCGATTCTCTTTCCGTTGATCCACTTCTACACCAACGAGGACTGGGCCGTGGTGCGCGGCCTCGACGACCAGGGCGGCGTGCCGCTGCTGCTGATGGATCACTACGGCAAGGGCGAGCTGTACGTACTCAATGTGCCCGAGGAGCAGAACGAGTTCTACTCACTGCCCGCGCGCGTGCTCGACGCGCTGCGCTACTTCATCACCCAGGGCGAGCCGGTACGCCTGGAAGGGCCCGCCGGCGTGAGCCTGTTCGAATACGCCAACGGCACCTTCGTGGTCGAGTCCTATCTCAACCACCCGGTGGCGGTGCGCGTCATCGGCGCCTTTGACCACATCCGCAATCTCACCAACGGTGTGCTCTGCGCAGGAGACCCGCTGCAGGCCATGAGCCCGTTCGCGCCCCGCCGCGCAGCCCCGCGGCAGTACGGCTACGAGCTGCGCATCGAGCCGCACAGCTTCGTCGGCTTTCGCGAGAGCCGCTGAGGCGCGCGGGCCGGAGCCGGCGGCGCCGAGCGCCGCCGGCACGCGGGTGTTACAGTACGGCGATGCCCGTATCGGTCGTCATTTTCGATCTCGACGGCACGCTGATCGACAGCGCGGCGGACGTCGCGCACGCAGTCAATGGCATGCTCGCTGCGCTCGGACGCGAACCGCTCGCGCCCGAGGCGGTACGCGCCATGATAGGCGACGGCATGGCCAAACTCGTCGAGCGCGCACTCGCGGCCCGCGACCTCACCGGGGTCGATGCACGCGAGGCGCAGCGCCTTTGCCTCAGCCGCTATGAGGCCGAGCCCGTGCGCGCCACGGTGCCCTACCCCGGGGTGCGCGCCACGCTCGAGCAGCTGCGCGAGGAGCAGCTGCGCTTGGCAGTCTGCACCAACAAACCGGCGCACCTGAGCACGACCATCCTCGAGCGGCTCGATCTGGCGCGATTTTTCACCCGGGTGGTGGGCGGGGACACCCTGCCGTTTCGCAAGCCCGATCCGCGCGTGCTCCAGAGCGTCCTCGCGGACTTCGGCGCCTCCCCGCGCGAGGCGCTGATGGTCGGGGACAGCGAGGTCGATGCGGCTGCGGCCGAGGCGGCCGGCGTGCCGCTGGTGCTGATGACGTACGGCTACCGGCGCGGCCCGCTCGAGCGGATGCGGCGCCTCGCCGCGATCGAGCGTTTCGAGGCGCTGCCCGGACTCATCCGCGCACTGCCGGCGTGATGAACGCTCACTCGGCGCCGGCACCCGGCTGGCCGAAGAACACCAGCGTCTGGTACGGAAAGACCACTTCCCCGCCGCGCTGATGACGCTCGAACAGCTCGCGCAGTCCCGCGAGCATTGGCTCATGCTGCGCTTGACCGGGCTCGGGCGCATAGGAGGAGGACATCAGCCGGCCCTTGAGCCCCTCGAACCCGAACTGCTGCTGATTGGCGAACACCGCGCGCTCGGGCTCACGGCCGAAGAACTGGCGCATCTGCGGCTCGCGGGCGCGCAGGGCCCGCACGCGCTCGTACTGCGGGGCGTAGCGGCGCAGCAGCGCATCGTAGTCCGCCATGAACCCGGTAGGCTCCTCGGGCGGCTCGTTCCACAGCAGCGCCGCCCAGGCGCCGGGCACCACAATGCGCAGTACCTCGGCGCGCGCGCGCGCGGCATCGAACCAGTGGAAGGCCTGGCCGGCCACGACCAGCGCGATCGAGCCGGCCGTGAGCGTGCTCGCCTCGGCCGTACCCGCCACGCTGCGGAAGCCCGCACGCGCACCGAGCAGACGCTCCGCGGCGGCGCGCATTTCGGCGTTCGGCTCGACCGCCATGACGCGCGCCCCGGCCTCGAGCAGGAGCGCCGTGAGGATGCCGGTGCCGGAGCCGAGATCGGCGACTGTCACCCCCGGATGCAAACCGCATCGCCTGCGCAGCAGATCGATCGCCGCGGCCGGGTAGCTGGGACGGTATTTGACGTAATCGTCTACGCGGCTGGAGAAAAGACGGGTGGAATCGCAGCTCATGCGATGCATTATACGCACCGCCCCGGGAGCCCCCGCGCCTGCGCGCACCCAACACAGGCTCCCGCGCCACTGCGACGGGCGTGCGCTCGCTCGAGAGCGCGATCCGTGCGCCGGCGATGGAATTCCTCCACGTGGTTCACGCTCGGTTCAGCGCCGCAGTGCGACACTTTCTCCCGCACCGGAGCTGAGTGCGGCTCCCGGACGGCGCGGCATCCCCCCCGTGCGCCACCATTTGAGACTCGTTCGGATTCGAGTCGCCTCGCCCGGTGCTTTCCCTCCCCCCATAAGCGAACGGGGTTCGCCACCGGCGAACCCCGTTCCCTCAGTGCAAGGCTCCCGGTGGGCTGTTACTCGCCCACGGTCCCCGGCGCGAAGGTAACCTTGGTGGTCCAGGTCGGCACCT
>JAKAYU010000190.1 GCA_021809525.1 Pseudomonadota bacterium | reverse complement strand
AGGCGTCCCGCTCCGCGGCCCCTTTCTCGAGCAGCGCCGCCACCAGCGAGGCCGCTCCGGGTGGCGCCGGCGGGTCCGCCACGCTGCCGCCGCGCAGCAGCACCTGACAGGCGAGCAGCGGCACTTCCCGGCGGGGCAGGAGAATCAACACCGCCCCGTTGTCGAGAACGAGGCGTTCGTGCTCGGGCACGCGCACCATCAGCGCCTGACCCGCGCGCGCCTGCCGCTCGGAGCGAGGATCCCGACGGTGCGCCGCGCGGCCGAGAGGATCTCGGCGGCGGCGGCCCGCACCTGTGCGCGTGTGACGGCCTCGAGGCGCTGCGGCACTTCGAACAGCTCGGCCCAGCGATCGTGGAACACGGCGTACTCGCCGAGCAGATGCGCTTTGCCGTCGATGGTGGCGAGACGCTTCCAGAAGCCGACGATCGCGAGGTTGCGCGCCCGCTCGAGTTCCGCCTGCGACACGCCCTCATCGATGAACCGCGCGAGCTCGGCATCGAGCGCGTTCAGGGCATGCTCGGGGCCTGCATCCTGGGGCAGCGTCAGGGACAGCCACAGCAGCCCGGGATCGAATCCTTCCTGCCAGTGTCCGCCGACCTCGATCGCCACGCGCCGCTCCTCGACCAGCGCACGGTGTAACCGCGAGGCGTCCCCTTCCATCAGCACCGACATCAGCAGATGGATCGCGCTCGCACTGCGGTCGCTGGCACAGGGTGCCTTGTAGGCGCATTGCACGAGCGGCGTCTGCACTTTGCGCCGCACCGTCACGCGCCGCTCCTGCAGCTGCGGCGGCTCACGCTCGCGCACCGGGGCAGGCGGTGCCTGCGCCGCGATCGGCTCGAAGTACTGCCGCACGAGCCGCACCGCGGCATTCGGCTCCAGATCGCCGGCGAGCGTCAGAGTCAGATTGTTCGGTGCGTAGTAGGTGGTGTAGAAGGCCTGCAGATCCTCCACACGCCAGGCGCGGATGTCCTCCGGCCACCCGATGGTCGGGAACCGATACGGATGCGCGCTGAACGCCGCCGCCTGCACCCGCTCGGCGAGCAGACCGTGATTGTTGTCCTCGACGCGCAGCCGGCGCTCGGAGGCCACGACGCCGCGCTCGCTTTCGATGAGTTCCGGCGCGAAGGCGAGGTTCGCCACCCGGTCCGCCTCCAGTTCCAACACCAGCTCGAGCGCGCTCGAGGGGAACCAGTCCTCGTATACCGTGACGTCGTCACTGGTGAAGGCGTTGTTGGCGCCGCCCTGCGCCTCCATCAGGCGGTCGAACTCCCCGGGCGCGCGCGTGCGCGTGCCGTTGAACATCATGTGCTCGAAGAAATGCGCCAGGCCCGTGATCCCGGGGCGCTCATTGCGGCTGCCGGCCCGCACCCACAGGTTCAGCGCGACGTTGGGAATGTGATGCACCGGCCAAACGATGACCTGCATGCCGTTGGCGAGGGTCTGCGCGTGCACGCCGTCGCGCCCAGCCGGTGCCGGAGCGCGGAACACGGGGGGCGTGGCGAGGGCGGTGCGTCTCATGGCGGCAGTGTACGCCGCACCCCGCCGGGCGCGCCCCCGCTCCTCGCCCCTAAGCCCTCAGGGAGAGCGGGTGATATGCCGGTTGAGAGATCCTGCGGACCGTACGATCCGACACGCTACCGTTCAAGCTCATCCGGCGGCGCGAGCGGGGCCGTTCTGCCGGGCGGCAAGCGCGAGCGTGAGCTCAGCCACGATGCGCCGCTCGGCCCAGGTCGGACCGGTGAGGCGCTCGAGGAATCCGCAGTGACCGCCGCGGCGTGTTACCTCGATGCGCAGCTGCGCCGGTCGCGCGAGCCGCTGCAGGTCCGCAGCCGGAATGATTGGATCGTCGAGGGAGGTGATGATGAGTGCCGGCGCGTCGAGCGTTTCGAGCCTGCGCCCGATGATCGCGTAGCCGTGCAGATAATCATCCAGGCTCGCAAAATCGGTGTAGCGCCCGATGAGCTCGGCCGTCAGACGGCGCAGGTCGTTGGTGCCGTGCAGCTCGCCCAAGTCGTACTCCTCGGGCCAGAGTGCTTCCTTCTTGCGCAGCGACCGCCACCATTTGCGCGCGAAGTACAACGCATAGCCGGCGAATCCCTCCTCCAGCGCGCGCAGCGTCTCGTGCGGGTCGAGCACCGGGGAGACTGCCACCACGTAGGCGAGATCCAGGCCGGCCGTGCGCGCCTGCGCCGCGGCGCGCAGCAGAAAGTTGCCTCCGAGGGAGAAGCCGACGAGCTGCAGCGGCCGGCCGGTGAGCCGCCGGATCTCGCGCAGCGCGCCGCAGACCTCCTCGAGGCGGCAGGAGTGAAACAGGCCCGGGTTCAGATGATGGGTCTCGCCGTGGTCGCGCAAGTTGAGCCGAAACACGTCGAAGCCGCGCTCGTAGAGCTGCTGCGAGAGCGAGAGGACGTAGAGCGATTCGCTGCTGCCTTCCCAGCCGTGCAGAACCACGACCGGCTGCCCGCCGGCCGAGCCGCTCGAGCGCCAGCACTGCAGGCGCACGCCCTCGCCGCACTCGAGGAGCAATTCCTGCTGCGCCTCGAACAGGGCCCGCGCACGGCGCACGATCGGGCCGCGCCGCACTGCCACGCTTGCCAACATCGACTGCAGGTGGGGATTGCGCAGCCACCACGGCGGCTGAAAGTCCTCGTCCGGCGTCCGGGGCTGCGCCCGCGCCGGCACAACCCGGTCGAATTCCTCGGCGTCCCGCGCCCTCCTCTGTGCCACCTGCCGCCCCTGCCGGCCTCTGAATGATCGCAACGAGTGTAGCGCAAACGGCCGAAGCTCGGCTCGCGGCACGGATCCGGGGGCGGGTGCTGCCGCGCTCGGTGCGACTGCGGCCCGAGGTGGGCCTAGATCCTGCGGGCGGTGGCGAGGAAGATCGAGTAGCGGCGCGCGTGATGCTCGATCTCGCAGCAGTCCCCCACCGCGGCGTCGGCAAAGCCCGCCGTCTCGAGCCACGAAGTGAGCGTGCGCCGCTCGAAGCCGTGATGCACCTGCACCTCAGGCCCGTGAAATGAGCCATCCTCGGCGTCGAGGTCCGCAATGCTCAGCCAGCCGCCCGGATTGAGCATGGAGTGAAACGCGGCGAACAGGCGCGGCACGTCGGTCACGTGATGCAGCGTCATCATGCTGAAGATCAGATCGAAGCGTTCCGGCGGCACCGGATCGCGCATCAGATCGAGATCGATCACGCGCATCTCGCGCGCCGCGGCTGCGGCGATCTTCTGCTCGGCGACGGCGCGCATGCCGGCGGAACTGTCCGCTAGCGTGATCGGGCCAAGCGCGTTGCGCAGACGGAACGACAGCAGACCGGTGCCGGCACCGTACTCCAGCGCCCGCATCGAGCGAGTGAGCGGCACGGCGCGCCGGATCGCCGCCGCGACGTTCTCGGCGCGCTCGACCTTCTGGGCGTCATCCCAGGTGGCGGCGCGGGCGTCGAAATCAGTCACATGCGGTTCGCTCATGGTCGGGGGCTCCTGAAGTGGCCGAGCCGCTCGTGCGCGCAAGCGCGAGCCATGGTGCTCGGGAACGCCGACAATTGTTTCAAATGCGCCGAGGAACGTCCACCGGCCGGGATACGCCGCGCGCTTCGGCGCGATGGACGGGCGACTGCGCTATGCTTGCGAGCGAGCGCGGCGGGGCTGACGGTCAGAAATGCGCCGCGCATCGATCGCCCCACGGTGGCCGGATGGGATATGAAGTCGCTGTTGCTCGTGCGTCATGCGAAATCGAGCTGGGATGAGCAGGCGCTGTCCGACAAGGACCGCCCGCTCGCGCAGCGCGGCAAGCGCGATGCGCCGCGGATGGGCAAGCGATTGCGCGAGCGGGGCGTGCAGCCGCAGCTGATCGTGTCGAGTCCGGCGCGGCGCGCACTCGCAACGGCGCAGAGCCTCGCCAGGCAGCTCGGCTATGCTAAAGAGCGCATCGAGGTGGACGAGCGGCTGTACCCCGGCGATGCGGACAGAGTGCTGCAGGTGATACGCGCGCTGCAGGAGCACCTGACGTGCGTGATGCTCGTCGGCCACAATCCCGGTTTGAGCGAGCTCGCCCACCGCTTCTCGCGTGAGATCACCGATCTGCCGACCTGTGCGGTCGCGGAGTTCGAATTCGACACCGCGTCATGGTCCGATATCGGCCGCCGCAGCCTCGCGGCCGCCGTGCTCGATTATCCCAAGAAGGCGTAGACCGCCGCAGCGGAGCGTTTTTGCTCGGCGGCATCAGGCCACGTGACACAGGCTGTTATAAAGCTCGCCCAGGCGCCCGGCCATGGTGAGCGAGGACCAGCCGCGCGCGTACGTGCGGGCCTGATCGCGCAGGGTGCGGCGCAGCGCGCTGTCGGTCAGCACGCGCACCACTGCGGCGGCGAACGGCTCTTCGCGCTCCTGCACGACCAGCGCGCCGCAGGCAGGCGCGAGAATGGACGTCGTGCCGAGCTCGGCGGTCGAGACCACCGGGGCGCCCTGGGCGAACGCCTCGAGCAGCACCAGTCCCTGCGTCTCGGTGCGTGAGGCGAATACGAAGACCGCGGCCGCCGCATAGCAGTCGAGCAGTGAGGTGTTGCGATCGAGGTAGCCGACGAAGCGCACGTTCTCGGCCAGGCCCTGCGCGTGGACGAGTCTGCGCAGCGGCTCGCGCGCCGGACCTTCCCCGGCGATCACGAGCAGAGCGTCAGGAGCGGCTTGCCAGACCCGGGCAAAGGCGCGCACCAGGAAGTCGATGTTCTTCTCGTGCGCGAGGCGCCCGACGTAGGTGACGAGTGGCCGCCCTGGGGGGATCCCTGCGAGTGCGCGGAAGCGCTGTGCGTCGCCGGGCTGGAAGCGGTCTGCGGGCAGCCCGGTGGGAATCACGTGCACCGGCGTCTCGACGCCATAGTCGCGCAGCACCTGTCTCAAAGGCTCCGAGGGAGCCACCACAGCGCGTACATCTGCACACTGTGCGCGCGTGAATGCTCGCGCGACTCCCCGGCCGATGCGCCGCGGCAGCACCCGCAGATAGTGGTGCAGATACTCCTCGAAGAACGTGTGACAGGTCGCCACGCACGGCAGACCGCGCCGGCGCGCGTAGCTCACGCCGGCATAGTGCGCCACGAACGGCGTGTGAATGTGCACGAGGTCGAACCGTTCGCTCTCGAGCTTCTCGAACGCCCGGGCGAGCGAGGCCCAGCGCATGCGACGGTCTTCCGGGTCGCCAGGCACCCGCCCGCTGGCCACGCGGACCACGCCGCGTTCGGCGGCCGGATCGTGGCCCGGATAGCTCGGCGCCACCAGGACCGTCTCTACGCCGAGGCGGTCGAGATCGGCGCGAAACGTCCCGATCGAGGTCGACACGCCGTTGACCCGCGGAAAGAAGACATCCGAGATGAACAGCACGCGCATCAGGCGAGCGACACACCGAGCAGGCCGAGCGCCAGTCCGAGCAAGGCGCCCGCCAGGACGTCGGTCGGGTAGTGCAGACCGAGCACCGTGCGCGATCCGGCAATGAGCAGCGTGAGCGGGATGAGCACCCAGCCGAGCGCCGGATAGTGCGCGGTGACCTGCACCGTGAAGCACACCGCGTGCAGGGTATGACCAGAGGGGAAGCTGTAGCGATCGAGCGGCGCCATGGCCCGGTCGATGCTCGCGTGGGTCATGAACGGACGCTCGCGCACCAGGGTGCGCTTGAGCAGCTTGTAGAGCAGGAGCCCGGCCAGACCGGTGAGCGCCATCACCACCGCCGGGCGCAGCGCCGCGCGGCCATAGAGCAGGGGCAACACTGCGATGACGGCGTACCAGAGGATGCCGTCGCCAAGCCGGCTGGCAATCTGGAAAATGCGCCGCGGAACGGCGAAAGCGGCGCCGCGGTTCAGCCGGCGGCACAGCGCATACTCCGCGGCGTCCGCACGTGCGATCCACTCGGAGAGCGCGGTCGCTTTCATTGGGGCTTCCGGGCGTGCACTATGATGGGTGCGAGCATTCTCGCCGCGACAGGATCCGCGGCCAGGAAGTCTGCGAGATGACCGTTTGATGAAGCTTCCGTTACAGCCGGCGCGCTGGGCCCTATGTCCACTGCTCATCGCCATTGCGACCCCGGCGCATGCCATTGATCAGGTGACGCTCACGGTCCAGCGTGCGCGTGCGCCGACCGCGCTGCTCAGCGGCGGGCAGGTGGTGCTGCGGCTGACGGCGGCGGGCCTGTCCCTTGAGGCACGCGCCGCCTCGGCACGCGTGCAGCGGGCGGGCATCCCGCTGCTGCATCGGGTCGAGTTCGCCTGTGCGCAGCTGCGCATCGGGCAGCCGGTCGCATGCCGCGGCGGGCATTTCGCGGCGACGGCAGGCAGCTTGGGCCCACTGCACGGGACCGTCTCGGGAGACTACGACCCGCGGACCGGCGCGCTGCAGGTGCGCGCCGGGCACATCGCCGTGGCCGGGGGCGATATCCGCTTCGCTGCGCTGCTGCACGCGGGGCGCTGGCAGGTCACGGCCGATGCATCGCATGTCGAGCTCGCGCAGGCGGCTCGGAGATCGGAA
>JAKAYU010000189.1 GCA_021809525.1 Pseudomonadota bacterium | reverse complement strand
TGCGCTCGCCCCGGCCGGGCGAGCAAAGGGGGGCAAGTCGTACAATTGGATGCTCGACAAGATGCAGCATTGCGGACCCGCCGCTTTCTCGCTGATCCTGCCGGGGAAACCTCCGGCTTTTTTTTTACCAGACCCGTGACAAAGAATAAACTCCTGATGGTCGTCGGCGCCGGAGCGTCGATTGATTTCGGACTACCTCGTGTCGACGAGGTCGGACAACTCATAAACGACCACGTTCAGTGGCAGTATCCGCTCGCTGGCACGCCAGCCTCGAATCTTTACCGGCACATCGAGGACATGGTTGGCCAGTATTGGACCACGCATGTCCCAAAGCATCTGGTCCGAGCGCCGCACTACGAAGACGTGCTCTATGCCATCTTCGCCCTGGCCGCCGCGTACCCTGCCGGGATATATACATCGCCCCTGGCGGCGGTCATTCAAGCTACACCGTTCCCGGATATCAACCTCTTTGGCACCCAAATCAAAGCGGTAGGAAAAGATGAACTGAACGGCTTGGGCGTCGCCGCCGTTGACGCAATCGTTGACGTCTTCCGCGCGCGGTGTGCGACTGCAGAGAAGAATCGAGTCACGGAATTTGGCCGATTGGAGACCTTTGTTGCGGCGTTACAGAACGAGTTCGACATCGCCGTGGTGACGCTGAACTACGACAACGTCATGTATCGGGCCTTTCCGGGAATTGAGACGGGATTCGACCCGGCCACCGATCGGTTCGACGAAAAGCGGATCCTCCAGCGGACAGAATGGGCCTGCATGCTTCATTTGCACGGGTCAGTTCATTTCGACATGCCGTTTGACTCTGCGATGGCATCGGGTCACGATCTGCATGAAATCCGATGGCAGCCGGACATCAACGCCGCGTTTGCTCAAAACGCATCGGGGCGGAGTTCGCAGAGAACTCCAGAAGGGGCAGACTTTCCGACCTCGGTGGTCGTCGCCGGATACGGCAAAACGATGCAAATGCTCCGGAGGCCGTTCAGAACCTATTATTCGGAGTTGGATCGGCTCGTTTGTGGCTGCGATGCGGCTCTCTTTGCTGGATACGGCTTCGGAGACGCGCACCTGAACGCGGCTTTCCAGAGCTTCCGCGATTCCCGAAGGCGGCCGGTCGTGATTCTGGACTATGCGACGAAAGGTTCAATGACGCTGAGCGCGGGAGAGTCGGGAAGTCGGCTTGCGCGTGTATTGGCACAGACCTTACATACGAATCCACGCACCATGCGATGGCTCGGCTGGAATTTTCCGCACGTGGTTGACGATCTGATCGACGCACGAGAATTTGAGATCAGTGGGGACCTAGATACGCCCCTCAGTGTCTGGTACAACGGCATAATGGAGGCATGCGTGCATCCGGATAAAGTGACAGCAGCACTGAGTTGAGTCTCAGGCAGGGGAGCGATCACAAGCGGCGCCGACGACCATCAGGTGCACGATCATCAATCCGGATGGTTCAACCGGGCACTGATGCCGCCCTCTGCCCCTGGTGGCGCGGGGATTCCTTGATCAGCTGCACCGCCTGTGGCGCGCGCTGGCCCCGCCCTGAGGGGATCCTTGGCCGGGGACGGCCCACCCTGCGGCCGCCGTGCGCGGTGAGCCCTCGTGCTCGCCGCGGTCACCGTTCTCGAACACAATCTTTCGAGCGCACGGCGAAGATGGCGGCCCGCGAGGGCATCGCGGTCGTCGACGAGGATCTGCGGGCGATCATCGCCGACGAACGCGCACGCATGGAGCGCGGCAAGCGAGGAGGCATGGAGAGCGTCGCCGGAGGCGCGCGGCCGAGGAGCCCGCGGTAGCCCAGGGACTGGCATTGAAGCCATTGGCGCAGCCAAGGCGTCCGCGGCAGATGGCGAGGGCCGAGGGGAGTCTGCATTCGCGCCGCGACCACCGGACGGCACGGACGTGGGAGCCACCGAGTCCCGAGGCACGAGCCGGACGAGCAAGAGCAGGACGATGAGCAGGACTTGGGGAGGTAGCCATGGGTGAGCAAGGAGATGATCTGACGCTGGATGCCGCTGACGCGCTGCGCGCCGTGGTCGAGTGCCTATGACACCTCGCGCGCGGTTACGGACTCGTAGCCGCCGAGCGGACGGCGTGCCTACGGCTCCTACAGGGGACGCTGCCGGGTGCCGCTACAGCCGACATCGAAGCGGCGCAGAAGATCCTGACGCAGGCCAGGCGAAGGCGGCTCGGCGCCAGGACGCACGACCGCGCGAGCGCGCTATCGGTGCGGCTCGCCGCGTGGGCGGCGGCCACCGGCACCAGCAACGAGTAGCAGTAGCGGATACGACGAGGCTCCGGCGCGGGCAGTGTCGGGGCCTCTGTGTGTGGGCGCCGGAGCCGACCCGGCGTGAAT
The DNA here is from genome assembly GCA_021809525.1 of Pseudomonadota bacterium. Taxonomy (GTDB): domain Bacteria; phylum Pseudomonadota; class Gammaproteobacteria; order Steroidobacterales; family Steroidobacteraceae; genus 13-2-20CM-66-19. The sequence goes on along the minus strand of JAKAYU010000189.1, from coordinate 4,203 downwards.
CAGCCCAAGCGAACGTTAAGGACGTCGGCTTCCAGACGCCTCAGTTCATCACAGATCTGTTGCAGACGTGCGCGAATATCAGAGTAAGTTGCGTTGGCGAGCGTCGGACCCATGACCAATGTCAACAATTCACCTGCATGTTTAAGAAAAGCATTCGCCAATTCGGTCTGTGCCTCGTTCGCCGCGCTTTTAAGCGTTTGCATGGCGTCTTCAATCGAATGCATGACATGGCTCCTCTGGAGGGGACGGCTTCGTTCGTTCGGGCAGATGCAGTTTGCCACATGCGGCGCCAGAAATTCACGAGTTGTGTAGTGGCGTATCCGATCATGAGGGCTGCCCGTCGGCGGCCTGCCGCCAGTAGGCCGTGAACACGGCCAGCCCCGGCCACTTGGTCGCTGGCACGCGCAGCTCACCGGTGACGATCGTCCCGGCAGAATTGCGTAGGCCGAGCATCACGGACACATCACACACTGCCTGCCCTGGGGCAGCCCCCTGCACGTCGAAGGCATGCCGCAGCGCCGGAGCGGCACGCAGGGTGCTGATCACCTTCTGCCGCCGCCGCTCCAGTGCGGTGCCTCCCGCGTTCGCCAACGCAGCAGGCGCAGACTGCTGATTCCCACTCTCATTGGGATCCAGGCAAGACAGCCGAAACACATCCGGAGTAGTCATATATCTACTCCGCCGGTATGGCCCTGAGTCGCCAGCGCCGGTCCCCGGCGCGCACGAGCCAGGAGTGCTCGTCTGTTACCGGCGGCGTGAAAATCGTCGGCTGTGGGCGGTCTGGAACTCGAGGTGCAGTGAGGGGTTGAGGTGGAGGCGAGGTGTAGGCAAGGTGGCCGGTATCCTGACCACCGGTGCGCAGGCGGGGGATGGAGAGGGTCAGATTTCGAGCTGGTCCTTGGCGCGGAAGGACTTGCCGTCGATGAGGACGATTTCGGCGTGATGGAGCAGGCGATCGAGGAGCGCGGAGGTGAGCGTGGTGTCTTGGTTGAAGATCTCCGGCCAGCGCTTGAAGGCGCGGTTGGTGGTGACCACGATTGAGCCGCGCTCGTAGCGCTCGGAGATGATTTGGAAGAGCAGGTCTGCGCCGAGCTTGTCGATTGGGAGGTATCCGACCTCATCGCAAATCAACAGGGCGGGCTTTAGGTATCGCTGCATGGAGCGCTTGAGGGCGCCGGCGCCGACGGCAGCGGCGGCCGAGAGGGTGTGGATGATATCGACGGCGGTGGTGAAGAGCACCGTGTGGCCGTGCAGGCAGGCGGTATGTCCGAGGGCAATGGACAGATGAGTCTTGCCGAGCCCGACCCCGCCGACGAAGATCGCGTTGGCCTTTTGGGGGATGAAGCCCAGGCGGAAGAGGTTCTGCACCTGTGGTCGGTTGATCTTTTTCGGCCAGTTCCACTGGAACTGATCGAGAGTTTTCACGAGCGGGAAGCGCGCCTGGTAGATGCGCCGTTCGAGGCTTTTGTCCTCGCGCCGAGCGACCTCGCCGCGGATCAAGTGCTCGAGATACTCGATGTGGCTCCAGCCCTGAGCGGCCGCCTCACTGGCGAGCTGATGGTAATGGGTACGCAGAAAAGGCAGCTGCAGACGAGTCAGCTGCTCACTGAGCGGGGGGATGGCCGGCGGGCTATCGTCGTTGATGTCGTGCTGATCGTCACTCATCGTCGGGCACCTCGTAGACGGACAGATCGGGTTCGGGCAGTTCGAGCTCGAGAAGGTCTTGCCGGCGGGTCAGTGAGAGCGGACTGACGGGCTGGGCGCGGGTGCGCGAGCGAGCCTCGAGCAGATGGGCGATGTACTGGCTGGAGAAGGCGTGGAAGGCGAGCGCATCGGCGATAGCGCGCGCGGTGGCCTCACGGCCATGGATCTCGGCGAGGGCGAGGATCTTCGCGAGGTGCATGCGCGCGTTCAACTGCCGGGCGGTGAGTCCCTCGTAGTACGCCGTGGCCTGGGGTGCGAGGGTGAGGAACTGCGAGAGCAGGCGTTGCTCGCGGGCATTGCGGCGCTGCGCGAGCAGGGCCTTGGGGTGATCGGGATCCTCGAGGTCCTTGTGGCGCTCGTAGCTGCGGTTGTGGCGGGCGATGAGCTGGTCCTGGTGGTAGACGCAGAGCCTGTCCGGCCAGAGCTTCACGGTCAGGAGCCGCCCGGCGTACTCGGCAGGGACGGAGTAGCGGTTGGTGTCGATGCGCACCCGGAACTGTGGGGAGGCGCGTTGGGTGAGCACGCGCGCCAGGTCGTAGGGGTTGGCGTTTGGGGTCTTCAGCTGCGCCCGTTCGCTCTGGAGCAGATCGATGGGGCGCTGGTGAGTCTCGCCATGGATACGCAGGTTTGCGATCTCATCGCACCAGAGGCGTGCGGCGGGGTTGACGCAGGAGAAGTCGGTGAACTCGAGGCCGTTGAGGAAGTTTTTTTTGACGTAGCCGACGCCCGACTCGACGCGGCCCTTCTCCCAGCCGGCCCTGACGTTGCAGGGCTTGATCGTGAAGCCGTGATGGCGGGCGAAGTCCACATACCGCGGGTTCAGAACCGGGGCTTGGCCGATCAAGCGGCGCAGAACCGCCGACTTCAGGTTGTCGACCATGATCTTCTCGGGCACCCCCAGGGCGAGGAAGGCGTGCTCGTGAGCGGCGAGGAAGTGCTCCATGGTCTGCGCGACGGTGAACTCGAGATACATCATCCTCGAGTAACACAGCACCATGACAAAGAAGGAGAGCTTGCGGCGTGTATTGCCGACGGTGATCGTGCCGTACTCACCCCAGTCGACTTGAGCGCACTCGCCGGCGGCGAAGGACAGAGTCAGGAAGCTCCTCTGGTGTGCCGGACGGATGGTGCGCACGTAGTCCTTGACGATGGTGTATCCGCCCTTGAAGTCCGCCTCGCGCAGGCGCTGGAAGACCTGCTGGGCGCTCAAGGGGTGCGCGTCGAGCCAGCGCACGATCAGGCCCTTGTAGGGATCGAGGCGGCTGGCGCGCTTCGGTTGCGCTCGCCGGCGGTAATGCTCGATGCGCCACCACTTCGAGACCGTCTGCGGATGCAGGCCGAGTGCCTGGGCGGTCTGGGTGATCGTCAGGCCCTGCCGGGTGCGATGGTCCTGGATCTTGCAGTAGGTCTCGTAGTCGATCATGGACGCGCTGGGAGCGGCTGCAGGGCGCGCACTCGCTCCAGGGCCGCCTGCACGGTCTGGATGCCGTCGCAGCGCGGCGGGCGGGGCGGATCGAGGGCGAGCACCTGGTAGAGCGGCCGCTCGTAGGCGATGAGTCCGGCGCCGAGCAATACCGCGCGGGCGCTCTGGAGATGTTCCGGCCTGATCGAGAGCAGCCGGCATACGCTGGCATCGCCGTAGTAGCTCAGCCCTTGGGCGTCGGCGACCGTCACCAGAAGCAGATACAGGGCGAGGGCCTCGGGGCCGCAGCGCTGAAGGTATCCCTCGCGCACCAGGCGCTGGTCAATCCAGCTGAACTGCCCCGGTACGCGGCGCAGCCGCTCAGGGCGCAGGAGTCGCTTGCGGGGCATCGGGGGCTCTCCCGGAGAGGATGTCTTGCCCCAGTTGTAACAACCGTCGGGAGGTCTGGGCGATGTCGTCTTGTAACGTCGAATCACTCAGGTGAGCGATCAGCCCAATCAAAACCGGGCCTTGCAGGCGCAGGGCGTCTTGTAACGCACGCGCTGCCGAGGTACCGGAATCTTGAGCGGCATCAACGGCTTGCCCGCCATGAGCGTCTTGTAACGCATCGACGGGGAGCCCCTTCCCCCGCCGCCAGTACCCTGGATGGGCTGCTCGCCAGACGCGCACCCGTTCAAGGTGCTCGGCGCCGCGGAAGTAATCCCGGTTCTGTGGCTGCTCGAGCCAGCGCCGCTGCCGGGCGGCCTTCAGGGCCGCCCGGCACGCCTTCTTCGGACAGCACATCTGGCGCTTGGCATTGCGCCGGTCCGGCTCGAACAACTCCTCGCAGCACAGGCACTTGCGTGTTCTCGTTCTCTTCATCGCCCCCCCCAGAGGGGAGGCATCATGCCCACAGCGGCGACCCCGGCAACAACCCTCCAGTAGCGCATGTGCGCTACCTCCGGCACGCGGCAGAAGAAGACGATTTTGAAAATGGGCCCGGAAGAAAACGGACCCGCAAGACCTCGACGTTCAATCCGCCGGATCTACACGAAGATCAGACCGCCGATGACATGCGCTGTCCTCCGCGGGCGCGT
>JAKAYU010000188.1 GCA_021809525.1 Pseudomonadota bacterium | reverse complement strand
TTTGGGGGCCGCCGCCCCCCCCCTGGGTCGGCAGTGCGGGCGCCATATCCCTGGCCGGGCGTCCCCGCGGGGCATCGCAGAAAGCGTACCCGGACCCGCCGGGGGCCGGGACCTGAAGTGTCTCGCGCTCCAATGGCGCGCGAGCGGCCGCTCAGACAGCCTTGAACAAATTCCACACAGGGTGGCGACTCGGGGCGGAGCCGTTTGTAGCAGAGGTGAGCCGCCGCCGAGGCGGCACGCCCCAAGACCCGACAGACGATCCGAGATGCGCCACCTGATTTCCGTGATCACCGACAGGCCCGAACTGGCCAGCCCGGACGAGGCGAGCAGATCGCGCAGGCGCCGCCCGGGTGAGGGCGTGACGCCGGCCGACCGGGTTGTCCCGCCTCCGCCAGCGCGTCAACCCCAATCGCACACGTGAGCGAGCCTGTGCGGTGAGCCGCCCCTGGGCGCATTCGCAGCACGCCCGAACGTGAACATGACCTTTAGCTATCCCCGGGGACGCACTTGCCCCTGCGGCGGCGGGCAAACGCCCCGCGCGCCGCTCAGGCCGCCGCCGCCACCTTGCCCTGCAGATGCTGCGCGAGCTGCGCAATCGTCGGGTAATCGAACAGTTCGGTGAGATCGAGCTGGCCGGGATATTCCCGCTCGATCTGCTCGTGGATCTCGATGAGTTTCAGCGAACTGGCCCCGAGCTCAAACAGGTTGTCGTGGACATCGACGCGCCTGCCGCCGAGTGCCGACTCGCAGATCGTCTTGAGCATCGCCTCGATCTGCCCGCCGGTCGCAGATCCCGCTGCGCGCAGCGTGGCGCGCAGCGCCGCAAGTTCCTTCAGTTCCGCGTCGAACTGCCCCTCGGCGTAGCTTTGCGCGAGCCGATAGCGCTCAATCTTGCCGCTGGTCGTCTTCGGGATGCGCTTGACGGGCACGACTTCAGCCACTTCGAGCCCCGTCTGCTCGCTGACCAGACGCGCAGCCGCGGCGGCGAGCGGTACGAACTCCTCGAGCACGCCACGGTGCAGCACGAACAACACCAGCCGCTCCAGGTCCTCCCCGGGACGGCGCGCTCCAGCCGCGGCCACTTTGCCGAGCTCCAAGCCCTCGAGCCGCTGGAGGATGGCCTCCAGATCGTGCGGGTAGTGATTCTGCCCGTTGACGAAGATGATCTCCTTTGCCCGGCCGCACAGATACAGCTCACCGCCGTGCATCAACGCCAGATCCCCGGTGCGAAGCCAGCCATCGGCGCTGAACGCGGCGGCGTTCGCGTTGGGATTCTCGTAATAGCCCCTCGTCACGTTCTCGCCGCGGATGTGCAGGTGGCCAACCCGATCCTCCGGCAGCGGCCGATCTTCCTCATCGGCAATGCGCACGCTGCAATGCGGCAGCGACCGCCCCTCCCCGATCAGCTGCACACTCTCCCGGGCGCCCGGGTCCACCTGCTCGACCGCATCGCCCACCCCGAGCCGGTAGCGGTTCACCGCGATCCGCCGCAGCGGCGCTCCGGGCGGCGGGAAACTCACCGCGAGCGATGCTTCGGCGAGTCCATATACTGGATACATCGCGTTGCGCGCCAGGCGCGCCGGCGCGAGCCGCTCGAGAAACTGCTCGCACAGCGGCGCAGAGATCGGTTCCGCGCCATTGAATATCAGTCTTACGCTGGACAGATCCAGCCCCTCGATCGGACGATCGCCCAGCACTCTGAGATAATGTTTGTAGCCGAAGTTCGGCGAGCAGAGGATCGTCGCCCGGATCCGGCTCGCGAACTGCAGCCACAGCAGCGGCCGCCGGATGAACAGGTCCGTCGGCATCAGATGCGCATGCACCCGATTGGCGAACATGAACAGGTGAAAGCCGATCAGTCCCATGTCGTGGGTGAGCGGCATCCACGAGAGACTGACGTCGTTCGCCGTGAAACCCGCCACTTCCGTCGTGGCCCGCGCGTTGGCGAGGATGTTGGCATGGGTGAGCACGATGCCCTTGGGCTCGCTCGTCGAACCCGAGGAGAACTGAATGAGCGCCACCTCCTCGGGTCTGGCCGCGTGCACCTCGCCGGACCGTGAGATATCCTCGAGGTCCTCCGCGAAAAAAGCGCGCGCGCGCAATCGCTCGAAGCGGTCCGCCTGCCCGCTCTGCGCGGCGAAGGCCGCGAGACGCTCCAGTACGCGCCGCTCGGTGTACAGAAACGGCGCACCGAGCAGCCCGGCGATCCTGAAGAGCTTCTGCCGGTGCTCATCGCTGCTGCCGACCGCCACCGGCACGGGGATGATCCCGCCCATGATCGCCGCCCAGAACGCGTCGATGAACTGCTCGTTCTCCCCGAGCAACAGGACCAGCTTATCCCCCGGGCCTATCCCCATGCGCTGCAGGTGATACAGAATGCCGAGGGCGCGCTCGTGCAGATCGGCGAACGTGACGGTGCGCGCGACGCTCTCGCCCTCGAGGTAAGTGATGGCGCGCGGGACAGTCCGATTGGCCTGCAGAAGTCCAGTCAGGGTCGTGGCATTGAACATCAGTATCGTTCCAGTGCGCTGCAAGCGCGATCGCCGCTGCAATGAGTGTCCGAGGTCCCGCGCCGCCCGCCGGCCGCATGCGGGGCATTGAGGCTCGCGCGGGCTGAAAATCCCTACCGGCCGTAGAGCCTGCGCTCGGGGGCGCCTTGCGCCGGCTCATTCTTCGGCGGCTGATAGACTCCGGCGGCCCGCGCGATCAGCAGATACTTCTTGAACACGCGGTTCGTCTCCTCCTCGTGCTCGCTCACGGTCGAGCGATCGGCCGGATCGAAGAAGCACGTGGGGTCCTCGCCCATGTAATCGCCGTTGTGGAAGTACGCCATCGCGCGGCACCCGCCGCAGGTGTACTGATAGCGGCAGCGGCCGCACCGGCCCTTCAGTCGCGAGCGGTCCGTGATGTCCGCGAACAGCGCGCTGGATTGAACGAGCTCATCGAGCGGCCGCTCGCGCACGCTTCCGGCGCTCAGCACATCGAGCAGCACCGGACAGACCGAGACGTGTCCCTCGGCGTTGATGGTGAGCCAGGTTCCGGCCCAGCAGCCGATGGCCGGGTTCTGCGGCACGGTATTGTTGCGGATACCGCCGGATACCTGTGCATGCAGCTCCGGCGAGAGGAAAAACGGCGTGTAGCTGACATAGCCGTGGGGATTGCGGCGCAGCGCCGGATGGAAGTGCTCGCGCAGATCCTCCCTGTCGAAACCCATCTCGGCGAAACACTGTGCTCCCGAGCCGCGCGGCACGAGTGGCGAGCGGTTGTAGGCGATGTTGTGCTTGACGATGAATTCGATCGTCTTCTCGAAGCTCTCCGTATTGTACTTGCCGATCGTGACGACCACGTGCTGGCCGAGGCCGAGCTCGACGCAGTCCTTGAGGACCGCAAGCGTGCGGTCGGACTCGCTGTCGCGGGTCTGCCGGTTCTCGTCATCCACCGCATTGAGGCCGACGACGATTCGCGCGCGCCCATCCGTCACGTCGCGGATCTTCTCCAGCCGCTCCCGCGTCAGCTTCTTGCAGTTGCTGAGCACGGTGCAGCGATAGCCCATCTCCACGGTCAGGCGCAGCAGATCGAGCGCATCCTTGCGCAGCAGAAACTCCCCGCCGCTCCAGCCGATGGTATGCACGCCGAGGCGGCGGGCGGGAATCAGGATGCGCTCGCGGATCTCCTCGAACGTCAGTTCGTTCAGAACGCTGCGGCGCACCTTCCGCGCGTCATTGCTTCCCGTCATGCAGTACGGACAGCGCAGATTGCATCTGCGCGTCGCCTCGAAGTAAACGACCTGGAACTGGTAGTGCGCCATAAAACCGTCTCGCCTCCTGGCAGATCCCATGCGCCAGCACGTGTAATTTCATCATGCGCTGAACCGGGAGCGTCAACCCCCTGCGGGGCCGAAGTAGGACAAATGTCAGTATTCGACGCACCCCCACCGTACCGTGGCGCGCGCTGGGTGGCGCACCGGCAGTGACAGGCAAACTGCCGCGCCAGCGCTTCGGCGCGAGTGCGCATCGAGCTGCGGCTAGTAGCGGAAGATGCCGGCTTCGCTGAACGGCACTCGGCGCTGCGAGTGCCGATAGGCGGCAAGCCCGGGCCGGGCTTCGAGCGCCTGCCGCAGCGCGCTGATCCGTCGATGGCGGCGCGCGAGCCGCCGCATGGCGTGGGGAAACGCATGCTCGAGTCGCGCCAACGCCTGAAAGAATGACACACAAGGTCAGTTCGGAGCCGGTGAGCCCGCCCCGGCGGCCCTTATTGCGCTCGAGCACGCGCTCGAGGTAGTCGCGGTACTTCGGCAGGCGGCTGTCCCGCAAATCCCGCGCCCGCGGCCGCGCCGCGCGCGTCTGCTCCTCATAGTGCAGGCTCGGGATGATCGGGTGATGCGTATCATGAACCTCATCGAGCAGGCCGGCGATCGCCAGCTCGCGCTGATGGGTCCAGACTCGACCGTGCTCGCTCAGCGGCGCGAGACTGTGGCGGGCAGCGACAAACAGCAGAATGTTCGCCGTCTGTGCGATCACGCGCTGGCCGGTCTTGAGAAAGGACTGCGCAATGGGCGGCTCGCCGCCTCCCTGACCTGACAGCAGACGCATCAGCCGGGGAACACCGAATCCTTTGCCGGACCTGACGTGCCACATCGACCTACTCGCAATGGTCCTCTTCGAGGGCGGGGCGCACGAACTCCCCTGTTCCTGGATTCATCGGCCCGTCAGACAGCCCGTAGTACGCGGGCCCTGCCCCTCAGTACCGCAGCCGCCGCCGCGCACCGGCGCGCTTGCCCTGGGGACTGTGAGGCTCGCTCGGCCGTCCGTCCGGCACCCACAGCCCTCGCCGCACGCCCAGGCCGCGCTGCCGGCCGAAATGCTCGTGGTATCCTTGCGTTGCGTTGCCATCGGTCTCGCCGGTGGCCGACTGCCCGGCTGCCTGCACTTCGGAAACCGACCCGCCGTGTTCGAGACTCACGCATTCATCGGCAATCGTCCGCGTGGGCTCGGCATGCACAAGGGCCCGCCGCGGCATGGTCTGGCACTCGCTCTGGCGCTCGTGTTCGCTGGACTGCCCCCCCCGGCATGGGCCGCCCGGATCCTCTCGGTGCAGGCGCGCCGGCACGGCGCGCACTTCGCGATCGCCGTGCGCATGACATTGGATGCCCCGCCGTGGGCGGTGTTCGCGGCGCTGCAGGATTATGCGGCCATGCCGCGCTACAACCCCGACCTGCGCCGCGTGCGCGTCCTGCCCACCGCACAGCCGGACCGCCTCCGCCTGTTCGCAACGGTGCACGCCTGCGTCTGGATCTTCTGCAAGACCATGCACCAACAGCAGATCATGACCGCAACTGCCGACGCGCATGGCGGGGTCCTGCGCGCGGCGCTCGTGCCTCATCGCGGGGACTTCCGATCCGGCCGCGCCCGCTGGACCGTGCGGCCCTGCCGCAACCGGCCTGCGCCCACCTGCCTCGACATGCAACTCGAGCTGCAGCCGGCATTCTGGGTCCCGCCCCTGGTCGGGGCATGGATTATCCGGCACAAGATGTATCAAGAAGCACTCCGTTGCGGCATCGGACTTGAGCGCGTCGCCGCCAAACTCGTGGCCCGATCGCCCGCTGCGCCTCATCCGCCGGGCTAGCCTGCAGCGGTGCGGATCGTCGGGGCGAGCGAAATCCTGGGCCGCAGTGGCAGCCCGCCTGCGCAGCGGCGGGCGCGCCCTGACCGCTCCCCGCCGGGCTCAGTGCGAGGCTACGGCCTGTCCCGGCGGTCCCTGGGCGGCCGGCGGTGGCTTGGGCGAGGCGTACCGGACTCGGGAGCCACTGCGGGGCCCGGCGTGGGGTGTTGCCGCCGCCGCAGGAGCAGCGTGCCTCGGGCCTGCCGCAGCTGAGCGGTGCACGAGTGCCGCGCCGATCAACATCACGGCGACCAGGCTCACGAGCACGAGGTTGTAGGCAAAGTGAACGCGCGCCGATTCGAGCACGCTCTCGAGGCGCGATCCGCTTTCGCGCCACCGGCGCCGATACGCCTGGCTGAACCCGAATCCTCCAACACCCAGCCCGAGCGCCGCACCGATCGGGATGCCCATGACCAGATGCGCCAAGCCAAACAGCAGCGAACGCCACAGGCGCTCCCCAGTGCCGCGGGCTTCGTCCCCGCGGCGGAAAGCCCGCTCCTCGTGCAGCGCAAACAGACTCAGTGAGACCAGCAGTGCGATCACGATCAGGATCGGAAGCGCAACGCGCGAGATCCACTCGGCCGGATGGGACGATTGCGCGAAAATCACGTTGCCCGTTCCGCCGAGAGACTCCCACCATCCCCAACGCAGAATGGTATTCGGCGCAAGCAGGACGAGCACGGCAACCAGCACGCCGGCCAGCACGCGCAGCGCGAGCGCGAAGTGTCGCGGCCGGATCCCGCGCAGCACGATTCGCTGGCGCGGATTACGCAGTGACTGGCCGGCACGAAACACGAGCAACGCCAACACCAGCAGCTGAACGAGGAGCACCGCCGCATTGCGCCCGAGCCCCCACGCGATCGCCCCCACGATCGCGAACACCAGCACCGTTCGCCACACAATCCGCACCACCGGCCGGACGTTC
>JAKAYU010000017.1 GCA_021809525.1 Pseudomonadota bacterium | reverse complement strand
CTCAAAGTTGTGCTCATGAGTTTCGATAAGGCGGATCAGGGTGTTCGCGAAATAGTCTATGCTCGCAACGGTATCGGCCTGGTGGATGACACAACGCGTCAGCGCGCGGATTCGCCGCTCACTCGAGTACACCACTGCTTTGGCGTTGATTAATTCTTCAAGAATTACGCTGGGATCAGCATCGGGTGCAACTTCGGCAACAAGACTTCCAAATGTCGTTCCGGCTGCTGCCGAATCGAGTCCAACTTCCAACGGCGAGCCATCGTCGGATTGATATCGAGCATCGGTGTACCACTTGTGCAGGACTGCGGCTGCTACGGTTGTCCGTCGTGGAGTTCGCGCCACCTGTAAACTGTCTTGATGAACATAATGGTCTATCTGCAGTCGGCTAACTCCGGTCATCCACGCCAATTGCTCTTCCGTAAGCTCTGTTTTCTTTTCAGTGCCATATCGGATGGCGGTGCCGACGTACGCACTGCGCGCCACGTCCGCAAACTCATCGTAACGGATGCCATTGCGGATCATGAGCCTGATGATGGGGCGTAGCATCCGCTGCAGCGCTTGCAGGAAGTGTCTGCGTTCATCGATGGAGACGCTCGAGCCGCCGCTGCTCATGATTCAAGTCCGCTCCGCCGGGTCAAAAAGACGCTCGTGCTCGAGGATGGCGTACCGATCGGTCATGCCCGCCACGTAGTCCGCCACTGCGCGAGCGCGGCCGGCAGTGCCGAGTGACGCCTCGGCCCGTATCGCAAGTTCCTGGTGCTCGGGCGGCATCAGCTGGATGTCTTCCATGAAGGCGCTGAACAGCGCCTCGATCACCCGCTTGGCCTTGGTGGTCATGCGCAGCACCTTGTAGTGGCGATAGACCCGCTCACGCAGAAAGCGCATCAGTTCGCGGTGCTCCTCCAGGGTCTGCTCGCTGAGGCCGATCAGCGGCCGCGACAGCAGGCGCACCTCGTCGATGCAGGCCGGAGCCGCCTCGGTGATGCGCTGCTGACTGGTGCGGATCAGATCGACTACGATGTGATTGATCATCCGGCGGATGACCTCGTGCACCAGACGCCGCTCGCCGAGGCCGGGGTGCTCGGCGGTGACGGCATCGTACTGCCGGCGGAAGAGCCGCATGTCGGTGAGCTGCTGCAGATCGACCAGCCCCGCGCGTATGCCGTCATCGACGTCGTGGTTATTGTAGGCGATCTCGTCGGCCAGGTTGGCGATCTGTGCCTCGATTCCCGGCTGCTGATGCCGCAGAAAGCGCTCGCCGATCTCCCCGAGCTCGCGCGCGACGCGCGCCGAGCAGTGCTTGAGGATGCCTTCGCGGCATTCGAACGTCAGGTTCAATCCCGGGAATGCCGCGTAGCGCTCCTCGAGCTCATCGACCACGCGCAGCGATTGCAGGTTGTGCTCGAATCCGCCGTAGGGCCGCATGCACTCGTTGAGCGCATCCTGTCCCGCATGCCCGAATGGCGTGTGGCCGAGGTCATGGGCGAGGCTGATTGCCTCGGTGAGCGTCTCGTTCACGCCGAGCGCCCGGGCGACCGAGCGGCCGATCTGGGCCACCTCGATCGAATGCGTGATGCGCGTGCGATACAGATCGCCTTCGTGGTTGACGAACACCTGCGTCTTGTACACGAGGCGGCGGAACGCGTTCGAATGAATGATCCGGTCCCGGTCGCGCTGGAACTCGCTGCGGAACTGCGGTTTGGGCTCCGGATAGCGCCGTCCTCGCGACTGCGCGTCGTGCGCCGCGTAGGGGGCCAGGGTGAGGGATTCGGGTTGCACCGTGGTCATGACGGCCGCTAGCGCAGGTGCGCCTCCAGCGTGTGCCGCAGCCGAATTCCGTCGTAGTGGGCGGTCACGAAGGCTTCGCCGATCGCGCGCAGCAGCACCAGGCGGATCCGTCCGTCGAGGACCTTCTTGTCGATGCGCATGTTCGCCAGCATCGTCTCCGGCGAGACCGCTTCGACTTCGCTCGGCAGTCCCAGGCGCTCGATCAGGCGGATCACCCGCTCAAGATCGCCTCGGCCGAGCCACCCGCTTTCGTGCGACATGCGCGCGGCCATGGCCATGCCCGCTGCCACAGCTTCGCCGTGCAGCCAGCGGCTGAAGCCCGTCGCGGACTCGATGGCATGCCCGAACGTGTGCCCGAAATTGAGCAAGGCGCGCTCCCCGTGCTCGAGTTCGTCCCGGCCCACGATGGCGGCCTTGATTTCGCAGGAGCGGCGGATGATGTGCGCCAGAGCGCCCGCATCGCCGGCGAGCAGCGCATCGGCATGGGCCTCCAGATACGCGAAGAAGCCGCTGTCGTGGATCAGACCGTATTTGACGACTTCCGCCAGTCCCGCGCGCAGTTCGCGCGGGGCGAGTGTCGAGAGGGTCGCAGTGTCGGCAAGGACCGCCGCGGGCTGGTGGAACGCGCCGATGAGGTTCTTGCCGCCGGGGTGATTGACGCCGGTCTTCCCGCCGACCGCCGAGTCGACCTGCGCGAGCAGGGTGGTCGGCACCTGCACGAAGGCGACGCCGCGCTGATAGACGGATGCGGCGAAGCCTGCCATGTCTCCGACCACCCCGCCGCCGAGCGCCACCACTGCACAATCCCGCCCGAAGCGGTTCGCCACCAGCACATCGAGGATGCGCGCCACGGTGTCCAGGGTCTTGTACGTCTCGCCATCCGGCAGGAGCGTGGCGACCGTCCTGCGCGGGCTCAGCGCTGCCTCGAGTGCTTCCAGGTACAGCGGCGCGACAGTGGTATTGCTGACGATCAGCACATCGCGGGCGGGCACGTGCCGGCCGACCAGGACGGCGTCACGCAGCAGGCCTTCTCCGATCAGGATCGGATAGCTGCGCGTGCCGAGCTCGACGGTCAGGGTGTCCACCGTTGCACTCATGCCGGCAATCTAGCGGATCAGTTGCAGGATGTCGCGGACCACGGCCTTGATCTGCCGGCCGTCGGTGCTGACCGTCAGATCGGCGATGGAGCTGTACAGCGGGTCGCGGATCTGCATCAGCTCGCGCAGGCGGGCGGCCGGATCCTCGACGTCATTGAGCAGCGGCCGGTGGCGCCCCGGCTTGACCCGCTCGGCCTGCTGCGCGACCGAGGTCCTCAGATAGACCACCCAGCCGTTCTCGGCCAGCAGACGGCGATTCTCCGGCAGCATCACGGCACCGCCGCCGGTGGAGAGCACGACGTGCCGCAACGTGGTCAGGGCGGCGATGACCTCCCGTTCCCGCTCGCGAAAGCCCGCTTCGCCCTCCTTGTCGAAGATGAAGGGAATGTCGACCCCCGTGCGGCGCTCGATCTCCGCGTCGCTGTCGTGAAACGGCACCCGCAGCAGCCGGGCGAGACTCCGTCCGACAGCCGATTTGCCCGAGCCCATCGGGCCGATGAGGAAGATATTGGGGGGCTTGCCTTGCATGTCTCACGCACAGGATATCAAGCCGCAGCATCGCACATGGACGCGTTTGCCGCTGTCTCGGCGCAGAAAGTCCGCCGCCGCGGGTCTGGCGCAGCATCGGGCAAGCCTGAGTCTCGGCGGCGGCGTGAGAGCTCCCGCCGCCCGAATCCGTGACGGGGGTGCCCGCCGGGCTTGTCCGCCCGGGGGCGCGCCCGCCTGTCCGCTCAGTACACCGCCGGGTTCTGGCGGACGATCTTCGGCGTCACGAACACCAGCAGCTCATCCTTGTTGTTCGTATGGTCCGTGTTCTTGAACAGATGGCCGATGATCGGAAGGTCCCCGAGCCACGGCACCTTGTTGATGGTGTCCGTGTTGTTCGTCTGCAGGATGCCGCCGAGGACGACCGTCTGGCCGTCATTGACCAGCACCTGCGTGGTGACCTCGCGCGTGTCGATCGCCGGCACCTGCACGCCGCCGGAGGCGACGACCTCCTGGCCCACCTCGTCGTCGCGCACCTCGAGGTTGAGGATGATGCGGTTGTCCGGCGTGATCTGCGGGGTGACCTTCAGCTCGAGCACCGCCTTCTTGAACGCGATCGAGGTTGCGCCGCTCGAGGCGGACTGCTGATAGGGAATCTCCACGCCCTGCATGATCTCCGCCTGGCGCTGGTTCGCGGTGATGACCCGCGGGGAGGAGATGATCTTCGCTTCCGTCTCCGCCTGCGCCGCCGACAATTCCAGGTCGACCAGATAATTGCCGCTCAGGATGCCGAAGGCGATCGAGCCGGCGGGATTGCTCACCGGCAGATTGACGTCGTAGCGATTCGCGGCGTTCGATCCGGTCGGGAAAGTGACCGGGTAGGGGGTGTTGTTGGCCTGCAGATTGGTGATCGCGGAGCTCACCATCGTGTCCGTGCCCGCGGCGGTGCCGGTGGTGGCGACGATTCCGTTGGCGCCGTTGGCCTGCACGTCGGTCAGGCCGAGGCGCGTGCCGAGCTGGCGCTGGAAGTTGTTGTTCACGAGTACGATGCGCGCCTCGATCAGCACCTGGCGGACCGGTACGTCGAGCCGCCGCACCAGCTGCTGGATCTGCTCGAGCCGCTGCGGCGTGTCCTGCACCAGCAGGGTGTTCGTGCGGACGTCGACGGTGACGGTGCCGCGGCGCGAGAGCAGCGAGTGCCCTTGCGATTTGATCAGCGAAGCGAGGTTCGCCGCCTTGGCGTAATTGACCTGGATGTACTCCGAGCGCAGCGGCTCGAGCTGCTGCACGGCGTGCTCGGCGGCGAGCTTGGCCTTTTCGGTCGCCGCCAGCTGAGCCTGCGGGGCCACCAGGATGACATTGCCCTCGTGACGCTCACCGAGCCCTTTGAGCTCGAGAATCACGTGCAGCGCCTGGTCCCACGGCACATCGTGCAGACCGAGCGTGATGTCGCCGTGCACGTCGCTGACCACGATGTTCTGGCCGCTCGCATCGGCGAGCAGCTGCAGCACCGCGCGTACCTTGATGTTCTGGAAATTCAGCGAGAGACGCTGACCGGTGTATTTCGGCTGCTGCGCCAGCGCCTGGCTCTGCGACACGGGCCGCAGCTCCACGACGTACTGCGTGTCCGCCTGGTAGGCGAGCTCCGTGAACGCGCCGGTCGCATTAATGGTGATGCGCGAGCCGTGCGCGGTCCGGGTCACCGAGAAATCGGTGACCGGGGTGCCGAAGTCGGTCGCATCGAAACGCCGCAGCAGCTTGGCCGGCACCGCGGCGTGATTGAAGTCGACCACGACCTGATTGCCGATCTGGTTCAGATTGACCGGGATGTGCGGATCGGACAGCTGGACCATGATCCGCCCGGCGCCGTCGCTGCTGCGGCGGAAGCTGATGGCGCGGATCTGCCAAGGCGGAGCGAGTCCGGCGTGCATTGCCGCGACGCCTTCGGCGGTCGCCGCAGCCGCGGCCATGTGTGCATCGTCGGTGCGCGCCGCGCCGGGGCCGAGCGTGACGAGAATCCGATTGCCCTGCTGATGCAGGCCGTAGGTCACCATCGAGTCGAGACTGAGGACGAGGCGCGAGCGGTGATGGGTCGCGGCGGCCACGATGGACTCAAGACCGCCCGACTTCACGTTGATCTGATCCGACGGCAGCGCCAGGCGGGTATTGGGCAGATCGATGATGATCCGCGCCGGGTTGTCCATGGTGAAGGACAGCGGCTTGGGCGCCGGACCCGACAGATCCAGCGTCAGCTGCATCTGGGCATGCGGCAGCTGCTGTACCTGTATGGATTGCAGCGCAACCTGAGCGTCGGCCGCGCGGGCGGGGCGGCCCGCAAACACCGCGAGGACGAGGAGCAGGGACAGGGCGGCTGCGTCCACGACGCGAGACTTCCGCGGAAAGGCTTTCATTCTCGAACTCCCTGCGTGAGCGTTCGCTACCGGATTGTTCACTTGCTGAGTCCCAGGGCTGCCGGCCGTTTCATGAACCCGCCGAGACCGTCGGGGACGATCTCGACCAGCCGGATTTGAGTCGGGGTGATCTGGATGATGCGGCCATCGTTCTGGCCCATGTAGTTGCCGATCGTCACGCGGTGCACGATGCCGTCCTGAGTCTGCACCAGGCCGTAGACGGTCTTGCCGAGCTTCATCGTGCCGACCATCTTCAGCGTGTCGAGCGGGAAGCGCTCCAGATACTGGCGCGGCCGCGAGGCGTCCGGTCGTATCGAGCCGATGCCGGTCGGCTCACTCGGCACAAACGGCGAGCGCATGTCCTGATCGTCGTACGTGAACGTCTCGTACTTCGGCACCTTCGGCAGCGGCTCGACCCGGCCGCCGGGCTGGCGCTCGACTCGGGCGATGAAGCGCTGCACGCTGCCGTCGCTGCCGGAGCAGGCCGCAAGCAGCAGACAGGCGAGCACCGCACAGCTGCGCATCAGTCCGCGGGTTTGAATCTGCGTGGTCATTCCGGTCTCTCCGCGCGCCTCAGCCCGGTCCGCGGTGCGGGGGGCGCGCGAACTTGTGCTTGCTGGCGCGCTGCGCGGCCATCTCGTCTGCGGTGAGATAGCGGTACGTCTTGGCCGTCAGGGTCAAGGACAGCTGGTCGTACGCGCTCTTGGTGATCGGCTTGATCTGGATGTCGTGCAGCGTGACGATGCGCGACAGCGCGGCGATGTCGCTGACGAACAGCCCAAATTGGTGATAGCTGCCGGTCAGCTGCATCTTGATCGGGAGCACCGCGTAGAACTCCTTCTCGCTCTCCTTGCCGGGCTCGAACAGCCTCTGCTTCAGGCCCGCGGCGCTTGCGGTGTCGGAGATGTCCTCGAGCAGGCTCGGCACCTGGGTCTTGCCGGGCAGCTGGCGCAGCAGCGCGCCGAAGGAGCGGCGCAGCTCCATCAGCTGCTGCCGGTAGATATTGAGGTTGGCCGCCACCGAGTGCTTGATCACGAACTCCTGGCGCAGTGACTGCTCCTGGCGCTCGCGTTGCAGCAGCTGCGGGCGCACTGTCTGCCAGACGAACAGGTAGACGAGGATCAGCGTGAGCAGCACGAAGGTGAGGCCGACCGCCCCGGCCCGCACTGCGAACGGCCAGCGGCCGGGCTCCCGGGGGTCGAGATCGCGCAGTTCCTCGAGCAGGCCCTGAATGTTCATGGCGCATGTCCTGCGGCGGCCACGGCCCTGCCCGGTGCGGCCGGCTTGCCGGATTTGGGCGAGACGACCGCAGCGTCGAGCGTGAAGGTGGAGCCAGGCGCGCCCTTGCTCGCCTGGATCACCTCGAGCTCGGCGTTGGCGAGCCACTTGGAATGGTCAATGTTGCGCATGAAGTCCGACACACGCGTGCTCGATTGGGCCACGCCCTTGAACTGGATGTGGGTGCCTTTCTCGGTGACCTCGGTCAGATACAGCCCTTGCGGCACGGTGCGCACGATCTGATCGAAGATGTGCACGATCTGCGGCCGCGAGCGCTGCAGCTGCTCGATGATGTGCATGCGCGCCAGGAACTTGCGCTTGGTCTTCTCCAGGGAGTTGATCTCGCCGATCTGGTGGTTCAAGACCTGGATCTGCGAGCTGAGCAGCTCGTTGCGGCGGTTCTGCGCGCTGATCAGCCCGGCGTAGACGAGGTGCACGCCGAAGGTGACCACGATCGAGGCCACCGCGGCGGCGCCGAGGGCGATCAGGAAGGCGAGCTTGCGCTCTTTGCGCTCGGCCTCACGCCAGGGGAGCAGGTTGATCCGCGGCATGTCAGTCGAAGCTCCTGAGCGCAAGACCGCAAGCGGTCAGCAGGGCCGTCGCGTCGCGGTGCACGGCCTGCGTCCGGGCGCGTGCCGAGAGCTTCATCTGCCCGAGGGGGTCGCCCTTCTCAGCGGCGATGCCGACGCGGCTGGCAATGACGTCGGCGACACCCGGAATGTTGGCGCAGCCACCACACACCAGGATTTTCTCCGGCTGTTCGCGCCCGGAGCCGGAGGCGAGATAAAACTGCAGCGAGCGGTTGACCTGCTGGGTCATGTCGTCGATGAACGGATCGAGCACCTCGGACTGGTAGTTGCCGGGCAGCCCGCCTTCTTTCTTGGCGCGTCCGGCTTCTTCGAGCGACAGCCCGTAGGTGCGCATGATTTCCTCGGTGAGCTGCTGGCCACCGAAGGGGAAATCGCGGGTATAGGTCACCTTCAGACTGCGCAGCACGCTGAAGGTCGTGCTGCTCGCGCCGAAGTCGACCACGGCGATCGTGCGGTCGACGCCGCCGTCGGGCATCTGATGGGTGAGCAGGCGGCAGGCGTTCTCGAGCGCGAAGGCCTCCACGTCGACGATCTTGGCGGTGAGCCCGGCGGCGCGTACGGCCGCCTGGCGCTGCTCGACGTTCTCGGTGCGCGTCGCGACCAGCAACACGTCATTGGTGTCCGGGTCCTTCTCCGACGGGCCGATCACCTCGAAGTCGTAGCTCACCTCGTCCATGGGGAACGGGATGTACTGGTCGGCCTGCATCTGCACCTGCGCCTCGAGGTCATTGGCGCGCAGGGCGCGCGGCATCTGAATCACCTTCGTAATGGCGGCATCGCCGCTGATCGCGAGCGCGACCTCGGTGTTCTTGGTGCCCGAGCGCTTGACCGCGCGGCGCACGGCCTCGCCGACTGCCTCGGCGTCCACGATGCTCTTCTCGTTGATCGAGTTCACGGGCGTGGCTTCGGCCGCGTAACTCTCGACCCGATACTGCCCACCGGCCGTGCTGAGCTCGATGAGCTTGATCGAGGACGTCGTTATGTCAAGTCCAAGCAGTGGGCGGTGCTTCCGCTGGAAGAGGAACATTGTTTTCCTTTTCAGGGTCTTACGCCTGAAAATAGCCACCCCTCGTCAATATTCGAGCCACTATATATCAGCACAAGGTTAAATTGAACGTGAGCCGCCTCACGGAAACGCCACCCGCTTCGGGGGCTCCCGGCGCCGCAGGCCAAAAGTGGCATGCGGTGCGCGCTTTTCCGGGCGCACCGCGGCCTGGCCGGGCTATCCCGGCCGCGGTGGGCCTATCGCGCCGAACTTATCCACAGTGCAGACGGTCGGTGAATTTGCGGGGTACGATGTGAGACCGGGAAGCCCGGACCTTGAGCGGAGCTATTCCTCCCTGCCACAGAGAGTTTTCATTCGGTGAAGCTGAAGTTTTTTAGAGTACCGGCCATCGGGGCTGGTGCGCTGGTATTGATCGGCCTGGCCGGGCTGTACGCTTATCTCTGTACCTATGTGTACCTGCAGCCCTCGCTACCTACGCTGGCGCAGATGCACGACGTCAAGCTCAAGGTCCCGCTGCGGATCTATACCGTCAGCGGCCAGCTCATGGCGCAGATCGGCACCGAGCAGCGCACCCCGGTGCGCTACGACGAGATCCCCCCGATGGTGCGGGAGGCGTTTCTCGCGGCCGAAGACCACCACTTCTTCCACGAGGGCGGGATCAACCTGGTCAGCGTCCTCAGGGCGGGCCTCGTGGATCTGATCGAGGGACGCAAGGCCCAGGGCGGCAGCACCATCACCATGGAGGCTGCGCGCAACGTGTTCCTCACGCTGGACAAGACCTGGCGGCGCAAGCTGCAGGAATCCTTCGTCGCCTATGAGCTCGATCACTACTTCTCCAAGCAGGATGTCTTTCAGCTTTATCTGAACGTCATCTTCTTCGGCGAGCGCGCGTACGGCGTGGCGGCGGCCGCCCAGACCTACTACGGCAAGACGCTCGATCAGCTGAATCTGGCCGAAGCGGCCACGCTGGCCGGCATCGTGCAGGCCCCCTCCTTGTACAACCCGGTCGTCCATCCGCACCTGGCGGCGGACCGCCGCTCGTACGTGCTCACCGAGATGCTCGATCAGGGATACATCACAGCGGCGCAGGCGCAGGCCGCCAATCGTGCCCCGATCGATGCCCGGCTGCATGCTCCCGGGGTGATCGTCCATGCGCCGTACGTCGCCGCGATGGTGCGCCAGGAGATGGTGCAGCGCTACGGCGCGGCCGCCGAGACCGCCGGCTACAAGGTGTACACGACCATCGACGGGCGGCTGCAGACCGCGGCCAATCGCGCCGTGCAGCTGGGCCTGATCGCCTACGACCGCCGGCACGGCTGGCGCGGACCGATCGGCCGCACCGTGCTGGCCCCGGGGGTGACCGCCGCCCAGCTGCGCACCCTGACGGATCAGTATCAGCGCATCGGGGTACTCTCTCCGGCGGTGGTCGTCGGCGTCGGCACGCACAGCGCCAAGGTGTACGTGCGCGATCACGGCTTCGGGGAAATCGGCTGGGACGGGCTGTCCTGGGCCGGCAAGGCGCTGGCGCACCGGCTCGTCGGCCCTGCGCCGAGGAGCGCGAGCGATGTGCTCTCCCGTGGCGATGTCGTGTACGTCGTGTGGCACGACCCGAAGGACGTGCTGCTCGCACAGATCCCGCAGGCGGAAGGCGCGATGGTGGCGCTCGATCCGGACGACGGTGCGATCGCGGCGCTGGTCGGCGGCTTCGATTATTACATCAGCAAGTACAACCGCGCGGTCGACGCACAGCGCCAGCCGGGCTCGGGGTTCAAGCCCTTCTATTACTCCGCGGCGCTCAGGCGTGGCTACACGGCGGCGAGCACGTTCATGGACACGCCGCTCGTGGTCGGCGGCCCGGGACTGGAGAGCACCTGGCGGCCCGCGAACTACGGTGACCGCTTCGGCGGCGAGGTGCGCCTGCGCGTGGCGCTTGCCCACTCGATCAACCTGGTGTCGATCCGCGTGCTGCGGGCGATCGGCATCCAGTACGCGAGCCACTACGCCAAGCGCTTCGGATTCGATCCGAAAGCGCTGCCGCAGAACCTGACGCTCGCGCTCGGCACGCTCGAGACCAATCCTCTGCAGATGGCGGCCGGCTACGCGGTATTCGCCAACGGCGGCTACAGCATCAAGCCCTTCCTCATCGAGCGTATCGTCAATTCGGCCGACAAGACCCTCTGGCAGGCCAAGCCGCGCATCGCCTGTCACGGCTGCAGCCAGCCGGTGAGCCTCGCCGATCTGAAGCCGGCGCCCAACGAGAGTGCGCTGCTGGCGCAGGCCGACGCGCTGCGCGGCGGCGGGGCGGCCTACATGCCGCCGGGCCAGATCGCCCCGCGCGTCATCAGCGCGGATAACGACTACATCATGACCTCCATGATGCGCAGCGTCATCAAGTTCGGCACCGGCATGGGCGCGCTCGTGCTGCATCGCGACGACATCGCGGGCAAGACCGGTACGACCAACAGCTGGAAGGATGCCTGGTTCAACGGCTTCACGCCGCATCTGGTGGCGAGCGTATGGACGGGATTCGACGATGACCGCTCGCTCGGGGCCGGCGAGCAGGGCGCGGCCGTCGCGCTGCCGATCTGGGTACGCTTCATGCGTCAGGCACTGCGCGGCGTGCCGCAGTGGCGGCGGCCTCAGCCGCCGGGAATCGTGCGGCTGCGTATCTCGCCGCGCACCGGATTGCTGGTGAGTGATGAGAACCCGAACGGCATCGAGGAGATCTTCATGGCGAATCACCTGCCGGGAGGCCGCGGCGCGCTCGCGCGGCGGCCCAGCCAGGGCCAGGGCTCTGCGGAGTCCATCTTCTGATGCCCAAGCGCCCGACACCGCGCAGCGACAACCTGCGGCTCGCGCTCGCGCAGGAGGCGGCACGCATCATGGCCGAGCACGGCGTTGCCGACTTCCTGCTCGCCAAGCGCAAGGCCGCGCAGCGCTTCGGCGTCGAGGACGGCGCCGTGCTGCCGAAGAACATCGAGATCGAGGCGGCGCTAGCGCAGTACCAGCGGCTGTTCGACGGCGACTCGCACCTCGAGTCGCTGCAGGCGCAGCGCCGCGCGGCGCTCGCGGCCATGCGCCGCCTGCGCGAATTCGAGCCGCGCCTGGTCGGACCGGTACTGACCGGCACGGCGACCCGGCACGCGCAGGTGCAGCTGCACCTGTTCGCCGATTGCGCCGAGTCGGTGACGCTGAAGCTCATCGATCTGGGCCTGACGCACGAGGTGACCGAAAAGCGCGTGCGCATGGACCCGGCGCACGTGCGGGCCTATCCAGGGCTGCGCTTCGAGATCGAGGCGCAGCCGATCGACGTGACGGTGTTCCCGCTGGAGGGCATCCGTCAGGCGCCCGTCAGCCCCGTCGACGGTCGCCCCATGCGCCGCGCCAGCGCCTCCGAGGTGGAAGCGCTGCTCGCGGCATCCTAGCCGGGCCCGCTCAGCGGCGGCGGCCGATCTCGAGGTAGTCGCGCTGGGTCGAGCCGGTGTAGAGCTGGCGCGGGCGGCCGATGCGCATGGCCGGATCGGCGAGCATCTCCTGCCAGTGTGCGACCCAGCCGACGGTGCGTGCGATCGCGAACATGACCGTGAACATCGAGCGCGGAATCCCGATCGCGCTGTAGATGATGCCCGAATAGAAGTCCACGTTCGGGTAGAGCTTGCGCTCGATGAAGTACTCGTCCTTGAGGGCGATTTCCTCCAGCCGCAGCGCCAGCTCGAACAGCGGATTGTCGGAGCGTCCGAGGCGAGCGAGCACCTTGTGGCACATCGCGCGGATGATCTTGGCGCGCGGGTCGAAGTTCTTGTAGACGCGATGCCCGAAGCCCATCAGGCGCACGTGGCTCGATTTGTCCTTGGCCTGCTCGAGGAATTTCGGGATGTTGTCGACGGTGCCGATCTGCTCGAGCATGTTCAACACCGCCTCGTTCGCCCCGCCGTGCGCCGGTCCCCACAGCGCCGCCACGCCCGCGGAGATCGCCGCGTACGGATTGGTGCCGGTGCTGCCGGCGAGGCGCACCGTGGAGGTGCTGGCGTTCTGCTCGTGATCGGCGTGCAGGATGAACAGCAGGTCGAGCGCCTGGGCGGCCACCGGGTCGACCTCGTATGGCTCGCACGGCACGGCGTAGAGCATGTGCAGCAGGTTGCTGCAGTAATCGAGATCGTTGCGCGGGTAGACGTACGGCTGGCCGAGGGAATGCTTGTGCGCCGCGGCGGCGATGGTCGGGATCTTGGCGATGATGCGGTGCGCGAAGATCTCCCGGTGGCGCGGGTTATAGATGTCCATGGTGTCGTGGTAGAACGCGGACATCGAGGCGATGACCGCCGAGACCATGGCCATCGGGTGCGCATCGTAGTGAAACCCGTGGAAGAACCTGAGCAGCGATTCGTTGATCATCGTGTGATGGCGAATGCTGCCGACGAACTCATCGAGCTGCTTGCGCGTCGGCAGCTCGCTGTGCAGCAGCAGGTACGCCACTTCCATGAAGCTGCTCTTTTCCGCCAGCTGCTCCACCGGATAGCCGCGGTACAGCAGCACGCCGGCGTCGCCGTCGATGTACGTGATACGGCTTTCCGTCGCGGCGGTCATGCCGTATCCGGGGTCGTAGGTGAACACGCCGAGCTCCTTGTTGAGCTTGGCGATGTCGACGACGGACGGACCGATTGTGCCCGCGCGCACGGGCAGGCTCACCTTGCGGTCAGTGGCTCGATCGACGAGCTCGTATGTGTTCTGGGTCATTCGCTTGACGCTTCCATTGTTGAGCGGTCGGCGCCCAAGCGGGGGTGTCTCGAGCGTCGGATGGGGACGAGGCCGCAGGTTTACACGGTCCGCGTCTCGAATCAAGGCACAAATGCCGGAGCGAGTTTACCAGCCGGTAGAATGAGACCGCCAGGCGACGGGCTGGCGCGGCGCAACGCAAGCGACGAAAATAGGTTGCGGCGTGCCCGCCGCGCTCACCCCATGACCGTGCTTGAGAATCCCCCGCTCGCCCTGTACGTGCACTTTCCCTGGTGCGTGCGCAAGTGTCCGTACTGCGATTTCAACTCGTACACGCTGCGCGGCCCGCTCGCCGAGGACGCCTACCTCGCCGCGCTGCGCGCGGATCTCGAGGCCCAGGCCATCGAGGTGAGCGAGCGGGAGGTGATCAGCATCTTCCTCGGCGGTGGCACGCCCAGCCTGTTCTCCCCCGGCGCCATCGGCGAGGTGCTGACGATGGCGCGCGAGCGGCTGCGGCTCGCCGCGGGACTCGAGGTCACCCTGGAGGCCAATCCGGGCACCATCGAGCGGGGACGGTTCGCCGAGTACCGCGCTGCGGGCATCACGCGGGTGTCGCTCGGCGCGCAGAGCTTCGATGCCGGGCGGCTCGCGGCGCTCGGGCGGATTCATTCACCCGATGAGACGCGCCGCGCAGCCGAGGAGCTGCACGCCGCCGGGCTCGGCAACTTCAACCTCGATCTGATGTACGGGCTGCCGGGCCAGGATGCGGCGGGCGCCGTGCGCGACATCGATTCGGCTCTGGCGCTCGCGCCGGCGCACCTGTCGCACTACCAGCTCACCCTCGAGCCCGGAACGCAGTTCGCCGGCCGCCCGCCAGCGCTGCCCGAGGAGGAGCAGATCGAGCGGATGCTGGCGGCGTGCGGCGAGCGCCTGGCCGCGGAGGGTCTCGAGCAATACGAGGTGTCGGCCTACGCGCGCCCCGGCCGGCAGTGCCGTCACAACCTCAACTACTGGCGCTTCGGGGATTACCTCGGCATCGGCGCAGGCGCGCACGGCAAGCTCACGCGCGCACAGGCCGGGCAGGTGCTGCGCAGCGCGCAGCCGCGCGAGCCCCGACGGTATCTGGCCTGTGCGGCGCGGGGGGCGGCGGCCCGGCAGGCCGTGCCCGCCGAGCAGCTGCCCTTTGAGTTCATGCTGAATGTTCTGCGCTTGCGGGAAGGGTTCGAGCCGGCGCTCTTCAGCCGCCGCACTGGCCTGCCGTGGGAGAGCCTCGCGCGGCCGCTCGGAGAGCTCATGGCCCGCGAGCTCATCATGCGCGACGGGGCGCGCTATCGGGCAAGTCCCCTCGGCTGGCGCTTCCTCAATGAGCTGCTGCTCGGCTTCCTGCCGGAAACGCGGGAAAGCGTAGGCTGAACGAAAATGTCAATGGTTTTGGGGAGTGGAGCGGGCTTTGCAGGCGGCCCTTATACACAGGGTCGGAACCCTCGTCGGCAAATGAGTGAATTAGCTCTCAAAGCGCTCAAGTCGCTCAACGATGTCTCTATAAGTCATTGATGAATATGGGTGAAATGTCCTGGTCAATTTTTCATCACTGCAACAAAACCGCAATGTGGCTGCGAAATTCCGTGTTAGGAAGGCCAGTCTTCCACAGAGTTATCCACAGCTTTTGTGGATAATGCGGATCGAGCCCCGCGAGAGCCGATGCGCGGGCCGGCCCTTGAGGGAAAGCGCCGCTCCGGCTAAACTCCGCGCCCTTTTGTTGAACTCAGGCCTCCTCCGGATGCCCCGCGCAGCCGGACCCGGCCCCCGAATTCGAGTCACCGCACTATGAAAGCCGCCATCCATCCCGAGTACCAAGAGATCACGGTCACCTGCACCTGCGGCAACTCGTTCAAGACGCGCTCCACGCTGGGTCACGACCTGCAGGTGGAAGTGTGCTCGAACTGCCACCCGTTCTACACCGGCAAGCAGAAGATCGTCGACACGGCGGGCCGCGTGGACAAGTTCCGCAAGAAGTACGCTGCCGCCGGCGGCGTCGGCATCGCCAAGTAATCCGCGCGGGCGCCGAGCCGCCCGCGGCGGCTTGGCCTGCCGCCGTCTGTTTACCCCCTGATCGATCCGGTTGCGGACAAAACGCCCGGAACCGTCCCGCTCGCCCGCGGTCTGAACTGCACAACCGCTGATGCCGCAAAGGGGGAGGAGTGGAGGCGCTGCGCGCGCGCACGGCCAGACAGAGCCTGCTCCTTGTCGCTGTCGCGGCCGCCCATGTGCTCGTGATCGCGCTGCTGATCCGCGCAACACGCTCGATTCCCGCCGGCGGTGCGAGCAGCGTGCCGATCAGCGCGGTGCTGCTCCTGCCAGCGCGCCGCCGGCCCGTGCGCATCACGCCGGCCCGGCTGCATCCCCTCGCGCTGTCCGCGGCCCCCATCACCGCGCCGATCACGGTGCTCCTGCCCCTCGTCAGCCGGCCCATCCATGTGCCCCGGCCGATCAACTGGGTGCGCGCGGCGCGCCAGGCCGTGCATGCGATCCTCGAGCGCGCCCGGCCGCACACGATCGGATTTCCCAGGGGCGCTCGCGCCCGCACCTCGCTCTCCTCGGCGCCCTCCGGCGTGCGCTCCCAGGGGCGCGAGTCGTACCGCACGCGCAGCGGAGAGTCGATCGCGCGCAGCGGCGGCAACTGCTACTTGGTGTCCGGACCCCCGCCGCTCGATGCCACGCAGACCGAGCGCGAAGCACAGATGTCGCGGGTCGAGTGCTCCGGGTCGCAGCGCGGCCCCTCGCCGGACAACCTGTTCAAGAGCCTCCCGGCCTACCGGCGCTATCACGCCCTTCCGTCCGCCGCCTATCCGCAGCGTCGCCCTCCCCCCCGGCCCAAACGGACCGAGCCTCCCCAGGCGCGCTGAGGTGACTGCCGCGCAGGCGGGCGGTCACTTCGAGAGGTAGCGCGAGAGCCCCGCGTACAGCAAGGCGAGCAGACCGGTGAGGTAGATGCCATCGAAGGTTCCCGCGCCGCCGATCGAGGCGACCGGGGCGCCGAGGGATCGCACCGCGCCGAGATTGAGCAGGTCGGCTCCGATCAGAACGCCGCAACTGCCGCTGATGTAGGCCAACGGCGCCGCGCGGCGGCGGGTGAGCGCGAGCGCGATGATGGCCGTTGCGCTCGCCGGCACGAATATCGGCAGGGCAATGCCGAACCCGGGCACCGGGCGGGCGAGGAAATGGCACACCGCGGCGACGCAGGTGGTCGCGATGGCGGCGAGCACATAGAGCTGGTGCCGCACGAGCAGATACAGCGACAGCACGACCGGGATCACCGCGCCCCCGAGGTTCACGGCGATCACCGTCGCGCGAGTCTGGCGCACGACCGGAATCACGTAGGTCATGCCGAAGAAGCGGATCTCGTCGGCCGTGATGAGGCGGTGCGCCGGCAGATAGGCCACCGGGATGTTCACGTAGCTGCCGATGAGCGACAGCCCCAGGATGACGAGCAGCGACAGCTCGCTGATCTGCATCGTCTCGGATGCGTAGCGCAGCAGCCGCAGCGCAACCAGCGCGCCCATCACCCCGAGCAGCCCCGCCAGGATCAGCAGGAACGGCAGCGTGATCGGGAAATATTGGACATCCGAGACGGGCATCGCGAGGCTGTCTGCTCCGTAAATCGCCGTTATTCGCACTCGTGCGCGTGAGCTGCCGGGTATTCTGTTCGAGACACCGCCCCGCCCACAAGCGCGATTCAGTCGCACTCTCGTGCCGGACCGGCCCCGCCGCGCGCGGTGGCGCGAACAAGACGCCGCCCGTCATCCGTGGCCGCATCGCGCGGCATGCGATCGCCGCTGCGCCAATTCTGCTACTTACGTCAATACGCGCCGCCCGCCGCGCTGTGATCATTCAACCCGGCCGCATATCGAGCGCCGCCCGCAACCGGCCCCCACACCGGTGCGGCCCGGGCGGCTTCATTTTCATATTCGAGTGGAGAGGGGCTTTGGCGCGTACCACCGCACTGCCGGGCTGGTCCTCGGCGCGGGCGCAGTTTCTGCATTCGCTGCTGTCCGACGATTACCGGCCGGAGCATCTGTCCTGTCTGCTCTGGCCGCGCGCGCACCCGCCGCTCATGGCGGAGCGGCGCAACGCGCTCATCCTCAGCCGCGTGCGTGCGCTCTCGCTGGTGTTCGCCGTACTCACGCTGTTGTGGATTACGATCGACGCAGTCACGCTTCCGGCGCGCACGGCAGCCCTACTCGCACTCGCGCGCGTCGCCGCGAGCGGCGCGTTCTTCCTGCTGGCCGGCGCGACGCGCCGGGTATCCTCGCTGCGGCGAGTCTATGGCACCCTGATGGCGTTCTACGCGGTGCCCACGCTGTTCTACTTCGCTTCGCTCCTGCTGCTGCACCAGGCGGGGATGAGCCGCACGGCAGAGGTGGCGCTGCACGCCTACGGCGTACTGCCGGTGGTCGCCATGGCGGGCCTCGGCGTCTTTCCGCTCACCATCGTCGAGACTGCCATCTTCGCAGCCCCGATCGTCATAGGGGAACTGCTCGCGCTGCGCTTTCACCTCGGCGCGTTCCTGCCGGGCGGCGCGGCCGATGCCCTCTGGCTGCTGGTCCTGATGGCGGGTATTGCGCTGGTGGTCGCCGTCAGCCAGCTGGGCTTTGCCCTGGCGCTCGTCGGCCAGTCCTTGCAGGACCGGCTGACCGGCTGTTATTCGCGCGCCAGCATCACCGAGCTGCTCGAGCTGCACTTCAACGTATCGGCCCGCTTCGGCTCGCCGCTCGCCGTGGCGTTCGTGGATCTCGATGAATTCAAGGCGATCAACGATCAGCACGGGCACGACGCGGGCGACCGCGTGCTCGCCGAGGCGGCAAGCCGCATCCGCGCGGTGTTGCGCGGCGCGGACTGCGTCGGTCGCTGGGGCGGGGAGGAGTTCCTGGTGGTGCTCCCGGGCAAGACGGCCGCTGCGGCGATGCAGTGCATGGAGACCATCCGCTCGCGCGGCCTCGGCCTGCGGCCCGCCGGCCAGGCGCTCACCGGCAGTGTCGGGGTCGCCGAACGCATCACGGACGGATGCTCCGCCTGGCCCTCGCTCGTGCGCATCGCCGATCAGCGCATGTATGCGGCCAAGGGCGCGGGCCGCAATTGCATCGTCGGCCCGCTGCGCGAGCGCCCGAGCGAGCCCGTGCTGAACGCGGCGGCCCTGATGCACAACTGCGTTCATCCGTAGTGTCGGGGGCGAGCTCGGCCCTCTGCATCCGTTCGTGCCCGCATTGGGCGCCTACTGGCGGGCAGCCTCGGGCGCAACGCTCGCGGGTTTGCTGCAGCGGGCCGGATGGTGCGGTCCCGGAGGCTGTTACGCGTTCTGCACCTGCTCGCGTCATGGAGCGCTATCTCATTGATTTTAAATGATACTAACCGGCTGTCTCACCGGTAAGCTACGGGTCCAGCTACAGTTTTTCCCTGTCTCAAGCCCCGGCCGACGGATTCGCGCTTTGATTTCCGAAGCCCGTCGCCACGATGCCCGGATCAACGTCGGGTCGTTCCGCAGTCGCAGCGGGGGTATTTGGACTTCCACCGTAGGAGACCGTCTGCGGACTGTGCGACCGTGCGCCAGTCACATTGAGGACGCTCCTAGGGCGGCAGATCTGAGGATCAGCGTGGTGGATCACGGGATCTTCCCGGAATCGGCGCCAATATGGCCACATGGACGTGAAAGTGCGCCAAGTCCAGCCGGGATTTACGCCGCGCCAGCAGGACGCTATCGCACACACCCGCGGCAATCTGCAGCTCATCGCCTGCGCGGGTTCCGGCAAGACTGAGGTCGTCGCGCAGCGGGTTGTAACCCTGCTGCGGCCCGTTACAGCCGGCGGGCCAGGCTGCGCTCCCGAAAACATCGTCGCCTTCACGTTTACGGAGAAGGCAGCTGCGGAGCTCAAGGAGCGCATCCACAAGCGCTGCGAGGAGCAGCTTGGCGACACTTCCGGCCTCGCAGACCTATACGTGGGCACGATCCACGGCTATTGCCTCGAGCTGCTCAAGACCGAAGTGCCGGAATACCTGAAATTCGAGGTGCTGAACGAGGTGCAGCTGTCGCTGTTCGTGGACCGGCACTCGAAGTCCTCCGGTCTGACGCAGAGCACGACTCTCAATGGCGTGCCCTTGAAGCGCTACATCGATACCAAGACCTACATCTCGGCGCTTGCCATCCTGCGTGAGGACGAAGTCATCGCTCCCGAGCTGCTCTCGGGAAACTCGGTCGCCAACAACCGCGCCAACTACGAGCGCCTCCTCCACGACAAAGGGTATCTGGACTACTCCGGCATCCTCGCAGAGGCGGTGCGGGAGCTGCGAGGGAACGAAGGTCTCCGCCAGCGCCTCGCTGCGCGCATCCGGCACGTGATAGTTGACGAGTATCAGGACGTGAACCCCATCCAGGAAGCGGTCGCCGAGGAATTGCATGCGCTCGGCGCGAGCATCTGCGTGGTCGGCGACGATGACCAGACCATCTACCAGTGGCGTGGCAGCGACGTGCAGGGCATCTTGGGGTTCGAGCAGCGGTATCAGCCGGTAACCTCGGTGCGACTGGAGGAGAATTTTCGCTCCAGCGAAGGCGTCGTGGCGGTCGCCCGCGATTTCGTGCGCAGGGTGCGGCCGCGCCTCGAGAAGGAGATGAAGTCGACTGGGGCACAGACCTACGAGGAAGGAGATATTGTCGCTCTCGGTTTCGACTCGCCGGAAGCCGAAGCCAACTACATCGCGGTCGTCTGCCGGGAGCTGCACGGTGTTGGGTTGCGAGAGGGCGACGGGCAACGCGGTATCGCTTGGTCGGATATGGCCATTCTGCTGCGCTCCGTGCGCCGCGATGGGGCCATCATCGCGGCGGCGCTCAGGCAGGCCGGCGTGAAATACATCATCACCGGCATGGACAATCTGTTCGAGCAACCGGAAGCCGAGGCGGCCCGCCAGCTGTTCTATTTCATGGCCGACAGGATCGACGAGGATACGGTGCGGGACGCCTGGATGCGCGCCGACCTCGGGATCACCGCATCCGCGCTGACTGGCGCCATAGAGGCAGCGGGCCGGGCGCGGAACGACATGAAGAAGGCCGGCCTGGGCCAGTTCCAGGTCTACAACCTGCAACGCCAGTTCATGGCCTTTCTCGAAAACGCTGAGCTGCGCGAGGAGCGCGTCCCCAACGAGCGCGGTGAAATGGCCCTCTACAACCTCGGCAAGTTCAGCCAAGTGATCTCTGATTTCGAGAGCATTCACTTCCGATCGGAGCCGGTGGAGAAGTACAAGAGTTTTGCCGGCTTTCTGGAACATCACGCGGAGAAGGCCTACCCGGAAGGTTGGCAGGACAACGCTTACGTGAGCCCGGACGCGGTGCGCATCATGACCGTGCACCAAGCCAAGGGCCTGCAGTGGCCAGCGGTCTTCATCCCGCAACTGGTCCGTAACCGCTTCCCGTCGAGAGGCGCCGGCGGCCGGACGCCCTGGCACCTCATTCCGGCCGCCGCCTTCGAGAATGCCACCCGCTACAAGGGCGGCGAGGCGGACGAGCGCCGACTGTTTTATGTGGCAGTCACGCGGGCACAGAAATTCCTGCACATGACCTGGGCGCCCACGGAAGGCAACAGCCATGCCCAGTCGCCCTCGGACTTCTTCGATGAAGTGCGCGAATCGAAGTACGTCAAGCGCAAGCGCCAGGACTACTCCGCCCGCATGCGCCTCCCGCCCCGTCCCAAGGCGCCGGTGGCCAACGTGATTTTGTCCTTCTCGGACATGAAGTACTTTCTGGAGTGCCCCTACCAGTTCAAGCTGCGCATCCTCTACGGCTTCAACGCGCCGTTGGCCGAGGCTCTGGGCTATGGCAAGTCGCTCCACGACGCGCTCGCGGAGGTGCACGGGCGTGCTCTGCGGGGCGAGGCAATCGATCCTGCCGAGGCGGCCACCCTGGTCGAGCGCCACTTGCGCGCGCCCTACGCTTATCCGGCCCTGCGCGAGAAACTCGCCGCCGCCGCCAGGCGGGTAATCGACGCCTACATCCGCAAGAACGAGCGCGACTTCAGCAAGGTGGAGTTCTCCGAGAAGGCGATTGAGATTGCGCTGGGCGACGGAGTCTCGGTGGTGGGCCGAATCGACCTGGTGCGGCGCCTGGATACCGGTGAGACCACGATCGTGGACCTGAAGTCCAGCGACCGCACCCAGTCCGACGAAGCCACGGAGACCCAGTTGCACATTTACGCGCTGGGCTACCAGGAGCTTACGGGACGGCGGGCCGACTACGTGGAAATCTACGAGCTCGACGATCAGAGGCAGAAGCGCCGCCCCGTGGGGAATGAGTTCATTGACGACGTGAAGCGCGACGTGCGCGCTGCGGCGCAGGCACTGCGCGAGAACAACC
The DNA here is from genome assembly GCA_021809525.1 of Pseudomonadota bacterium. GTDB lineage: Bacteria > Pseudomonadota > Gammaproteobacteria > Steroidobacterales > Steroidobacteraceae > 13-2-20CM-66-19. The sequence continues at coordinate 7,550 of JAKAYU010000017.1, read as the reverse complement.
TGATCCCCAAGCCCGCAAAGAAGTCCTGCGGTAACTGCGACTACTGCAATCTCTGCTCGGCCGCGATCCGCGCCTGAAGGACAACGGCCGGCGCGCCAAAGGCAGCTCTATACGGGGCCGACGTGTCGCGACTCCGTCGAGTTCGGCAAGCGCGCCTGAAGGAGCCCGCCGGGCCTTATGATCTCAACCCAATCCGGTCGAGAAGCGTCCGGAGCTCGGTTTCGACTGCGGCCGCGCGAAGCACTGCTGCGAGATCGATCCTACGCGCGAGCGCTACGCGCGTCATGGGCTTATCGTATCCCGGCCATTCCCGTTTCAGCGCCCGCTGGGCCTCGGGTGTATCCGGCGGCTGCCGCGTTGCGCACAGCGGGAGGTGACGGAGGATGAGAGCCTCGAAGCAAGGCCGCTGCCACACAATCGAGATCGCGTGGCCATCCGCGAGCCGCTGTGCGGAATGCGCGCGAGCAGGGTCTGCCTGGACCTGATCATGATCGAGGAAGACGAACCGGTCGGCGGGAGCAGTCCGGGTGCGCCGGAGGTGCTCGATCTTGCGCACCGCCATTTCGATTCTCGAGAGAGGATCCCCTGCACCACGACCGAGATTCTCGGTAATGAGATGAACGGGAATTCCTGCTGCATGCAGCAGGTCTTGTAGGAGACCGACGTAGCCGGTCTCCGATTCGCCTTCGCAGCCAATGAAAACGGGGCGGCGCTGCGGTATCCAGGAACGGCGGCTTCTCATCCGATGTGCGGCACTCCGCCGTATACGCCGCTGAGGTATTTGCGGTAATGGTTTTCGTCGCGTCTGACCTTGACGTCCATGAGGCTGTACACCCTGGTGCGGCCTTGCCTGTCCTTCTCGCAGATGACGATTTCCTCCTTGTTGAGAACATCCAACAGGGACGCGGAATGGCATGTGAGCCATAGCTGGGCATCGCAAGCGTTGTGGGACTTGTCATGGAACCAGCGGATGATCTCCGGCAGGATCAACGGGTGGATGAATGCGTCCAGCTCATCGATCGCGAACAGACCGCCCTGCGCAAGGGTCACGGCGATTCCCGGGAACATCTTGATGAAGGTTCGGGTACCATGACTTTCAAGTACCCAGGGCATCTCTGAGTGCAGGCCGGAGTGCTTGAAGAGCGGCGCCGGACCCTGAGGCGTGTTTTCGACGCGCATGCTCTCCACGCCGACGTCGATCCGGCCCAACTCCCGATTGAGGCGAGCCAGGACATCGGGATGTTGCACGAGAAACTGGATGATCTGCTGATCCTGGGCTGACCCGGCTTCCAGCTGAAACAGAGCCCGGCGGGCAATGTCGACGAAGAGCGCAGCCGTCGGATGCTGAAAGAGGGCAAAAGATGACAGCACTGAGGCGTTCGGCCGAAGCGTATTCAGCAGATGCTGATAACCTGACAACGGAAAGGATTTGGAGTCCTTCACCGTGTTGTCGGCCGTGCGTTCGAAGACGCGCTGCCACTTCCCATGCCCGCGCGGCTTCTGCCGCAACGCCTCCCCTTCGATGCGTTGTGCTTTGCCGTCCTTCATCTCGATGCAAAGCTCGTAGCGGTAAAGCCCCTTCTCGACCGAGGCGGGGTCCTGAACGCGCTTCATAGTCTCGGGCGAGAGGTTCATGACGCCGCCGAGCTCGATCGCAAGGCGGATCGGACGCGACGCTGATTCGAGATCGTTAAAGCGCTCGCAGGGAAATCCTGGAAATGTTCGTTGGGCGCTGTCGCGGATCATCGAGACGATGAATTCGAGGGCGCGGAGAACCGTCGTCTTGCCCGACGCGTTGGCGCCGAGGATGGCGACCACCTTGGGAGCACGCGCCTGTGAGCCAGCGAATACGGGCGCGTAGCGGTCGTCAAGGTCCGGCACGTTCGGCGCGATCATCAGATCGATGACCTGGCGATCGCGGATGGAAAAGAAATTCTCGATCTCCAGCCTGTATAGCATGACCACCTCTTCTAGCGTTCATATTATCAAATTTGACGAAAAATCGTCAAAATACTAACTATGCGTCCTGATGAGCGTGCTCAGCGGCTGAGCTCAGGCCGTGCGTGTCTCAGAGGCAGTTGCAGACGCGCGAACTGCGAAAGAGGCGGGTGCGCAGCTGCTTCGCAGTAGGTTTCACAGCTTGCCTGCGGCGGGTCTGAGACCAGACGCCCGTCACCGTCGCGATACCATCGGCCGCTGGGGAACCCGGGGGTACAGCACGTCGTCGCCGCGAACCGCCGCTCCCCGGCTGCAATCGCGGAGCGCGTCGCGTACACCCGGTGTCGACTCCCCGTTTCTCCGGCAGCGCCGCCTGGCTGCAATGGAGGGCTTGCGCCCCCGCGATCCGAGTCCGGAGCGGCATTCGCCCATGATTCGCTAGAGTGAACGTGTGGCGCGACCAGGACAGGGCTGATGCGGCGGCAGGTGGCCTATTCAAGCAGTTCGTGGACAATGAGTCCTTCAAGCGATGGATGGCAGATACCGTTTTCAGGTTGACTCACGACCAGAAGCAGTCGGGCTCTTGAGTGAGGAAAATCGATTGAGTATTTTTACTCAATGCCCCGAGTAAATCGCGGACCATTGAGACGATCAGGGCGGTAGAACGGAATAGAGTGCGCTACTGGTGGGTCAATCAGAATCAGACCTTCCGCCAGGAGATCGAGGGCGGCTATCTCTGGTCGCCCAAGCGCAACAAGAACGGCCACCGCAATCCCTTCTACGAATTCATGCGAGAGGTTGCGCCCGGCGACCTCGTCTTCTCGTTCTGTGACACACGCGTCGCCGCACTCGGAGTCGTCAGCGGCTACTGTCGGGAGAGCCCGAAGCCGGAGGAATTCGGCACCGCTGGTACCAATTGGAGCCAGATCGGCTGGCGGGTTGGGGTCCGTTGGCAGCGGCTGTCGAATGCGATTCGTCCCAAGGATCACATCGCGCGGCTCCGATCGGCCCTGCCACGGCAGTACGCACCCCTGACGCAGGACGGCAACGGATTGCAGGGTATCTATCTGACCCAGGTCAGCCCGGTCCTCGCATCGGAGCTCTTCTCTCTGATCGGCGCCGAGGTCAATCGCGTGGCTGATGCCGGGCGGGAGCTCAGCCGGATTGAGCGCGACTCACCGGCGCCCGAACGGGACATCGAGGAATGGGAAAGACGCATCGAGGTCGCCATCGATGCGAGCGCGACGATCCCCGAGACCGAGCGAACCGCGCTCGTCCAGGCGCGTCGCGGTCAGGGGATCTTCCGGGACAATGTGCGCTCAATCGAGCACGCCTGCCGCATTACCCGGGTGGAGCGCATGGAGCACCTGATCGCGAGCCACATTCAGCCCTGGCGCGACAGCAGCAATGAGGAGCGCCTCGATGGCGAAAATGGTCTGCTCCTGACCCCGACGGTGGACCACCTGTTCGACAAGGGATTTATTTCCTTCGAGAACGCGGGACAGCTGATCGTCTCTCCCGTGGCGGACCCGGTGTCACTCAAGCGGATGGGAATCGACCGAGACGCCCAAGCGAACGTCGGCGCATTCTCCGACGGGCAGAGACGGTATCTCGAATTTCACCGCGAGAACGTGCTGCGCATGGCGCGCGGCCTCTCGAGAGACGAGCACAGCGGCTGAGGAGTTGGTGAATGCCAGGGGAGCGAACCGCTGCCACGCGATCGCGCCCGGTGTCGCTGTTCCGGGTTTCGTGTACTGAGCTCAGCCACCTTGGTCCCAGTCCACGAAACCCCCTGACATCGACACCCGGCGATCACGCGGCGTGAGATTCTGGTGCGGGCAAGAGTCCGTGCAGGATAGCTTCGCGGCGGCTATTGTTATACACGCTGGCCAAAGCGAGGTGCGGTGCGCACACCAGTGGATCCGCATGGATGGGTCGCTGCGCGCCCTCGTATTGCCTTACGTAATTTTGTTACCGCCTGCCTCGCAAGCCATGTTACCGCTGCGCTCTCCCCGTCTCGTTCCGCAGATCGCCCACTTCCCTGCTGCCGCGGTCGTGTGGAAACTCGTCCGGATAGCTGTCGCCTGCTCTGCCCAAGCCGTGTGCGTTATCGTGGTGCCCACGGACACATCTTCGGATCATGCAAGTCTCCATAGTACAGCTCATGCCGTCGGTAGCATTTTGCGTGAGGCAACGATCCCAGCCGTTAACATTTTCTGTGACGCAATGCGGGGGCTGCGCGCGCCGCCGGCGTTCCGGAAACTCGGCTGGACAGTGTGGATGGCGCGTCGCTATCCGATGATGCACGTCATCGACGGGTCGTAACCCCTCGAATCGGCACGAAGCAAAGAGCCAATGCCAAAACCACCGGTGTCCAAGGCCGTCGCGTTGCGCATCGAACTCAAGGAAGTCGCGCCGCTCGTCTGGCGGCGGGTGCTCGTTCCTGACAATTGGACGCTTGCAAGCCTGCACAATTATTTGCAATGGGTGATGGGCTGGACGGACTCCCACGCGCACGAATTCGAGATCGGAGCGGGTCTGGTTGCGCCCGATTGGTGGATCACGGAGGCGTGGTCCGAGGAGGAAGCCACCCGCTATCGAGACGAACGTCGCGTCTCGGTCGCTGCCGTCGTGGCAGAGCTGGGGCCGAGGGGGGAATTCGAATACCGCTACGACATGGGGGACGGCTGGGCACATCGGATCGTCATCGAGGCCGGACCGCCCTCGGCGGCCGGCAAGTGCCCACTGCCCGTCTGTGTCGCCGTGGAGAATGCCTGCCCACCCGAGGACGTCGGCGGGCCGCACGGCTACGCGGAGTTCCTTCGGGCGCTCGGCGAGCGAAGGCACGAGCGGCACGAGGACATGGCGCGCTGGATTGGCGGTGTGTTCGATCCCAAGGGGTCTGATCTGAACTGGATCAACCGGGACTGGAAGGGTGCCAAGCGGCGACGCCGCTGACCTGCGCGAATGCCGCCTCGGTCTTCTCGGCCGCTCTCTGGATCACCCCGCCTTGCGTTGCTCTGCTCGCTGGCCGATCGCTGTCACCTTGCGATCGCCGCGCTCGGCCTCGAGCAGCAGGGCGGTCCAGTTCTCGAGCGCCGCGCGCCGCTCCTTGAAGTAATCGTGTCGATCGTAGGTGCCCTCGACCCCGCGCAGCTGGTGTCCCAGGCAGCGCTCGGCCACTTCACGCCGGATACCGAGCGCGGCGAGGTGGGCGCGCGCGGTACGCCGCAGGTCATGGAGCGTGAAGGACCGCAGGCCGTGTGGCACGCGCTCCAGAGCTACGTTCAGCGTATCGAGACCGACATGCGGTACGCGCTCGCGGGGGTCGCGCCGGCGCTTCGGGAACAAATATTCGCTGCTGGCCGCGACCGTCTTGAGCTCCCGGAGCCAACCGACCACCTCGGGCACGAGCGGAATGTCAAGGGCGGTGGCTGTCTTGGTACGGGACGCGGGAAGATGCCAAACCGCCCCATGAGGCGTGCTTCCGTCGAGATCAAATTCTTCCCACCGACCGCCCAGTAGTTCGCCTTTGCGGACGCAGAGTGCGAGCAGTAATTTGAGGGCAAGTGCGTTGGCGGCGCCGAAGCTCGGCGTCTCGCGGACCTTCTCGAAAAGCTGCGCCAGCTCATCGAGGCGCAGGGCGCGGCTGCGGGGCTTCTCGGTGCCGCCTCCATCGAGGCGCGGTGAGAAACCGGAGGCGGGGTTGGCAGGGACCATGCGTCGACGCACGCCGAACGCAAAGATGCGGTGGGTGAAGCGCAGCAGGTCATTTGCCGCCGTCGGTGCCCGACCTTTGACCTCGTCGATTACCCGGGCGACGTCTGCGGCGGTGACCTCCGCCGCCGCCGTGCGGCCGAGCTTGGGCAGCAGGTATTTGTCGAGATGCCGGCGGGGAACGCTCGGATGCTTGATCCCCCGGCCGATGATCTCGTTCCAGTACCACTCCTCGCATAGCTCGCGAAACGATCCGCGTTGGCGCTGTGCGGCTTCAGTGGCGCGGCGTACGGCCAAGAGATCCTGCTGCTTGTCGAGCAGTACGCGCGCCTCCCGTGCCTCGATGCGCGCCTGGGCAAGCGACATGTCGGGGTAGTGGCCGAGGGTCAGCCAGTGCTCGCGGCCGGCGATTTGATAGCGCAGCGTCCACGAGGCGCCATCGCGAGTCTGCTTGCGCAGATACAGCCCGTCGCCGTCACTGAGCAGCATCCGCTCGCCCGATCGGTGCGCCCGCTCAACCGCGAGCGTAGTGAGTTTCGCGCGCTCGATCCGACCCCTCCATTCGCAAAGATTCGATCCGGTGGCTCTCGATCTGGGGGTCTGCGAAAGGTTTCGGCACCTCGCATGCCGCTCCAGATGGTCGAATAGCAGCCACGGACTTGGCTAAAAGTCAGCTGCTGCACTAGCTACAGGATAGCCGATGTGGGGTTGGATAGAAGTGGCCATTTGTGGCCAAAAGCACTAGAAATGCAGGGTATTCCGGATGGCGGTGGACGCCCCTCGACACCCCTGAACGCTATTCGGCGTTCTGCACCTGTTCGCGCATCTGCTCGATCAGCACCTTCATGTCCACCGCGCAGCGGGTGGTCTCGAGGTCCTGCGATTTCGAGGAGAGCGTGTTCGCCTCGCGGTTCAGCTCCTGCATGAGGAAATCCAGCCGCCGACCGGCCGGCTCGTTGCCCATGAGCACCCGGCGCACTTCCGCGATGTGGCCCGTCAGGCGCTCGAGCTCCTCATCCACGTCGAGACGCTGCAGCAGCAGCGCCACTTCCTGCTCGAGCCGCTCCGGATCGGCTCCCGCGGCGAGCTCCCTGATCCGATCGCGCATTCTGGCGCTCAGGCGGGCCTGGATCTCCGGCAGACGCCCCTGTACCTGCTTGACCAGAGCCTCGAGCGCCGCACAGCGCTGCTCGAGCACCTCGCGCAGCTTCTCGCCCTCGCGTTCGCGCGCCGCATGCAGATCCGCGACCGCCAGCTCGAACAGGCTGCGGGCCGCCGCGAGCAGTTCCTCGCCGGCGGCGCCCTGGTCCTTCAGGACCCCGGGCCAGCGCAGCACGTCGAGCAGATTCACCGAGCCGGCCGGGTAGGCCCGGCTGAGCTCCCCGAGGCGGCTCAAGAGCCGCTCGAGGGCGAGCGTGTCCACATCGAGGCTCGCGGCCGCCGCCTGCGCCGGGCGGTAGGTGATCGTGCAGTCACATTTGCCGCGGCGCACCGCCTGGGCCAGGCGCTGGCGCAGCTCGCTCTCCGCCGTGCGCAGCTCCTCGGGCAGGCGGAAGCCGCTCTCGAGGAAGCGGTGATTGACGCTGCGCAGCTCGCACACGAGACTGCCCCAGGGACCGGAGCTCTCGCGCCGGGCGAAGCCTGTCATGCTGGAAATCACGTGGTGGCGCTACGCTCCGGGTGGCGTGAGGTGCTATAAAGCGGGCCCCGAACTTTAACAGATATACGGGCCTCATTTGCGGATCGAGTACGCCGACGTCACCCTGCAGGGCGGACGCGGGGAGAATCAGGACCGGGTCGCGGTCGCGGCGAGCGAGCATGCGGCGCTGCTGATGGTGGTGGACGGGATGGGTGGCTATGCCGACGGCGGGCGCGCCGCGGAAGTCAAGATCGGA
>JAKAYU010000187.1 GCA_021809525.1 Pseudomonadota bacterium | reverse complement strand
CCTGGCCGGCCACGCGCACATTATGCCTCAGCGCGCGGCCGGCAGATTGAACTTGCGCCGCCCCGCCGGCGAGCCGCCGCGCGTGGATCTGGAGCCGGCCGCGCGCTGCGGCCGTACGTGGGTCAGCCGGATCCCTTCAATTGTGCCGCCACGCGCCGGTAGGCCTCGCGGAACGGGATGCCCTCGCGCACCACCAGACGGTTGGCCTCTTCGGCGGCATGGATGGCCGGATCGAGCCGGATGCGCTCCGGGCGGAAGCGCATCGCATCGAGCGCGGCCGGAAGGATGCCGAGGGTCTCTTCGGCCACGTCGATGGCGCGGAACAGCGGAAACTTCAGCAGCTGCAGGTCGCGCTGGTACCCCGAGGGCAGCTTCGCGCAGATCGAGAGCGCTTCGGTGAGAGAGGCCTGGGCCGTGGCCGAGCGGCCGCGGATCAGCTCGAAGACATCCGGATTGCGCTTTTGCGGCATGATGGACGAGCCGGTGGTGAAGGCCTCCGGCAACTCGATGAAGGCGAACTCCTGCGTATAGAAGAGGAGCACGTCGGCGGCGAGACGCCCGAGGTCCTGCAGCAGCAGTGCGATATGAAAGAGCAGCTCCGCTTCGGCCTTGCCGCGCGAGAGCTGCACGGCCGTCACCGGCTCGTGCACCTGCGCGAAGCCGAGCGTGGCGCGCGTCGCCTCCCGGTCGAGCGGCAGCCCCGGCGTGCCGTAGCCGGCCGCCGAGCCGAGCGGGCTCTTGCCCAGGCGGCGGTGCACGTGACGCAGCGCCTCGGCGTCGTCGCGGATTTCGGCGGCGAAGCCGCCCGCCCACAGCGCGACCGAGCTCGGCATCGCCTGCTGCATGTGCGTGTAGCCGGGCAGCGCGGTGGAGCGCTCCCGCGCGCCGAGACGATCGAGGGACTCGGCGAGCGCCACGGCCCCGGCGTTGAGGCTCTCCACGACATCGCGCAGATACAGCCGCAGCGCCGTCAACACCTGATCATTGCGCGAGCGGCCGAGGTGCACGCGTCCGCCGGCCGGACCGATCCGCTCGGTGAGCCGCCGCTCGAGCGCCGTCTGCCCGTCCTCGTCCGCGAGCTCGATGTGCCACAGCCCGCGAGCGTGCTCCTCGGCGAGCGCGGCGAGTCCCGTGCGGATGGCCTCGAGATCGGCGGCCGCCAGCAGTCCCTGCGCAGCGAGCATTTCGGCGTGCGCGATCGATGCGCGCACATCGTAGGCCACGAGGCGCTCATCGAGCGCGAAGTCCTCCCCGGCCGTGTAGCGCAGCACGCGCTCATCGAGCGGCGCGCCCTTGTCCCACAGCCGGCTCACGCTCAGAGCCCGCCGCTTTGCTGCTCGGCCGGCGTCAGCGCATCGATGTCCTCGACGATGAGCGTGCCGGTGCCTTCATTGGTGAACACTTCCCCGAGGATGCCTTCCGGCGCCTGGTACGACACCACGTGCACGCGCCGCACGCCGCCGCGAATGGCCGACTCGATCGCCCTCGTCTTCGGCAGCATGCCGTCGGCGATCGCACCCTGCTCACGCAGCCTCGAGAGGCCCTCGAGGTCGGTGTAGGAGATGAGCGAGCCCGGATCGGCGAGGTCGGCGAGGATGCCGGGCGCGCCGGTGCACAGGATGAGCTTCTCGGCGCGAAGCGCCGCGGCGATCGCCGCCGCCACGGTGTCGGCGTTGATGTTGAGCAGCACGCCGTCATCATCGGCCGATAGCGGGCTCACCACGGGCATCAGGCCGTTGTCGAGCAACTTGCACAGCACCGCCGGATCGACCGCGTCGATGTCACCGACGAACCCGTAGTCGACCACCTCGCCGCTCGAGGCGAGCGTCACCGGGGGGCGCTTGTGCGCGTGGATCAGTCCGGCGTCCACGCCGCTGAGGCCAACCGCCTCGATGTTCAGCTCGCGGCAGATGGCGAGGATCCCGGTGTTGATGGTGCCGTTCAGCACCATCGCGGTGACGTCGATCGCCTCCCGGTCGGTCACCCGGCGGCCCTCCACCATGCGCGAGCTCACCCCGAGCGCCCGGGCGAGCTCGGTCACCTGCGGCCCGCCACCGTGCACGAACACGACGCGCACGCCGAAGTAGTGCAGGATCGCGATCTGCTCGATGAGCACGCGCGTGGAGGCGTCATCGGCGAATACGCCGCCGCCGGCCTTCACGACGAACGTCTTGCCGCGATACATGCGGATGTACGGCGCGGCGCTCTTCAATGCGCGGATGGCCAGTGTCTGGTCGGCGGGTTGCATGATCATGTCAGTGTTGAGCCCCTGATCTTCAGCGGAGGAAAACGCGGCGGGCCTACAGCCCCTTCAACAGGCGGTACAACACCGCCATCTGCACCGGCAGGCGATTGTACGCTTCGTGGCGCACGATGCTGCGCGGGCCGTCGAGCACTTCGTCGGCGACCGCGACGTTGCGCCGCACCGGCAGGCAGTGCATCAGGCGGCACTCGGGCGCGGCCGGCTCGAACCAGTCAGTGCGCACGCACCAGCCGGTCAGTCCGGCGCGCCGGCGCGCCTCCTCGGCGGCATCGCCGTAACACGCCGTCGAGCCCCATTCCTTGGCGTAGAGAATGTGCGCACCGGCGAGCGCCTCGCGCCGATCCTCGCTCTCGCGCACCGAGCCGCCGGCAAGCGCCGCAGCGCGGCGCGCCTTGTCCATGACGGGCTCGGGCAACGCGAACCCCTCGGGCCTCAGCACCACCACCTCCATGCCGCGCAGCGCCGCCATGTGCAGCACGGCTGCCGGCACCGCGAGCGGCAGAGGACGCGGATGATAGGCCCACGAGAGCACGAAGCGGCCGCGCTGCGGCACGCCGAAGTCATCCATCGTCTTCCAGTCGGCGAGCGCCTGACAGGGATGGTTGAGCGCCGATTCGAGGTTGATCAGCGGTTTCTCGACCAGCGCCGCGAGCGTGTTGAAGGTCGTCTCGGCCAGATCCGCCGCCAGATCGCGCCCGCCGGCGAAGGCGCGGATGCCGAGCGCATCACAGTAGGAGGCCAGCACCGGGATACCCTCGCGCGCATGTTCCGCCGCCGCACCGTCCATCACGGCGCCGAGCCGCGTCTCGAGCTGCCAGGTGCCCTGACCGGGGGTGATGACGAAGGAGCTGCCGCCGAGGCGCGCCATGCCCGCCTGGAAGGAGGCCAGCGTGCGCAGCGAGGGGTTCAGGAACAGCAGGCCGAGAATCTTCCCGGCGAGGGCGTGCGGCTCGGGCTGGCGCTGCAGCCGCTCGGCGAGCGCGAGCAGCGAGAGCACCTCCTCGCGCGTCAGATCCGCCAGGTCGAGGAAGCGCCTCATGTGCCGATGTCCGCGAGCGCCTGGCGCAGCAGATCGACCTGCGCCTCCTGGAGAATGAATGGCGGCAGCAGCCGCACGACGTGCGGATCGCTCGCGGTGCCGGCGAGGATGCCGCGGCTGAGCAGCTCGGTCTGAATCTGCTTGGCGGGCCGCCGGGTGCGCAGCCCGAGCAGAAAGCCCTCGCCCTGCATGGCGCTCACCGGCCCGGTGAGGCAGGTGCGCCGGATGTAGGCCGAGACGCGCCGGACGTTCTCGAGCAGCCGAGCCGACTCGATCGCCTCGATCGTGGCGAGCAGCGCTGCGCACGCCATCGGTCCGCCGCCGTAGGTGGTGCCGAGCAGGCCGATCTTCAGCGTGGCGGACACCCGGGCCGAGGTCAGCAGGGCGGCGACCGGGAAACCGTTGCCGAGCGCCTTGGCGGTGGTGAGCATGTCCGGCATGACGCCGTAGAGCGCGGCGGCGTAGGGCGCGCCCACCCGGCCGAACCCGCACTGCACCTCATCGAAGATCAGCTGCGCGCCCACCGCATCGCAGCGCTCGCGCAGCGCGGCGAGATACGGCGCGCCGAGATCCACCGCCCCGGCCAGCCCCTGCACCGGCTCGACGATGACCGCGGCGGTCCGTTCGGTCACCTGGGCCGCGATGGCGTCGAGATCTGCGCGCGGCAGGAAGCTCACATCAAAGGGCGTGCGCGGAAAGCCGTACCAGGACTGCGAGCCCCACGTCACAGCCGATGCCGCGGCGGTACGCCCGTGAAATGCCCCTTCAACCGCCGCGACGTGCGGCCGCCCGGTCATGCGCAGCGCGAGCCGCAGGGCATTCTCGTTGGCTTCCGCGCCGCTGTTGACCAGAAACACGCTGGCGAAATCCAGCTGCGAGAAGGCGATCAGGCGCTGCGCGGCGAGCGTGCGCACGGACATCGGCAGCGCGTTGGTCTGGAACTGACACGCGCGCGCCTGCGCGGCGAGCGCTTCGGTCCAACCCGGATGGCCGTAGCCGAGCGCGGCGACCGCATGCCCGCCGTACAGATCGAGCACCCGTTCGCCGTGCGGCCCGATGAGCCAAACGCCCTCGGCGCGGGCCACCTCGAACGGATACTGGGCGTAGACGGGCGCCAGGGCCTCGCCGCTCGGCGGCGGGGGCGTGGCGGACACGGGCGGGGATGCGTTCATGAGTTCTCGCTTCACGTCCAGCCGGGCGCCGCAGCGGCAAGACCCTCGCTCTCGGGCAGGCCGAACATCCGATTCATCCATTGCACGGCGCCGCCGGCGGCGCCCTTGGTGAGATTGTCGATGGCGCACATCACCGCGACGGTGTGCCCGTCGCTCACCGCACCGAGGTGCGCATAGTTGCTCGCCGTCACGTCCTTGATGCGGGGCGGACTGTCGAGGACGCGCACGAAACGCGAGCCGGCATAGGACTCGCGCAGCACGCCGAGCAGCTCGGCCGTCTCGAGCGGGCGGCGCAGCCGCGCCTGCACCGTGACGTGAATGCCGCGGGCGAACGGACCGGAGTGCGGCACGAAGGCGAACTCGGCGGCCACGCCGCTCGCGGCGCGGGCGCAGGCGGCGATCTCCGGGGCGTGCCGGTGCGCGAGCGCGCTGTAGGCGTACAGATCGCTGTGCCGCAGCGGGTGGTGGGTGCCGGAGCTCGGTTTGCGGCCTGAGCCGGTGCTGCCGGTCACGCCGGCGACGAACAGCTGCGGCTCGACGAGGGCGCGGCTGAGCAGCGGCACGCTCGCAAGCAGCACCGCGGTGGCGAAGCAACCCGGATGCGCCACGTGCGCGGTGGTGAGGTCCGTCAGATGCTCCGGCACCGCGCAGGTAAATTCTGCCAGGCGCCCGGGGGCGCCGTGCGGATGCCGGTAGACCCGCTCGTAGTCCTCTGCCGAGCGGAAGCGGAAGTCCGCGGAGATATCGACCACCCGCGGCACGGTGCCCGCCCGGGCCGCCGCGCCGAGCAGCGTGTCGATCAGTTGCGCGGACACCCCGTGCGGGGCGGCCGAAAACACCGCGCAGCGCGGCTCGCGCGTGAGCAGTGCACGCACCGCCTCGTGCGACTGGAAGCACGCATCTCCGTAAACGCAAGCGAGGTGCGGGAACGCCCCGGCGAGTGCCTCGCCGGGCTGGCTGTCCGACATGACCGCGCGCACCTGCAGACGCGGATGCCCCGCGAGCAGGCGCAGCAGTTCGCCGGCCACGTAGCCGGTACCGCCGAGCACGACCGCCGGGATGGGCTCGCTCATGCGCGCGTTCCGCTCAGCAGACCGACGGCCTGCATGACGTGATCGCCGAGCGAGGCACCATCACTGATGGCGTTGAACGCCGGGACCTTCAGCTGTTCGGTGATCAGGTCGATGCCCACCTGGTTGTCGGTGGCCGGCCCCGTGACCACGCACGGCTCGATGCCGAAGCGCTCGCGCAGCAGCTTCACGCCACCCCAGGCGGCGACCGGATCGTTGGCCGAGAGCGCCACTGCGGTCAGCACGGCGCGGATGTCGGAGCACTCCAGGATGGCATCCACGCCGTACGTGCCGAGGATGCCGTCGCCGAGCTCGAACACGATGACGTCGGGCTTGCCCGCGGACAACTCGCTCAGCATGGTGCGCGTCAGTGCCGGTCCGTTGCGCCGTGTGGTCGTCACCACGCCGAAATCGGTGAAGATCGCCGAGCGACGCGCGCCGGCATCCTCCATCGCCATGATGTCCCGGCGCAGCGAGACGCCGGTCGCCTTGAACGCATCGACCGTGAGGCCGCGGTGGCGCATGCGGCTGATCATGGCGCACGCGGCGGCCGTCTTGCCGGCCTCCATGCACGTGCCGGCGAGGGCCACCACCGGAACCTGGCGGGTCTCGAGCCGGGCGGCCTGATCGAGCGCACGCAGGCCGACCCGGGCCGGCACGCCGATGCGCTCACCGAGATAGGGAAAGCGCAGCACCACGCCGAGCACGCGGCAGTCGAAGGGCTGGCCCTTGTCCGGATTGATCGAGTCGCATGCCCCGAGCACCCCGCCGATGTTGAGCATCTGGATGGTGTCGCCCGGCTTGACCGACTCCGGGATGTGCCCGGAGTAGCCGAACAGCGCCTTGCGGTGGCCGAGCGCGCCGACCACGATGTCGCCCTTGCGCACCTTGGCCATGCGCCCGCTGGTGAGCTCGAGCGTGTTGTAGGTCGACTTGTTGGTCAGTACCTCCACGACGATCACCACGCCCTCCTCGGCGGGGATGTCCGCGGCGATGCGCACCTCGTGCGCCAGGCCACACGCCTGCGCCACCGAGGCGATCTTGTCCACCACGACGCTGCGCATGCCGTTGCTCATCTCGCTTGCTCCCCGGCACGGCGGTGGAATGCCCCG
>JAKAYU010000186.1 GCA_021809525.1 Pseudomonadota bacterium | reverse complement strand
CGAGCTGTTCGAGCGCGATCCGGGACGCTTCGAGCGCTTCTCGCGCCGCGGCGCCGGGCTGCTGATGGATTTCTCGCGCCAGCATCTCGATGAGATGGTGCTCGGGCGGCTGCTCGAGCTGCCCGAGGCGGTGGGCCTCGCCGCCTACCGCGATGCGATGTGGCGCGGGGAGAGGATCAACGCCACCGAGGCGCGCGCGGCGCTGCACGTGGCGCTGCGGCAGCGGCCGGGCGAGCGCATCGGCGGTGAGGCGATCGAGCGCGAGGTGCTCGAGGAGCGCGAGCGCATGCTGGCGTTCGCCGAGGGCGTGCGCAGCGGGCGCATCGAGGGCAGCGCGGGGGCGCCCTTCACCCTCGTCGTCAATATCGGCATCGGCGGCTCGGATCTCGGGCCGGCGATGGCCGCCCACGCGCTTGCCCATTACTCGCGCGGTGCGCCGCGCTGCGAGTTCGTCTCGAACGTCGAGGGCTGCCGTCTCGCGGACGTGCTCGAGGACGCCGATCCGCGCACGACGCTGTTCATCGTCTGCTCGAAGACCTTCACTACCCTCGAGACCCTCACTCACGCGCACACCGCGCGTGAGTGGCTGCGCGCGGCGCTCGGGGAAGCGGCCGTGCCGAGGCATTTCGCGGCCGTCTCGGTCAATCACCGCGCCATGGACACCTTCGGCGTGCACCCCGAGCACCGCTTCAAGATGTGGGACTGGGTCGGAGGGCGCTATTCGCTCTGGTCCTCGATCGGCGTGTCGCTCGCGATCGCCATCGGGCGGGAGTCCTTCGCCGCCTTTCTCGAGGGCGCCCGCGAGATGGACGTGCATTTCAGGCGTGCGCCGTGGGAGGAGAATCTGCCGGTGCTGCTCGCGCTCATCGGCATCTGGAACATCAATTTCCGCGAGCTGCCGACGCTCGCCGTGCTGCCCTACGAGGAGCGGCTCGCGGGCCTGCCGGCCTACCTGCAGCAGCTCGAGATGGGCAGCAACGGCAAGTCGGTCACGCTCGAGGGCCGGCGCCTCGAGTGGCAGACCGCCGCGGTGATCTGGGGCGGGCCGGGCAGCAACGCCCAGCACTCGTTCTATCAGCTGTTGCACCAGGGCACCGCCCGCGCCGCGCTCGATCTGCTGCTGCCGGCGGACTCCTCCTGCGGCAAGCGCGCGCAGCACGAGCTCGCGATCGCCAGCTGCCTGGCGCAGGCCGAGGCGTTCATGGCGGGCTATCCGCCCGAGGCGGTGCGCGAGGAGTTCGAGCGCGAGGGGTTGCCGGCCGAGCGACGCGAGGCGCTCGAGCCGCACAAGGTGCACCCCGGCTCGCGCCCGAGTACGCTCATCGCCTTTGCGCGGCTGGACACTGCGACGCTCGGCCGCCTGATCGCGCTCTACGAGCACAAGGTGTTCACCCAGGGGGTGATCTGGGGGATCAACTCCTTCGACCAGTGGGGTGTGGAGCTCGGCAAGCGCCTCGCCGGGGAGCTGATCGGCAGCGTGCGCGACCCGGTGGGCCAGCCCGCCGTCGCACCCGGCGTGCAGAGGCTGATCGAGCAGCTCGCCGAGTGGCGCAACTCTGTCCCGCCCGAGGGGCGATGAGACCGATGAATCAAACGGCAAATCTGTTCCAGACTTACCTGCGCGAGCATCAATCGCTCTTTGAGCGCCTGGCGCCGCTGGCCGGGCAGATCGAGCAGGCGGGCGAGCTGATGAGCGCAGCTCTTGCGCTCGGGCGCAAGGTGCTGCTGTGCGGCAATGGCGGCTCGGCCGCCGACAGCCAGCACATTGCCGCAGAGCTCACCGGCCGGTTCGTCCACGACCGCCGGCCGCTCGCGGCGCTCGCGCTCACCACCGACACCTCGGCGCTGACCTCGATCGCCAACGACTACAGTTTCGATGAGGTGTTTGCACGCCAGGTGGCCGGCCTCGGCGCCGCGGGCGACTGCCTGCTCGGCATCTCGACCTCCGGCAACTCGCGTAACGTCATCAAGGCGGTCGAGGTCGCCCGCGCCGCCGGCATGCGCGTCATCGGCCTTCTCGGGCGCAATGGCGGGGCACTGCGGGCGCTCTGCGACGTCGCGATCATCGTGCCCAGCGACACCACGGCGCGCATCCAGGAGGCGCATGGGTTCATCGGACATACCCTGTGCGGGCTCGTCGAGTCGGCGCTCGGCCTGGCACGCGCACCATGAGTGAGCTGAAATCCCGCCTGCGCGCCGCTCGGGTGCTCGTGGTGGGCGATGCAATGCTCGACCGGTACCTCTTCGGCGAGGTCGAGCGCATCTCCCCGGAAGCGCCCGTGCCCGTGGTGCGCGTCACCCGCGAGGAGGACCGCCTGGGCGGCGCCGCGAACGTGGCCCTCAATGTCAGGGCATTGGGCCCGGCGGTGACGCTGATTACCGTGGTGGGCGAGGACGAGCCGGCGCGGCGTCTCGAGGCGCTGCTCGGGGAGCGTGCCATCGAGAGCCTGCTCGGCCGCGACCCGAAGCTCTACACCAGCGTGAAGCTCCGCGTCATCGGCCGGGCGCAGCAGCTCGTGCGGGTCGACTTCGAGAACAAGCCCGACCACGAGATCCTCTCCGGCATGCTCGCGGACTTCGAGCGCGCGCTGCCCGAGTGCGGTGCGGTGATCTTTTCCGACTACGGCAAGGGCGGGCTGACCCACATCTCGGACATGATCGGGCGGGCCCGGGCCGCCGGTAAACCGGTGCTCGTCGACCCCAAGGGGGATGACTACACGCGCTACGCGGGCGCCACGGTGGTGACGCCGAACCGCGCGGAGCTGGCGCACGTGATCGGCCGCTGGTCCACCGAGCAGGAGCTCGAGGAGCGCGTGGCGAGCCTGCGCCGGGCGCATCGGCTCGATGCGCTCCTGCTGACGCGCAGCGAGGAGGGCATGTCGCTGTTCGATGCCGACGGCCACGTGCGCATCGGCGCGCAGGCCCGCGAGGTGTTCGATGTCACCGGCGCCGGGGACACCGTGATCGCCGCCCTGGCCTCGATGCTGGCCGCGGGGATGAGCCTGCGCGAGGCCATGCCCATCGCCAATCGCGCCGGCGGCATCGTGGTGGGCAAGTTCGGCACCGCCACGGCCACTTACGAGGAGCTGTTCGCATGAGAGTCGTGGTGACCGGAGCGGCCGGCATGATCGGCAGCAATCTGGTGCAGGGCTTGAATGCCCTCGGTATCGATGAGGTCATCGCGGTCGACGATCTCACCGAGGGCATGAAGTACCGCAACCTGCTCGGGGCGAGGCTGAGCGATTATTTCGATCGGGACGAGTTCTACCGGCGCTTCGCGCGTGGGGAGCTCGGGCGGATCGAAGCGGTCTTTCATGAGGGCGCCTGCTCCGACACCATGGAGCACAACGGCAAGTACATGCTGGAGAACAACTACCGCTGCTCGAAGCGTCTGCTGGATGCTTGTCAGTCTCAGGGCACGCGCCTCCTCTATGCCTCCTCGGCGGCCACCTACGGCGACAGCACGGTGTTTCGCGAGTCGCCCGAGTACGAGCGGCCGCTGAACGTGTACGGCTACTCCAAGCTGCTCTTCGACAACGTCGTGCGGCGCATGCTGCCGACCGCGCGCCACCAGGTGGCCGGCTTTCGTTATTTCAACGTCTACGGCCCCCGCGAGCAGCACAAGGGCCGCATGGCCTCGGTCGCGTTCCATCACTTCACTCAGCTGCGCGAGAGCGGCAAGGTCAAGCTCTTTGGCGAGTACGGCGGCTACGCTCCAGGCGAGCAGACGCGGGATTTCGTGTACGTCGGGGACGTGGTGGCGGTGAACCTGTGGTTCCTGCGCCATCCCGAGCGCAGCGGCATCTTCAATGTGGGCTCGGGACGCTCGCAGCCCTTCAACGACGTCGCCCATGCCACGATCAACGCGATGCGCGCCGGCCGCGGCGAGCCGGCGCTGTCGCTGGCCGAGCAGATCAAGGCGGGCTTAATCGAGTACACCGCCTTTCCGCAGGCGCTCGTGGGCAAGTATCAGTGCCGCACCGAGGCGGATCTCACGGCGCTTCGCGCGGCGGGGTGCAATATCGAGTTCGCGGATGTCGGGACGGGCGTGCGCCGCTATGCCGAATGGCTGGCGGGGCAGGGCTGACCGGAGTGCTCGGACGTGACGCGGGGGCAGGCTGGATAGAGGATGTCCAGGTCGCTGCCCTCGGCATCCGTGCCCTGCGCGACGGAGCAAAAAATGCGCGCGTTTTCCGTGTGGTGCTCGCTCACTACCCGGCGGATGGTGTCGCGACGTCTCTGCAGCGCGAGAGAGGGCCTCACGAGGTGCTCCGGAAACGAAGTCATTTGACTGAACGTGTATACAGTCGCGCGAAGTGGATCTCGACTCAAGACGCATCGCTTCGGGTCGCGGCGAGCCGGTCGGCGTTGGACTGAGCGACGGGCCCCCGTTGCTTTCGTCCCGGCCCGATAATGGGGCTTTGCGCCAGCCGGGTCCGGCATGACTCCTGCCCCAGTCGACCATGATCCGGGGGTGTTGTCACCGGATCCGGTCGGCAGCTCCCCCCACGGGCAAAGTGATCCCGATTCGCTGAGGTGAACGTGGCTTTGGCCCCAGTGAGATGAGGACTTGTCATGGTTCTCAGTCGATCGCGGTCGATGGGCTCTGCCGTAGTCGGTGCAGCGCTCGCGCAGCGATGGAGTGTGGATTGGACCGTACAGTGCCTTCGTCGACGGTCGCGCGAGAGTCTCCATTACGCCAACGAGATCTGCAGGACCCCTGCTGGCGCGGCCGCGGGCGCTGCGCGATCATGCACCGCTCGAAGCACTGACACGACGTTCACCGACCCATGATGGAATTACCGCAAAGCCTGCGCCAGAAAATGGTTCCCAATGAACAGCTCGGCACCTGGGCCTGGCCCCGCCCGCTCGTGTTCACCAACGGCGTGTTCGACGTCCTGCATCGCGGACACGTGACGTATCTGGCGGCGGCGCGCGAGCGGGGGGCGGCGCTCCTGGTCGCGCTCAACAGCGACATCTCGGCGCGCCTTCAGGGCAAGGGATCGGACCGGCCGCTCAATGCCGAGCTCGACCGGCTCATCGTCATCGCCGCCCTCGAGAGCGTGTCGTTCGTCACCCTGTTCGATGAGAAGACCCCCTGCGAGCTGCTCTCGCGCTGCCGGCCGGATCTCTACGTCAAGGGCGGGGACTACGACATCGAGACCCTCGAGGAGACCCGGCTGATGCGCTCCTGGGGCGGCCGCTCGCTGGCCATCCCCTTCGTGACCGGCTACTCCACTACCGCGCTCGTCGAGCGCATTCGCGGCGCGTGAGTCGCCGCGCGGCGTTCATCGACCGGGACGGCGTGCTCAACGAGGAGCGCCTCTACGTGCACCGGATCGAGGATTTCGTGCTGCTGCCCGGGGTGCTCGAGGCGCTGCGCAGGCTGCAGGCCGCCGGCTACCGCCGGGTCGTGGTGACGAACCAGGCGGGCATTGCCCGGGGCCTCTACACCGAGGCGGACTACGAGCGGCTGACGGCGCACCTGCGCGAATCCCTCCGCCGCGAGGGGGTCACCCTCGATGCCATCGAGTACTGCCCGCACCTGCCGGATGCCCCGGTGGCCCGCTACCGCCGCTCGTGCGAGTGCCGCAAGCCCGAGCCCGGGATGCTGCTGAAGGCCATCCGGGCCCTCGATATCGATCCGGCGGCCTCCTTTCTGGTCGGGGACAAGCTCTCGG
Source organism: Pseudomonadota bacterium (assembly GCA_021809525.1). Taxonomy (GTDB): domain Bacteria; phylum Pseudomonadota; class Gammaproteobacteria; order Steroidobacterales; family Steroidobacteraceae; genus 13-2-20CM-66-19. The sequence continues at coordinate 978 of JAKAYU010000186.1, read as the reverse complement.
ACGTGCAGGCCGGACGCGCTGCCGGAGTCGCCCGGTGCTTCCTGGTGCGCAGCGGCCATGCGCTAAGCGCGGAGGCTATAGACGCGGCGGACGGCGTATACGCCGATCTGCTCTCCTGCGTGAGGGACGTGCTGGGATCATGAAGCGCGGTGCGCGTGGGTTGAGGACTGGTGCATGACGCCAGGCGCGCAACCATGGCAAGCTTCGCGCTCAAAACTCGGACACAGGAGCGGGAGACTTTGAAAGGCATCGTTCTCGCCGGGGGGGCCGGCACACGGCTGCATCCGGTCACTCTGAGCATCAGCAAGCAGCTGCTGCCGGTGTACGACAAGCCCATGGTGTACTACCCGCTCTCGACGCTGATGCTGGCCGGGATCCGGGACATTCTGCTGATCTCGACGCCCGAGGACCTGCCGCTGTTCCGGCGCCTGCTCGGCGATGGCGCGCAGTGGGGCATTTCACTCCGCTACGCCGAGCAGCCCCGTCCCGAGGGCCTGGCGCAGGCCTTCCTCATCGGCCAGCGCTTCATCGGCCAGGATCCCGTGGCGCTGGTGCTCGGCGACAACATCTTCTACGGCCACGGCCTGCCCGAGCAGTTGCAGGCCGCCGCGAGGCGCGGCAGCGGCTCGACGGTGTTCGCTTACCGGGTGCGTGATCCGCAGCGCTACGGGGTGGTGAGCTTCGATGCCGACGGCCGGGCCACCACGCTGGAGGAGAAGCCGGCGCACCCCAAATCCAACTACGCGGTCACGGGGCTTTATTTCTACGACAGCGAGGTCGTGGATCTGGCCAGGCAGCTCAAGCCCTCACCGCGCGGTGAGCTCGAGATCACGGATCTCAACCGCCTGTATCTCGACCGCGGCGCGCTCACCGTCGAGCTGCTCGGCCGCGGCGTGGCCTGGCTCGACACCGGCACGCATGAGTCGCTCATCCAGGCCTCGATGTTCATCGAAGCCCTCGAGGCCCGTCAGGAGATCG
>JAKAYU010000185.1 GCA_021809525.1 Pseudomonadota bacterium | reverse complement strand
CCAGATTTTCCGGTCAAGCCAAGGCCGGAAAAGCCTATGAATACCGGAGCTTTCTCCTCTCTATCCAACAATTTCACCCACACTAAACCCGGAAGAGCCAATTTTCATTTGCTCACTGCGGTGTACGGGCCGGCTGCCAGGGATCCGCGCTTGCGCCACTGGGCGATCGGGTTGAAGCTGTTCGATGCGGCTCTACGCTGGGCGGCTTCACCGCCGCCGCCAGAACCAAAGTACGATCCGCGCGCGCTTGATGCCGCGTTACGCCAGGCCGCTCGCGGCAAGAAGCTCCTGTATGTCGAGCGAGTCAATGGCGGCGAGGGCCGCCGTTCCGATGCGCACATCGTCGCGCATCTGCGCCATCTGGGTTTCACGGTCACTGTTGCGGACCAGATGGCACCGCAGAGCATTGCGCACGGGATGGACCTGATCATCATCTCCAGCACCTGCTCGAAATGGAAATTGGCCAACAAGTACGTGAACGCACCGGTCCCTTTGATTTCCCTCGAGGGGTTGCTGTCTGATACGCTGCACTTCAGTGGTCGCAACCGCTACGTCGATTACGGTGAGCACGGGGAGCTGCTCGAGAGCGTCGATCCGCCGGAGAATTATCTCGACATCGTCGGGGCATGGAGTCCCATGGCGGCCGGCTTGAAACCTGGGCTGGTGAAATTCACCGATCACCCGGGCGTGTTGAAGTGGGCGTGGCCGCTTCCGGATGCCACCGTGATTGCTACGCTACCGAACGAGCCACGCGAGGACGCGATCTTCGGCTACCCGCAAGGGGCGCGGATGGCTGGAGGATTCATCGCACCGGCCCGCCGCGCGCTGTTGCCGCTCGACAATCCGTCTTACGACGACATGACCCCGCAAGGCAAGGCGCTGTTCGATGCGGTCGTGCTCTGGGCGCTCGGGCATTAGCGCGATTCCCCCGATTCGCGTCCGCTTCTGACTCTGGACGGGCCGTCGGTGACGGCCCGTCAGGCGCTTGTGTGGGTGCGGGGGCGGACAGGGGCTGTAGCGAACCGCATGGTGCTGGTCAGCGCGCTGGCAGCGAGCGCCGGCTCGATAGACTAACCCATCGAGGCACCGAAACGGTCTACCGTTCGAGGCGAGTCTCTACACATCAGAGCGACCCCCGGTGTCGGAGTCCGACAAACGGCAGTTGGGGTATTCGCGTGACAAGCGCTCGGATTGCGTGCAAGTCGTGATCGCGCTCGTTGTCACGCCAGAAGGGTTCCCGCGCGCCTCTGAGGGGCTCCGGGGCGCATCCGCCGACAAAACGACGCTGAAGGACTTCCTCGCACGGATCGAACGCCAGTTCGGCAAGGCGTGGCGGATTTGGGCCATGGGCCGCGGCATTCCGACCGAGGAAGTGCTCGAGCAGATGTGCATGAGTGATCCGCCCGTGCAGTACGTGGTCGGCACACCCAAGGGGCGTCTGAGCCAGCTGGAGGGCGCGCTGCTTGCGAAGTCTTGGCAGCAGGCCCGCCCCCGAAGTTCGCGTGAAACTCTCGGCCCGGGAGCAACAACTCCACGTCTTCGCCGAGAGCCGCGACCGCATCGCCGAGGAGCGCAGCATGCGCCGCCGCAAGCTGAAGTGGCTGTGGGCGCGCCTGAAGCAACTCTCGCAGATGAACCTCACGCGCGAAGCGCTGCTGATGAAGCTCGGCGCGGCACAGAGCAAAGCGCCGGCCGCCTGGCGGCTCGTGACCGTCGAGATGGCAGTTGCTGGCGCCTCGTTTGCGTTTTTTTTGGCTCAACCGCAGCAAGCGACGCGAGGTGCGCCGTCGGGAAGCTCGCTACCTGCTGCGCACGAAGCTGACCGAATCCGATCCGGCCAAAGTCTGGGAATACTACATACAGTTGGTCGCGGTGCAGGAGGCGTTCAAAACGCTCAAAGGGGATCTGTCGATCCGACCGATCTTCCATCAGTACGAACGACGCATCGAGGCGCACATCTTCATCGCCGTCCTCGCATACTGTCTGCATGTGACCCGCGGAAATCGGCTCAAACATCTGGCCCCGGGGGCTGACCACCCGTAGCGCGCTGGAGAAATTCTCTGCCGTGCAGATGATCGACGTGCGCATCCCCACCGCCGACAAACGCGAGCTGCTCCTCACGCGCTACACGCAGCCGGAGGCCGAACTGCGGCTGCAGCTCGCTCTGCCCCCGCAGCCGCCGCCGAAAATCACTGCCGCCCAGGCCGCGACCGCCCTTTCCGTGTAGTGCAGACTTTCGAGGTTCGATCCCTGATAAATCAACCAGTTATCCATCGCCTACTCCGCGAATCGGCGAAGTCCTCTCAAGACTGATGACTACGGAGTCTACGGTGCCGCGCCTCAGGCCGCTCCGTAGCGGAAACGCGCCACCAGGCGGTGCTGATCGCAGGGATAGATGACCCGCACATGGGTGATGCGCTGCTCATCGCGCCAGGTGTTGCGCTCGATGGTCAGGCAGGCCGTGTTGCGGCGGATCGCGAGCCAGCGGGCAATGGCGGCATCCGCATTGAGCGCTCCGATCTGATGCTCGGCCTCCGTCCAGGGAATGCGCTGCAGGAGCCAGCGACCGGGGGAGATGCTGCCGAAGCGCTCGGTGCGCGCTTCCGGCACGGCATGCAGATTGATCAGCCGTTCCTCGAGCGCATGCGGTCGGCCGTCGGCGCGGTGCAGGCCGGTGAGCGCGAGCACCGGCGTGCCGGCGGGAACCCCGAGGATGTTCGCGTCAGCGGTGTTCGCGCGGCGGACGCGGCGCGCGAGCGACTGATACGCGTAGCTCACCCCCGCGGCCAGCAGCTCGGCCTCGATGTCGTGAATCTCCAGCACCGATTCCTGGGGGCGCGGCATGTTGACCGTGGTGCCGGCGCGCCGGCGCCGCGTGACGAGCCGTTGATCGGCGAGTGCGCCGAGGGCCTTGCTGATGGTCATGCGCGCGCATCCGAAGGACCGCGCCAGCTCGTGCTCAGACGGCAGACGGTGTCCGGCGGGCCACTCACCCGAGACGATCTTCTGGCGGAGCGACTCGTAGATCTCGCGGTAGCGGGGCACGGCGTTCGAGCGGGCCGGCGCGGTCGAGTCGTCGCTGATCATGTCACGGGGTTTGCAGCAGACGGTTCAGCGTGCGGCCATACGCTGTGTTGATGCGATCACGATCCTTGTGCCGACCATTCTCAACAACGGTGCGACCGCCGGTGATGACCTCTTTGATCAGCGAGCGGCCTGCGGCGAACAGCCAGGTGTCGATGACGGCATCCGAATCGCGCCCGGCGAGATCCGGGTGCTGCGCATCGAGCGCCAGAAAGTCCGCGCGGCAGCCCCTGGCGATCGCCCCGACGGGCAGCGCGAGCGCCTGCGCGCCGCCGCGCAGCGCCTCCTCGAACAGACTCGTCCCGGTGGACGGCTGGTCTGCGCGCGCCAATACGTTGCGCTCGCGGCGCAGCAGCCGCTGCGCATATTCCAGCTGCCGCAGCTCGCCGGCCGCATCGAGCCGGATGTGCGAGTCGGTGCCGATGCCCCAGCGACCGCCGGCCTCTCGATACGCGGGCGCCGGGAAGATGCCATCGCCCAGGTTCGCTTCCGTCACCGGGCACAAGCCTGCAACGGCGCCGCTGTGCGCCAGTCCCGAGATTTCCCCGGGTGTCAGATGCGTGGCGTGCACCAGGCACCAGCGCGCGTCCACCTCGACGTGCCCCAAGAGCCACTCGACCGGGCGCAGGCCCGTGAATTGCACGCAGTCCTCGACCTCCTTGACCTGCTCGGCGGCATGAATGTGCAGAGGCCCCTGCCGGTGCAGCGCGAGGAGCTCCGCCAGGTGCGGTGCGCCCACTGCGCGCAGCGAATGCGGCGCGATGCCGGTGTTGCGCTCGCTCGAAGGTCGCACCTCGGCCCTGACCCGCTCGACGATGCGCTCGAAGGTCTCCAGGTCGGTGATGAACCGCTGCTGCCCGGCCGCGGGCGGCGCCCCGCCGAACTGGCTGAACTCATAGAACACCGGCAGCAGCGTCAGGCCGATGCCGGTGCAGTCCGCGGCCGCCGCATGGCACAGCGCGAGCTCCGCCGGGTTGTCGTACAGACCGCCCTGCGGAGTGCGGTGCAGATAATGGAATTCCCCCACGCTGGTGAACCCTGCCTCGAGCAGGTCGGCGTAGGCGTACGCGGCGATTGTCTGCAGATCGTCCGGTTCGATACGCGCGAGAAAGCGGTACATGATCTCACGCCACGACCAAAAATCATCCGTGCCGCTCGGGCCGCGCCGCTCGGCGAGTCCGGCCATGGCGCGCTGGAAGGCGTGACTGTGCAGATCGGGCAGGCCCGGCACGACGAGGGAGAAGCGGGCATCTTCGGGAGCCGGCGCCGCGCCGCAGGCGACCTCGGTGATGATTCCCGCGCGCACCACGGCGCGCACGTTGCGCCGCCAGCCGGCCGGTAGCCATGCGGTTGCGAAGAAGAATGTCCGGTTCATGGTGCGCTCCGCCCGGCCGCGCCGCGGGGGTTCCGCGATATGTCTAGCCTGGATTTCCACGTGCTGCAGTTTCGCTAAGAGCGAGGCGGTTCATCCGGCTGTCAGACGCAGGCGCATCCCGTTCCACCAGGGTACCTCGACGGTGGTATCGAGGAGTCCTGAGGCCAGCACGATCGGCAGATGCGCGCGACGATCGAAACGCACCTGGACCTCCTTGTCGGTGACATCCACGGTGGCTGGCATGTCGATGAGGTCGCGGAAGATGACTCGGGCCTGTGCATCGGCGTAGCCGCGCATCTTGCGGGCGAGGAGCCGGTAGAGGCCACTCGCGATGACCAGCAGGGCCATGTCGAAGTCGACTTTCAGGCCTACGGCGGAGGAGAGCGCATCGACGTGGAAGAAGCGCACGGCATCGGAGAGCGCGTTCTCGATCAACATGCGCTGGGCGTAGCGGGTGATGAGCTTCGGGGCGGAGCTGCGCCGGTCGTTGGTGATCAGGATGGTGGGCTCCTCGTGCCCGAGGTCGAGGATGAAGAGTTGGCGGAACTTTTTGCCCTCCAGGGAAACGGTCTGCTCGTACACCCGCGGAGTGCGGTACTTGCGCGTCGGCACATTCAGCTCCACGGTGCGCCAGGCCGAACGCGGCAGTAAAGCGATTTCCTTCAGCAGGGCTGCCGAGCGGCGGCGCAGCGTGATGAAGGTGATTCCCATATCCTCGAGCCGCGCCAGGTTGGCGTAGGTGGTCAGACGCGAGTCGAACACGAGGTGCCGCGGGAGCGCGCCGCGCAGCTTCTTCCAGAACTCGATGAAGCGGAAGATCTCCTCGGCCTCCTCGCCCTTACGCAGGTCGGCGTTGGCATAACAGAAGGCCCGCCCGTCGGCATCCTGCGCGAGGAAAGCGAGAATGCTCGGCTGGCGGCGCGAGCGCATCGAGACATAATGCCGCTCGATCACGGGGTGCTCGCCGTAGTACGGGACCGAGTGGAAATCGAGGTTGAAAGAGTGACCGGCAAGGAAGTCCGCGCCGCCGAGTTGCTTGTGGTAAGCGGCAAGGAGAGTGAGCGTCTGCGCATGGGTGACGCGCGAGGAATACTCCGAGAGGAAGCTCTTCTTCGGGAAGGCGTTCAGTCCTGCAAACAGGGCCAGTCCCTCATCGGCGATGAGTGCCATCACGTGACTCTTGCGCTCGATCGACCACAACTTCAGCGCAAGCGATGCTCGCAGTGCATGGGCAGCCGGAATCATCTTCGAGCCCGGCAGGCGGGCGCTTGAGGCGAGAGTATCGAGGGAGAGCTCAAGCAACTGCGGCACGAACAGGAACAGGCCGCCGCAGCGGGTATGGAACTGGCCGGGAGTAAGCACGAAGCGTCGCGCGTCGGCCACCGGCTCGATCGTGGCGCGCGGGCGCTGTGGGCGTTCCTCATCGCGCCGTCGCGGCAGTGGCGCGAAGCCCTCGGCCTTGAGCACCTCGCGCACCGCGGTGGCGCTCAACGGTTGGCCCCGCTCCTTCAGGCTCTCGCTGATCTCGTAGACGGAATAGTTGCGCTTGCGCAGCTCGACGATCAGATCACGCGCGGCGGACTTCTTCGGCTGCTCGCGTGGGCCGCGCTTGGGGTTGACGAAGAACAGCGGATCGGGCTCGCGGCGGAAGTGGTGGCAGAGCACCTGGAAGCCCCCGGGACTGTAGCCGAAGGCGCGGGCGACCTCCCGCGAGGGGCGCTGCTCGACGAAGTAGGCCCGTAGGGCCTCGTACTGGCGGTGCCTGGCCGAGGCGGGCTCAAGGAAGAAGCGCCGGCAAGCGCTTATGTCTTTCGGTGCTTTCTCATGCACATAAATACTTTACTATTACCATATCTTGTGGTCAACGACCCTGTCGCATCCCGTCGCCTGTGGGCGGCAGAATCCGGGGAAAATAGGCTCCTCTAAGCGGTCATCCTGCTGCACCGCCCCTACGTGCGGTCTGGTGCACCAGCCAGAAATAAATGTGCAGATCAGAGCTACGGCGAACTTGATCCGATAAGACGCGACCGATGAAATCCCAGGTACCGACTACTTGAGCCAAAGGCGTGGGCGCGGGAAATCAGGCATACCGCGGAATCGCGGGGCGCCGGGACGACCGCCCAGCACGAGCGGACGATTAGTCAATCAGTGCGCCGTGGAAATCCAGGCTAGCGCGTCAATTGACGTGAGAGGCGCTACCATACCTATTCCGCTCGTTGGTTAAAGTCTGCAGGATAGCACTTCACGGCGCAGGGCGACCCGTTCTGGACGACGGTATATCTCCTCGAGATCGG
>JAKAYU010000016.1:27000-29775 GCA_021809525.1 Pseudomonadota bacterium | reverse complement strand
CCGATGACCTGCGCGACATGGTGCGCAATCTGCTCGATAATGCCCTGGTGCACGGTAAGGGCGCGGTGAGTGTGCGTATCCTGCCCGGCCCGGCCGAAGGCGGGATGATCCGCATCGAAGTGCGCGACGAGGGCCCCGGAGTGCCCACCGGGCAGGAGGAGTCGGTCTTCGAGCGCTTCCACCGTCTCAATGCCCAGGCGCCCGGATCCGGGCTCGGGCTTGCGATCGTGCGCCAGGTGGCCCGCAGCCACGGGGGCGACGCCCGCTTCGTGCCCGGCGAGGGGCGCATCATCGTCGAGCTGCCCGGGGCCGCTTTTGAGGAGAGCGCCTCTCGCTCGCGCACCCGGTTGAAATCCCCACCCGATGCCCCGATTACGGAACGAGCCGGCGCGGAGAGGAATCATGATCGAAGTCAACCTGACCACGTTTGAGCGCGAAGTCATCGAGGCCTCGCGCCAGGTACCCGTCCTGGTGGATTTCTGGGCACCCTGGTGCGGCCCGTGCCGCGCCCTTGGGCCCGTGCTCGAGCGGCTGGAGGGCGCTTACGCCGGCCGGTTCAAGCTCGTCAAGGTCAACTCCGACGAGAACCCCGAGCTGTCACAGCAGTTCATGGTGCGCAGCATCCCGTACGTGCTCGCCTTTGCCGACGGCAACCCGGTCGACGGATTCGTCGGCGCGCTGCCGGAGAGCCAGGTACGAGAATTCCTCGACCGGCTGCTGCCCGGATCCTCGGAGGCGGAACGGCGCCGCGCGCACAAGCTGATCGGACAGGGAGAGTTCGCCGGCGCCATCGCCGCGCTGCTCAGCGCAATCGGCGCGGATGCGGAAAACGACGAGGCGAAGCTCGATCTGGCCGACGTGGTGCTCAACCGCCTGCCGAGCGCCCCGGATGCGCAGCAACTTGAGCAGGCCGACCGCGCGCTCGCCGAGCTCGGCCCGCGCGGCCAGGCCGACGCGCGCAGCGCGGCGCTCAAGCTGCGCCTCGCGAGCCTGCGCAACGCCGCCGCACTGCCCGATCTGGCCACGCTGCGCGCACAGGTGGCGGCCGACGGAAATAACCTCGAGGCGCGCTCAGCGCTCGCCCAGCGCTACATCGCCGCCGGGGAGCTCGACAAGGCGCTCGATGAGCTGCTCGAGGTCATCAAACGCAACCGCCAATACAACAACGGCGCCGCCCGCCAGACCTTCCTCTCCGTGCTCGAGCTCGCGGCGGAGCGGCCGGCATTGGTGTCGGATTACCGCCGGCGGCTCTCGATGGTCCTCAACTGAGGGCCCGCGCTCTGAAGTGCGTTCGGCCGCAGAGCCGATCACCTGCCCGACCTTCACCCAAGCGACATAGGAGAATTTCGCGCCGGAGCGAGCGAGCTATTGCGGGCGCTCGCCGTGCTCGGCCCTGAGCAGCGCGTCGATCTCCGCTTCCGCCTGCAGCCAATCCTGCACTTCGTCCCCCTGCGCAAAGCCGCGGCGCTGCGCATGGAAGTATGCCGCCTCCGCGATCATCGCCCGACGCACGTCTTCGGCGACAGTCACGGCCGTTGGCGTGGAATTCGGTTTGGGCTTGGCGGGCGGTGCGCGGTTCGCACGCGCTTTGGACACGGGGGTCGGCTCGGCTTTCGGTGCGGGGGCGGGGTCGGTACGTCGATTGGCCATAACTGCTCCTCACAATGGCTCCGTGCGCGAAATGCGGCACAGCGCTGCCCCCCCCCCTTTTCGGCTGGCAGCACGGCCAACCGACGCGACAGGAGCACAGCATAGGCCCGATCGACCCTCGGTGCCAAGTCGCTGAAGGGGCGGTATCGAGCCGCGAACAGGGTCGGCACAGCAGCTGCAGTCCGGGCAGTCGACTCTGCGCACCGCAGCCGGTGCGTTTATGTGTCCAAGCTTTTCTCTCCGATTTCAATGGGTTCAAGTCGTGCGACGTCAATGGCAGAATCGGGTTAACTCGATTTGCCGCTTAGGCCGCACGCTGAGCATTGCCTTGACCTGCGCGCCACCGATAATCAGCCGCGCAATCATCGATCACGTCCACAACGCAACCGGAAAGGCCCGCGGCAGTCGGTTGCGTCAGCTTACCGCCCGGCACACCTAGCCAATTTCTTACGCTTTGAGTTTCTTCGCCCGCTCCGGGATGCCCTTCGCCTCCAACGTTTCCGATCCACCGGTGCGATTGATCGCAAACCAGTTGGCGATGCAGCGGCTGGAGAACCCCAGCGCCCTGCTCAGCGCTTCGGGGCTTGCTCCGGCCTACACCTGGCACATCGTGCGGATGCGAATCGTTTCCAACGCTGCACGATGCAGCTTGCGGGCATCTGGTCACCTCATCCCGCAGGCACGTCACTGCCGTTCACGAAATGCGCCGACCCATGCCCTGACTCGCAAATGCACAAGTCGCGCTCAGTTACCCCGGACGCGAGCCCAAACAAACGCGATTCTGACTCTTGCGAATCCCCCTGACGTGAGCGGGGCGCCGCTCGGCACCCGGGACTCGAGTCGATGGCGGACGTTACGCTACGCCCCGGTGCACCGAGGGTGGGGCGGGACCACTTTAAAACCGTACTTGCGCATGACGAACGCGTACACACTGGGCGCGCGTGCCGTTTAGGGCGCTACCCGGCCATCGGCCACCGGACGCGCCGGTCCGCGCGGTCCGCGAGGTGCACTGCGCCTGGATCTGCGAGCAGGTCCAGCCCCGGCGCATCGCACAGGGGATCTACCGGCATCCGCTCGAGCGGTTCGGCTTTACGCACCGCCACAACTCGGTCAAGCGCTTCGTAC
>JAKAYU010000016.1:0-26990 GCA_021809525.1 Pseudomonadota bacterium | reverse complement strand
TCTCGGGAGAACCCGCGGTTCTAGGTGCTCGAGAGCGAAACCGGCGAGCAGGCCCCTGCACGTGAAGTCTCGGTCCAGGAATTTGCGCTGTAGAAACGAGTTCATTCTCGTCATTGCGCACGAGCTCTACAACTCCGTCGCCCCCTCAGCGCGCGTGTGCACTCGGGCACGCTGCCCGCAGCCGGGGCCGCCCGGGCAATGCTCGTTCCGCAGCCCGAGCGCATGTTCGTCGCGCTCGGTGAGCGCACGCAGCACCTGGCAGACTTCATCAAGGGATACGCGCAGTGCGCTACCCCCGCAGCCGCGAGCAGCGGTTCCTCACTGCGCTCGCCGCGACACTCGGGTTTCGGATCGAGCGCATTGCCCGCGCAGGGGGCCTGCGCCGATACCGCGAGCGCGAGCAGCTGATCATCAACCTCATCGAGAATGCCCGCGAATCCGACTCCCCGCCCGATGAGAGCACCCTCTGCGTGCACAAGCACTCCTCTGGGATGCGCATCGAGGTGGCCGGCCGGCGCACGGGCCTCACCGAGCGGGCGCTGCGCGATGCGCTCGTGCCGTTCTTCTCGACCCAGTCCTCAGGCTCGGGCCTCGGGCCGCGGGCTGACGCCGTGCCGCCGGATCATCGAGGCGCACGCCGGGCGACTCACCCTCGACAATCGCCCCGGTGGCGGAGCCGTCGTGACAGAGCATCTGCCATAATCGCCGCTTCGCCGCCGCGCCGCGCGCGGTGGAGGATCGGAGAGCTCCGGATGCCGTCTGCCGTCACGTCTCTGCGTCAGAACATTCTCGCAACGCTGCTGCAGACCAAGCCCGCTCAGCTGCCCTGGCGGGTGTTACTGCGCAACACCGCCGCGGTCGTCCTGCCGCTCGCCTGGGGCATCGCGAGCGCGCAGCTGCTCGCCGGCATCGCCATAGCGGTGGGCGCGGTCGTGACGATGTACTCCGATCAGCCGGGCCCCTATCGGCAGCGCCTCTCGAGGCTGCTCGCGGTCTCGGCCGCCGGGGGGCTCGCGACCTTCCTCGGCCTGACGCTGAACCACCATCTGCCGGCGCTGCTCATCGCCAGTCTCGCCATCGGCTTTGCCGGCGCGCTGCTCGTGACCTTCGGCGATGCCATCGCCCGGGTGGGCATGACGGCGATGATTCTGCTCGTCATCGCCACCGACCTGCCGGCCCCGAACCTGCTGGCCGCCCTGCAGCTGACCGCCGAGGTGACCGCCGGGGGGCTGCTGCTCGCGCTGTTCTCGATCGCCGCCTGGCCGCTGCAGCGCTACGGCCCGGAGCGCGAGGCCCTGGCAGCGGTGTACAGGGGACTCGCAGCGATGGCGCGCGGGGGGGTGCGCGACAGCGGCACGGCGCTCGAGCTCACCGACGACATGACTGAGCTGCAACACACGCTGCTCGGCCCGCACCGCGCCCGTGGGGCGGTGATGGATCACTTCGGTGTGATGCTCGAGCTCGCCGAGCGGGCCCGCCTCGAGTTGACCGCGCTCGAGGCCTCCGATCCCGGCGCGATCATCGCGCCGCTGGTGCAGAACGAGAGCGCCGCGGTGTTCGATGCGATCGCCGCGGCAATCCGCACGGGAGCCGATCCGGGCCGGAGCATGCCGGAGGCGCTCGAGCGCCTGCAGAGCGCGGAGCGGCGCGCGAGCGAGCATGAGACGGCGCTGCCGGAGGCGCCGTGGCGGCATTTTCAGGCGCTCTCGGGCCAGCTCGCCGCCGCGGTGCGCAACGCCGAGCGCGCCGGATCGCAGGGAGTGCGCCGCACCGCCGAGGAAGACCTGCAGCTGCCGCGCGCGCTGCGCCCGCAGTCCCCGCTCGCCATCCTCGCGGCCAACCTCACGCCCCGCTCGGCGGCATTCCGTCATGCCGTGCGCAGCGCCGTGTGCTTCACGTTCGCGCTGTGGCTCGGACGAGTACTGCCCGTCGAGCATGGCTACTGGATGCCGATGACCGTCGCGATCGTGCTGCGCGCGGACTATGCGGCCACCTTCAGCTACGGCCTGCTGCGCGTGGTGGGCACTGTCCTCGGGCTGCTGCTCACCACCGCGCTGGTGCACGTTCTGCCGGCCAACGACTGGGTGCACCTGGCGGTGCTGGCGGTGCTGTGCGCGGGGTTCCGGTACTTCGGCAACGTGCACTATGGCATCGCGGTCGCATCCCTCACCGGCATGGTGGTGCTGCTGCTGGCGTTCGTCGGGGAAGCGCCGGAACCGACCGTGCTCGCCCGTCTGATCGACACCATCGTCGGCAGCGCGGTGGCGCTCGCGGCCTACGGCCTGTGGCCCACGTGGGAGAAGGGCCGCACGCGCGAGACCCTGGCGCGGATGCTACGGGCCTACGCAGACTACCTCAGTGCCCTCGCCAGCGGCGGCGCCGAGGAGCGGCGCGATGGCCGGCAGGCTGCCAGGGTAGCGCGCGTCAACGCCGAGGCCTCCGTCAAACGGCTGCTCGCCGAGCCGGCCACCCCTGCGGCGCTCGCCGAGCTCGCCCAGTCGCTGCTCACCAACGGCAATCGCCTGGCGCGTACGGTCATGACCCTCGAGGCGCTCCTCGGGCACGAGGAGCGCTCACGCGTGCGCACTCAGCTCGAGCCGTTCATCCGCGAAAGCGCTGCGGCGCTCGCGGAGACGGCCGAGGCCCTCAGCGCGCACCGGGAGCCGAACGCGCTGCCGCCGATCCGCGCCGCGCAGCGGCAGCTCGCGCGCGAACTGGGCGCTGCCGTCGCTGAGGCTCGCGCCGGGGAGATCAGCGCTGCCTGCGACCGGCTGGTCGACAACATCAACACCCTGGCGCACATTGTGGCGCGCGCCCCGACACAGCCGATGGTGGCTCAGCCGGCGTAGCGCCGGGTTCAGGCCGCAGATGCGGGCCGCTGCGTGCGCCGGCGCGAGCCAGAGCCGTTAGTCTGGCGCTGCGGGGCGGGCGCGGCGGTCGCGTGCATCTCGAGCTGCAGCGCACGCAGGTAGCGGCGAAAATCCTTGCCGAGTACCGGATGGCCAAGGGCGTACTCGACGGTGGCCTGCAGGTAGCCGAGCTTGCTGCCGCAGTCGTAGCGGGTACCGGAGAAGCGGTAGGCGTAAACCGCCTCCTCGCGCATCAGCGCCGCAATGCCGTCGGTGAGCTGAATCTCCCCACCGGCCCCGCGGCCGAGCTTCTCCAGATGCTCGAAGATCGACGGCGCCAGCACGTAGCGGCCCACCACCGCGAGGTTCGACGGCGCCACCTGCGGCTTGGGCTTCTCGACGATGCTGCGCACCCGGCTGGTGGCCGACTTGTCCGCCTCCACCGCCACGATGCCGTACTTGTCGGTGTCCGAGCGCGGCACGGCCTGCACGCCGAGCACGCTGGCGCGTTTCGCCTCGTACACTTCGGCCATCTGTGCCAGACAAGCCACCTCGCTGCGGATCAGGTCATCGGCGAGGTGCACGAAGAACGGCTCGGCGCCGACCGCCGGCTGCGCGCAGAGCACCGCGTGCCCCAGACCGAGCGGCGCGGGCTGGCGGATGTAGATGCACGAGGCGTAGGAGGGCAGCACGCTGCGGATCTGATTGAGCAGGCTGCTCTTGCCCTGGCGCTCGAGCAGCTGCTCGAGCTCCTGGTCGGAGTCGAAATGATCCTCGATGGCGCGCTTGGCCGCCCCCGTGATGAACACCAGGCGGGTCGCGCCGGCCGCGAGCGCCTCCTCCACCGCATACTGAATCAGCGGCTTATCGACCACCGGCAACATCTCCTTCGGGCTCGCCTTGGTCGCCGGCAGGAAGCGTGTGCCGCGGCCGGCCACCGGAAATACGGCCGTGCGTATGATCGACTTTGGGGCTGTCCGCATGAGTCTCTCCCGAAAGGGTGTGCACCGGCCTCGCCAGAGGCCGCCAATTGAGCCTAGTTTAACGCCCGACCCGACCCAAATCGCGCCGATCGTCCCGCACCAGGCGCTCCTGCGCGCTCCTGCGCGCATCGAAGGCCGCCTCGGGCGGGCTCGCTTCCCACTTGAACGCCGCCGGACGCATGCTGTCCCAGGCGCGGCATTTCGGGCAGCGCCAGTACCAGCCGACGCTCAGCAAGCCGCACTCCTCGCACTGATAGCGCCCGCCGACATCCCCGAGGCGCTGCAGCAGGAGAGCCAGCGAGTACGCCTCCGCGGCCGCCTCGATATGCGGCCCGGTAAGATCCGCGAGCCGCTGCAGCTGCTGGGGAGGCAGCGCACTCGCAAGTAACACCGCGAGCTCGCGTGGGTTCATCTGCCGCGCACGCTGCAGGCGCTCGCACAGCGCCGCGAGCACGCGCTGCTCCTCGGTCCGCGGCGCGAGTGCCAGCGCGCGCGGAATCATCTCGATCGCGAGCGCCGGGTGCGCCTCGAGGATGCTCAAGTACCGCTCGAGCGCCTCATCGTGTTCCCCGCCGGCCTCGGCGATGCGGGCCGCGAGCACTTCGGCGCGCGGCAGATCCTGCGCCCGCGAGCGCGCCTGGCCGAGCAGCGTCAGGGCGCGCGGCGCATCGCCCTGGACGAGCGCCTGCTCGGCGAGCTCGCAGAGGTAATGCGCCGCGATCCGCGCCCGCTCGGCCTGCACATGCGCCGGCAGCGCGTGCATGATCTGAAGCGCGTTGGCCCAATCGCCCTGCGCCTCGTAGATGCGCAACAGCTGATCGAGCGCCGTATCGCGATACTCGCTCGAGGCAGTGAGCTCCTCGAACAGCTGCTCGGCGCGGTCCATCAGGCCCGCGCTCAGGTAATCGAGCGCGAGGGCGAGCGCCGCCTTGTGGCGCAGCGCCGAGCTGCCCTGCTCGCGCAGCCGGGTGTGGATCGCGATCGCACGGTCCACCTCGCCGCGGCGGCGGAACAGACTCCCGAGCGCGAATTGGATCTCCGCGGCATCGCCCGCCTCGGCCATGCGCGCGAACACCTCGACGGCATGATCGAACCGATCGTTGATGAGATGATCGAGGCCGACGTAATAATCGCGCGGCAGGCGCACGGTGCGGCGGTTGCCGGTCAGACGCCCGAGCAGCCACGCGGCGATACCGACGGCAGCGAAGGCCAGCGCGAGCAGATAGGCGGGCAGCGCGATCACCGCTGCAATTTAACATGTGCCGCCGTACGCGGCGCGCGACTAGCCGCGGATCGGCTGCTGCGCGCCCTGGTTGACCCGCTCCCTCAGGTCCTTGCCGGCCTTGAAATGCGGCACGTGCTTGCCCGAAAGCGCCACCGCCTCGCCGGTCTTGGGATTGCGGCCCTGGCGGGGCGGACGGAAGTGCAGCGAGAAGCTGCCGAATCCGCGGATCTCGATGCGCTCGCCCTGGGCGAGCGCATCGCTCATGACCTCGAGGATCTGCTTCAGAGCGAGCTCGACATCCTTGGCCGGCAGATGCTTCTGCTTCGCCGCGATGATTTCGATGAGCTCAGATTTGGTCATAGCGCAGGTCGACCGCCGCCGCCCCCGGGGCGGGAGCGGCGGCGTTCAGGACTCAGCCACGATCTCCGATATGCTCTTTGAGCAGATCACCCAGGCTCGTGCCGGTCGGCGCGGACTCCGAGGAGCGGTAATTCTGCACCGCCTCGGCTTCCTCGTGCGCCTCCTTGGCCTTGATCGACAGCGAAATGGTGCGCGACTTGCGGTCCACGCCCGTGAACTTCGCCTCGATCTCCTCGCCGACCTTCAGCACCGTGCGCGCATCCTCGATCCGGTCGCGGCCGAGTTCCGAGGCGCGCAGCTGCCCCTCGATGCCATTGCCGAGATCGATGACCGCACCGCGTGCGTCGAGCTCCTTGACCACGCCCTTGACGATCGTGCCCTTGGGGTTCTCGGCGATGTAGCTCGAGAAGGGATCCTTGGCGAGCTGCTTGATGCCGAGGCTGATGCGCTCGCGCTCCGGGTCGATCGACAGCACCATGGCCTCGACCTGCTGGCCCTTCTGGTAGCTGCGCACCGCCTCCTCTCCGGGCATGTCCCAGGAGATGTCCGACAGGTGCACCAGACCGTCGATGTTGCCCGACAGGCCGATGAAGATGCCGAAGTCGGTGATCGACTTGATCTGCCCGCTCACGTGATCGCCGCGGTTGTAATTCTCGGCGAACTCCTTCCACGGGTTGGCCTTGCACTGCTTCAGGCCGAGCGAAATGCGCCGACGGTCCTCGTCGACGTCGAGCACCATAACTTCCACTTCCTCGCCGGTGTGCACGACCTTGGCCGGATTGACGTTCTTGTTCGTCCAGTCCATCTCCGACACGTGCACCAGGCCCTCGACGCCGTCCTCGATCTCGACGAACGCGCCGTAGTCGGCGATGTTGGTGACCTTGCCGAACACGCGGGTGTTGGCCGGGTAGCGCCGCGCGATGTTCTCCCACGGATCGGCACCGAGCTGCTTCAGGCCCAGGCTGACGCGCGAGCGCTCGCGGTCGAACTTCAGGATCCGCACCTCGATCTCATCGCCGACCTTGACGACTTCGGAGGGATGCTTGACGCGCTTCCAGGCCATGTCGGTGATGTGCAGCAGACCGTCGATGCCGCCGAGGTCGACGAACGCGCCGTAGTCGGTGAGGTTCTTCACCGTGCCGCGCACCACCGAGCCTTCCTGCAGGTTCTCGAGCAGCGCGCTGCGCTCGGCGGAGAACTCCTGCTCCACGACTGCGCGGCGCGAGACCACCACGTTGTTACGCTTCTGGTCGAGCTTGATCACCTTGAACTCGAGCGGCTTGCCCTCGAGGTAGGCGGTGTCGCGCACCGGGCGCACATCGACCAGCGAGCCCGGCAGGAATGCCCGCACGTTCTCGATTTCCACCGTGAAGCCGCCCTTGACGCGGCCGGTGATGATGCCCGTGACGATCTCGGACTTGTTGAATGCCTCCTCGAGCCGAGTCCAGGTCCGCGCGCGCTTGGCCTTCTCGCGCGAGAGGCGCGTCTCGCCGTTGCCGTCCTCGACCGAGTCGAGGGCCACTTCCACCTCGTCGCCGGCCTTGACCTCGATCTCGCCGCGCTCGTCCTTGAACTGCTCGAGGGGGATGACCGCCTCGGACTTAAGACCGACGTTGACCACGACCACATCGGGGGTGACCTCGACCACCAGCCCCGTGAGGATCATTCCCGGGCGTATGCGTTGATTGGCGAGACTCTGCTCGAAGAGCTGTGCAAAACTTTCTGTCATACCTTCACTCGCACGGTCCAGCCGGATCCGTGCTCATTAACTGGCGCCCGTTGCATCCGTAGGGCCCAGGCAGATGCGAACAACGGCATGCGCGTCCCTGGCGCACACCAACCGGAAAACCTCATCGACAGGGCCGCTTCACGCCCACAGCGCGCGGCGCCGGCCCAACTCGATCACGCGTTCGATCACCGCCTGGATACTCAGGCCGGTCGAATCGATCAGCGCGGCGTCGGCAGCTGGGACGAGCGGGGCCACCGCCCGGCTCGAGTCCCGCGCGTCACGCTCGGCGATCTCGCGCGAAAGGGCCGAGAGGCTAGCACCAGACCCCTTTTCTTTCAACTGCTTATAGCGCCGCCGGGCCCGCTCCTCGGGGCTCGCGGTGAGAAAGATCTTCAATTGCGCCTGCGGGAAGACCACCGTGCCCATATCCCGCCCGTCCGCGACCAGCCCGGGCGGCTCGGCAAAGGCCCTCTGGCGCGCGAGCAGTGCCTGGCGCACCGCCGGCCAGGCGGCCACCCGGGAGGCACCCTGGCCCATCTCCTCGCTGCGGATGGCGCCGGTGACGTCGCGGCCCTCGAGCAGCACCTGCTCGGCGTCCGCCCCGGTCCCGAAGCGCACGTTCATGGCCGCGGCCAGCCGGGCATGCCCGGCTACATCGTCAAGCTCAAGCTTATGCTCGAGGCCAGCCAGCGCCACCAGCCGGTAGAGCGCCCCGCTGTCGAGCAGATGCCACCCGGCGATGCGCGCCACGGCGCGGCTGATCGTGCCCTTGCCCGAGCCGCTCGGCCCGTCGATGGTGACGATGGGCGCGCGCACGGCGCTCACAGCGCCTCGAGTCCCAGGCCGGCCGCGCGGGCAAGCTCGACAAAGCCCGGGAAGGAGGTCGCCACATTGGCGACGTCGCGGATTTCGATCGGCGCGCGGGCCGCAAGCCCGGCGATGGCGAACGCCATGGCGATGCGGTGATCGCCGTGACTGTCGATGGTGCCGCCCCCGAAGCCGCTGCCGCCGCGGATCCACAGGCCATCGTCGAGCAGGTGATTGTCCACCCCGAGGGTGGTGAGCCCCTCGGCCATGGCGGCCAGCCGGTCGCTCTCCTTCACTCGCAGCTCCTGCGCTCCGCGCACCGTGGTTTGCCCGTCGGCCAGCGCCGCGGCGATGAAAAAGATCGGGAACTCGTCGATCGCAAGCGGTACCAGCTCGATCGGCACGTGGATGCCGTGCAGGCGGCTCTTGCGCACCTCGATGTCCGCCGTCGGCTCGACGGCCTCCCCGGCATGCGGGTGCAGCCGGATGTCCGCGCCCATGCGCTTGAGCATCTCGAGCAGCCCGGTACGCGTGGGGTTCACGCCCACGTTGCGCAGCAGCACTGCGCGTTCGGCTGCCATCAGGCCCGCGACGATGAAGAACGCCGCGGAGGAGAAATCCGCAGGCACGTGCACCGAGGCGCCGCGCAGCCGCTGGCCGCCTTCGAGCGAAACGCTGGCCCCCTCGCGCTGCACCGTCACGCCGAACGCCCCCAGCATCCGCTCCGTGTGGTCTCGGGTGGGCGCCGGCTCGGTGACCCGGGTCCGGCCGCTCGCGCCGAGCCCGGCGAGCAGCAGCGCGGATTTCACCTGGGCGCTCGCGACCGGCAGATGGAAATCGATGCCGTGCAGACCCGGCGTGCCGCGCACGTGCACCGGTGGCCGGCCCTCGCGCGTCTCGATGCGCGCGCCCATCTGCCGCAGCGGCGCGGCCACGCGCTCCATGGGCCGGCGCATCAGCGACTCATCACCGATCAGCACCGAGTCGAACGGCTGTGGCGCGAGCAGCCCCATGAACAGGCGCATCGCCGTGCCGGCGTTGCCCATCTCGAGCGGCGCGCTCGAGCCGCTGAGCGCCGCGGCGCCCCTGCCGTGCACCACCACCTGCTCGGGCGAGGGCCGCTCGATGCGCACCCCGAGGGCCTCGAGCGCGCGCAGCGTCGAGAGGCAGTCCGCGCCGGCGAGAAAGCCGCTGATGTGGGTATCGCCCTCGGCGAGCCCGCCGAGCATCAGCGCACGGTGCGAAATCGACTTGTCCCCGGGCACCGTCAGCTCCCCGCTGATGCTCCCGCCCCCCGCCACGCGCAGACGCGCGCCTGTGTCAGCCGCACTACTCATGTTCGTCTCTCTACAAAACGGCCCGCGGATACGACCCCAGCAACCGGAACAGCGACGCGCGGCGCTTCAGCGAGGCCAGCGCACGGGCCACGTGCGGCTCCTCGGCGTGCCCGTCGATATCGATGAAGAACACGTAATCCCATTTGCGCCGATGCGAGGGGCGCGACTCGATGCGCGTCATGCTCACGCGGTGGCGCGCCAGCGGCTCGAGCAGCCGGTACAGCGCCCCGGGCGCATCGGTGTGTCCGACCGACACCAGCAGCGTGCTGCGGTCCTCACCGCTCGGGGCGAGCAGCTTCCTGCCGAGCACGAGAAAGCGCGTGCTGTTGTCGGCGCGATCCTCGATCTGGCTCGAGAGCACCTTCAGTCCGTACACCTCCGCGGCCGTCTGCCCGGCGATCGCCGCCGTGCCGCGCTCATCGCGCGCGCGGCGCGCCGCCTCGCCGTTGCTCGCCACGGCGATGAGCTCGACCTGCGGTAGGTGCTCCTGCAGCCACAGGCGGCACTGCGCGAGGGACTGTGGATGCGAGCAGATGCGCGCGATGCGCCCGAGGGCGCTCATGTTGCCCATCAGATGGTGATGGATGCGCAGCTCCACCTCGCCGCAGATCTTCAGCGGCGAGCTGAGGAACCGGTCGAGGGTGTGATTGACCGTTCCCTCGGTGGAGTTCTCGATCGGCACCACGCCGAAGTCGGCCGCGCCGGACTCGACCTCGTGGAACACCTCATCGATCGAACCGAGCGGCAGCGCCCGCACCGAGTGCCCGAAGTGGGTGAGAACTGCGGTCTGGCTGAAGGTCGCCTCGGGGCCGAGATAGGCCACCTTCAGCGGCTCCTGCTGCGCCAGGCACGCGGACATGATCTCGCGGAACAGGCGCACCACTTCCTCGTCGCGCAGCGGGCCGCGGTTGCGCTCGCGCACCGCGCGCAGCACCTGCGCCTCGCGCTCGGGGCGGTAGAACTCCCCGCGCGTGCCGTCGCGGCTCTTGGTGAGCCCCACGCGCTGCGCGAGCAGCGCCCGCTCGTTGAGCAGACGCTGGATCTGCTGATCGACCCCATCGATGCGCGCGCGCATCGCCGCGAGCGTCGCGGCGGCCGGCGCGGCGCGCAGGCGGCGGCGGACGGGAGGTTTACGTGCCATGCGAAAACGCTTTCAGATCAGGTGGGCGGACAGCACGCCGCGGATGGCGCGCACGGCTTCGAGCAGCCGCGGCTCGAGCGTACCGTCCACATCGAGCAGCGTGTATGCGTACTCGCCACGCGAGGCGTTCAACAGCGCGGCGATGTTCAGCCCCGCGCCGGCGAGGTGCGTGGAGATCTGCCCGACCACGTTCGGCACGTTGCGGTTGGCGATCGCGAGCCGCGCGCTGCCCGGCAGGCGCGCGAGCTCGGCCTCGGGAAAGTTGACACTGTTGCTGATGTTGCCGTTTTCCAGAAAATCGCGCAGCTGATCGGCGGCCATGATGGCGCAGTTGTCGGCCGCCTCCCCGGTGAGCGCGCCGAGATGCGGCAGGGTGATCACCCTGGGGTGATCCTTCAGCAGATTGCTCGGGAAGTCGCACACATAGGCGTGCAGGCGCAGCGCATCGAGCGAGGCGACCACCGCCGGATCATCGACGATGCCGGCGCGCGAGAAGTTCAGCAGCACTGCGCCTCTTTGCAGCAGCCGCACCCGATGCTCCCCGACGAGGCCCCGGGTCTGCTCATTGAGCGGCACGTGCACCGTGACGAAGTCGGAGCGGGCAAAGAGGTCATCGAGCGAGAGGGCCTGCTCGACCCCGGAGGACAGCTGCCAGGCGCGCTGCACGGTGATCTGCGGATCGTAGCCGAGCACGCGCATGCCGAGCGCCTCGGCGGAATTGGCCACCTCGACGCCGACCGCGCCGAGCCCGACCACCCCGAGGGTGCGCCCGGCGAGCTCGAACCCGGCGAACGCGCCGCGCCCGGCGTGCACCGCCGCTTCGATGGCGCGGTCATCGCCCTCGAGCGCGCGGGCGAAGCTCCAGGCCTGGCAGATGTTGCGCGCCGCGAGGAACAGGCTCGCCAGCACCAGCTCCTTCACGGCGTTGGCATTGGCCCCCGGGGCGATGAACACCGGAACGCCGCGGCGGCTGAACTCCTCCACCGGGATGTTCTCGACTGCCGCCCCGGCGCGAGCCACCGCGCGCACCGTGGCGGGCAGTTTCACCCCGTGCATGTCCGCCGAGCGCACCAGCACCGCGTGCGGCTCGGCGATCTCCCCGGCCACCTCGTAGCGCTCGCGCGGCAGGCGCTCCAGGCCGCGCGGGCTGATCTCGTTCAACGTCAGGATCCGATAGCGCATCGCCGCTCAGCCGTGCCGGCGCTCGAACTCGCGCATGAACGCGGCGAGCGCCTCGACCGCCGCGAGCGGCACGGCGTTGTAGAGGCTCGCGCGCAGCCCGCCGACCGAGCGGTGGCCTTCCAGATGCGTCAGGCCCGCCGCGGCCGCCTCGCTGAGAAACAGCGGCTCGAGCTCGGGCCGCTCGAGCCGGAAAGGCACGTTCATCCACGAGCGGCACGCGCGCTCGACGGGATTGCGGTACAGCCCCGAGCCGTCGATCGTCCCGTAGAGCAGTTCGGCCTTGGCGCGGTTGAGCGCGGCCATGGCCCCCAGGCCCCCGCGCGCCTCGATCCACTCGAACACCAGGCCCGCGATGTACCAGGCGAAGGTCGGCGGGGTGTTGAGCATCGAGCCGTGCGCGGCCATGCGTGTGTAATCGAGGATCGTCGGGACGTCCTGGCGCGCGCGGGCGAGCAGCCCCTCGTGCACAATCACCAGGCACAGCCCCGAGGGACCGATGTTCTTCTGCGCGCCGGCGTAGATCAGCCCGAAGCGGCTCACCTCGATCGGCCGCGACAGCAGCGTCGAGGACATGTCGGCCACGAGGGGCACACCGGCGGTGTCGGGGACGTACGGGAACTCCACCCCGCCGATGGTCTCATTCGGCGTGTAGTGCACATAGGCGGCCCCGGCCCTCAGGCGCAGCGCCGCCTGCGCCGGCGCGGTGGTGTACTTCGAGCCGGCCTCGTCCGCGGCGATGTTGACCTCGATCCCGAGGCGGCGGGCCTCCTCGATCGCCTTGGCCGACCACACCCCGGTGTTGAGATAGTCCGCCGCGGCCCCGTGCGCGGCGAGGTTCAGCGGCACGGCGGCGAACTGGCCGGTGGCCCCGCCCTGCAGGAACAGCACCCGGTAGGCCTTGGGAATCGCGAGCAGCGCGCGCAGCCGCGCTTCGGTCTGCTCGGCGAGCGCGGTGAACGCCTTGCCGCGATGGCTCACCTCCATCACCGACATGCCGCTACCGGCCCAGTCGGTCAGTTCCGCGCGGGCCTGCTCGAGAACTTCCAGCGGCAGGGCCGCCGGCCCCGCCGAGAAATTGAACACGCGCACTGTGTCCTTCCGGCCAAATGTGCAGAGGATGTGGGAAGCCCCGATAGTAGCAAGCGCCCGTGCGGCCTTCAGAACTTTTGCGCATGAGGGCAGGCCGCGCCCGCCCCGGGGATGGGCTGTGCGCGCGAGGGCCTCACGTCCCGCTGCCCGGAGCGGTCCCTGCCGGGCCGCAGCCTCAGGGACGCTCGCCCTCGAGCCTCTCGGCCGCCCCGGCCGCCTGCGCGCCGTCCTCCCCGCCCTCGAGCGCTTCGATCCGCTCGATGCCGACCAGGCGCTCGCCTTCATCGAGGCGGATCAGGCGCACCCCCTGGGTATTGCGCCCGAGCACGGAAATCTCATCGACCGGCGTACGCACCAGGGTGCCGTTGGAGCTGATCAGCATGATCTCCTGGCCCGGTGCGACCTGCAGCGCCGCCACGGTCGCGCCGTTGCGCTCGGTGGTCTGCAGGGCGATCACGCCCTGGCCGCCGCGGCCCTGCACCGGGAACTCCTCGACGGGCGTGCGCTTACCGTAGCCGGCCGCCGAGGCGGTGAGCACCGCCCCTTCGCCCACCACGATCAGCGCGATCAGCTCCTGGCCCTCGGCGAGCTTGATGCCGCGCACCCCGGCAGCCTCGCGGCCCATGGGACGCACCTCGTGCTCGGGGAAGCGGATCGCCTTGCCGCCGCTTGAGACGAGGATGACCTCGCGCTGTCCGTCGGTGAGGGCAACGCCCACCAGCTTGTCGTTCTCGTGCAGATCGAGCGCGATGATGCCGCTCGCGCGCGGCCGGGAGAACGCGGTGAGCGGGGTCTTCTTGACGATGCCCTGGCTGGTCGCCATGAACACGTAGTGCTGCTCGTCGTACTCCTTCACCGGCAGCATGGCATTGATCTTCTCGCCCTCCTCGAGCGGCAGCAGATTGACCATCGGCTTGCCGGCGGAGCTGCGCCCGGCCTGCGGCAGCTCGTAGACCTTCAGCCAGTAGACCTTGCCGCGATTGGAAAAGCACAACACCGTGTCATGAGTATGGGTCACGAATAGTTTCTCCACGAAGTCCTCGTCCTTCACTGCGGTAGCCGCCTTGCCGCGCCCGCCGCGGCGCTGGGTCTGGTACTCCGAGAGCGGCTGCGACTTCGCGTAGCCGCCGTGCGAGAGCGTCACCACGACGTCCTGCGGCTCGATCAGATCCTCGGTGCTGAGGTCGAGGTGATCGCGGTTGATTTCGGTGCGGCGCGCATCACCGTAGGAGTCGCGGATCTCGATGAGCTCGGCGCGGATCACCTCGGTCAGCCGCTCGGGGCGGGCGAGGATGTCGGTGAGATCGGCGATGCGCGCAAGCAGCTCCTGGTATTCGTTGATGATCTTGCTCTGCTCGAGCCCGGTCAGCCGGTGCAGGCGCATCTCGAGGATGGCCTGCGCCTGGGCATCGGAGAGCCGGTAGCCGGCCTCCACGAGCCCGCCCTGCGCGCCCGCCGGGCGGGTCGAGATGCCCCCGGCGCGCTCGAGCAGCGCGGTCACTGCTCCGGGGCCCCACGGCCGCGCGGTGAGCGCGATGCGCGCCTCGGCCGGCGAGGCGGCCGCCTTGATCAGCGCGATCACCTCGTCGATGTTGGCGAGCGCCACCGCGAGCCCCTCGAGGATGTGGGCCCGCTCGCGCGCCTTGGCGAGGTCGAACACGGTGCGCCGGGTGACCACCTCGCGGCGGTGGCGGATGAACGCCTCGAGCATGTCCTTCAGCGACATCAGCTTCGGCTGCCCGTCCTCGAGGGCGACCATGTTGATGCCGAACACCGTCTCCATCGGCGTCTGCGCATACAGGTTGTTGAGCACGACCTCGGCGATCTCCCCGCGCTTCAACTCGATGACGATGCGCATGCCGTCCTTGTCGGACTCATCGCGCAGGCCGTCGCCGGCGATCCCCTCGATGTGCTTCTCGCGCACCAGCTGCGCGATGCGCTCGATGAGGCGCGCCTTGTTGACCTGATAGGGAAGCTCGGTGACCACGATCGCCTGGCGGTCGCCGCGCCCGATCTCCTCGATGGCGACGCGCGCGCGCACCGACAGCCGTCCGCGACCGGTGCGGTACGCGGTGGCGATCTCCTGCGCCCCGTTGATGATGCCCCCGGTGGGGAAATCCGGCCCCGGCACGTGCTGCATCAGGGCAGCGAGGGTGAGCTGCGGATCATCAAGCAGCGCCAGGCAGGCATTGACGATCTCGGTGAGATTGTGTGGCGGGATGTTGGTCGCCATGCCGACCGCGATGCCGGTCTGGCCGTTGACCAGCAGGTTCGGGATGCGCGTCGGCAGCACCGAGGGCTCGAGCTCGGACTCGTCGTAATTCGGCGTGAAATCGACGGTTTCCTTCTCGATGTCCGCGAGCAGCTCGTGCGCCAGGCGCGACATGCGCACTTCCGTGTAGCGCATCGCCGCCGGCGTATCGCCGTCGACCGAGCCGAAATTGCCCTGCCCGTCGATGAGCAGGTAGCGCATGGAAAATGGCTGTGCCATGCGCACGATCGTGTCGTACACCGCGGTGTCGCCGTGCGGGTGGTACTTGCCGATCACATCGCCGACCACGCGCGCGGATTTCTTGTACGGTTTGTTCCAGTCGTTGCCGAGCTCGCGCATGGCGTACAGCACGCGCCGGTGCACCGGCTTCAAGCCGTCGCGCACATCCGGCAGGGCCCGTCCGACGATCACGCTCATCGCGTAATCGAGATAGGACTGGCGCATCTCCTCTTCGAGACTGACCGGTAGAATTTCGCGTGCGATCTCGGACATCGGGCCCTGGGGATCTGCCAAAAGCGTAATGTTAGCACGGGGCGTGCATCGGGCGCTGCGCGCGCCGGGCAGATGAACGATAATGGCTGTTGCCGCCGGCTCTGAGGCGGACGGCCACACGTTGAGCAGGTAATTATGGCAACCGCAACCGACCACAATGCCGCGCCGGAACACGCTCCGAACGTCGCGGACGGGGAGATCGGCAAGTTCGACGCGATCGCCGGGCGCTTCTGGGACGATCACGGTCCGTTCCGCCCGCTGCACCAGCTGAACCCCGTGCGCGTGCGCTTCATCACCGAGCGCGCCAGCGTCGCCGGGGCGCGCGTGCTCGATGTGGGCTGCGGCGGGGGCTTGCTGTGCGAAGCGCTCGCACGCGCCGGCGCTGCGGTCACCGGCATCGACCTCGCGAGCGGCATGATCGAGGTCGCCCGGCTGCACGCGGCCGCCCACGGCCTCGCCATCGACTACCGCCTCGCCTCGGCCGAGGCGCTCGCCACCGAGCAGCCCGGCGCGTTCGACATCGTCAGCTGCATGGAGATGCTCGAGCACGTGCCGGACCCTGGGGCAATGCTCGCGACGCTCGCGGCGCTCGTGCGCCCGGGCGGCTCGGTGTTCGTCTCGACCCTCAACCGCAATCTCAAATCCTTCCTGGTGGCGATCGTCGGGGCCGAATACCTGCTCTCGCTGCTGCCGCGCGGCACGCACGAGTACGAGCGGTTCATCCGCCCGAGCGAGCTGACCCGCTGGGCGCGCCAGGCGGGGCTTGAGGCGCGCGCCCTCGCCGGCATCGCGCTCGGGCCGCTCGGCGGGGCGCGCCTGAGCACGGACCCCTCGGTCAACTACATCGCGCAGTTCGCGCGCGCGGACTAGCGGCGCGATGTCCGTCCCGCTGCTCACCGCCGCGGCGCTCGCCTTCGGGGCGCTGCTCGGATTTCTCCTCGCACAGCTGCGCGCGCTGAAGCAAAGCGGCGCGCTGCGCGCGCAGCTGGAGACTGCCCGCGCCCAGCTCGAGGCCGAGCGGCGCGCGCAGGCCGAGCGCAGCGCGACGCTCGCACAGGCCGAGCAGCGCCTGCGCGAGAGCTTCGAGGCGCTCGCCGCGCAGGCCCTGAAGAACAACAACGAGCTGTTCCTCACCGTGGCCCGCGAGACCCTCGGGCGCGAGCAGGCGCTCGCGCAGAGCGGCCTGAAGGAGCGCGAGAGCGCCATCGCGCAGCTGATCCAACCGCTGCGCTCGGCGCTGGAGAAGACCGAGCAGCAGGCGCAATCCCTCGAGCGCGAGCGGCGCGAGGCGTATGCGGCGCTGCGCACCCAGATCGAGTCGCTCGCGAGCGGCCAGACTCAGCTGCAGCGCGAGACGCGCAACCTCGTCACCGCGCTGCGCCGGCCCGAGGTGCGTGGGCGCTGGGGCGAGGTGACGCTGCGCCGTCTGGTCGAGCTCGCCGGGCTCACCGAGCACTGCGATTTCACCGAGCAGGTGCACCTGGAGGGCCCGGACGGGGCGCTGCGCCCGGACCTGGTGGTGCACATGCCCGAATCGCGCGACCTGGTGATCGACGTGAAGACCCCGCTCGATGCCTATCTCGAGGCACTCGAAGCCCCGAGCGATGAGGCCCGCCAGAGCGCACTGCGCCGCCACGCCCAGCAGCTCGAGGCACGCATCCGCCAGCTCGCCTCCAAGGCCTATTGGGCGCAGTTCGAGCACAGTCCGCAGTTCGCGGTGCTGTTCCTGCCCGGGGATCAGTTCCTCGCCGCCGCCCTCGCGGAGCGTCCGGACCTCATCGAGGGGGCACTCAGGCAGAACATCATCATCGCCACGCCCTCGACACTGATGGCGCTGCTGAAGACCGTGGCGTACGGCTGGGCCCAGAGCGCGATGGCCGACAACGCCGCGCTCATCCGCGGGCTCGGCCAGGAGCTGCACCGGCGGCTCGGCAGCTTCATCTCGCATCTGCAGCGCATGGGGCAGCGGCTCGATGCCGCCGTCGACGCCTACAACTCTGCGGTGGGCTCGCTCGAGCGGCAGGTCCTGCCGCAGGCGCGGCGCTTCACCGAACTCGGCGTGCCCACCGAGGCGCCGCTCGAGCCGCTCGAGCCGCTCGAGCAGCCGGTGCGCACCCTCACCGCCCGCTCCCCCGAGGAGCCCTCATCCGGGCAGCCCTGAGCCTGCGGCCTGCTCGAGCGGCTGCCCCGCGAGCAGCGCCTCGAGCTCCTCGGGGGCGAGCGCCCGGAAGTGCCCGCGCGGCAGCGTGCGCTCGAGATTGAGCGTACCGAGCCGAGTGCGCAGCACCCGGCTGACGCGCGCGCCCTGGCGCTCGAGGAGCTGGCGTATGTCCTTGCCGCTCGCCCCGCGCGCGCGCACCGCGTACCAGCGGTTGGTGCCCTCGCCCCCGGCGCTCTCGCACCCGAGCACCTCCAGGTGAACCCCGCTGTCGAGCACCCCGCCAAGCACCCCCTCGCATTGCGACTCGGTGAGCTCACCGATCACCCGCACGCTGAAGGCACTGACCCACTGGCGCACCCGCCGCTGCAGGCGCGCGGCGTACTCGCCATCCCCGCAGAGCAGCTCGAGCCCGCCGTCGATGCGCGGCATGGGGCTGATGACGATGAAGCGCCGTCCGGCACGGCGGGGCAGTCGCTGCAGCAGCGGCACGGCCTGCTCGCCCGACTCCTCGGGGGCCTCATCGAGCCGCTCGCCGCTCGAGCGGTTGTAGATGAACGCCACGCCCCCGCCTGCCGGCTCGCGCTGGTGCACCAGGCGGCCATCGAGGCGCACCTGATCGGTCGGCCCGACGCGCATCCCGAGACTCGCCGGCTCGCCGTTGACGGTCAGCCGCCCGGCCCGGATCCACTCCTCCGCCTCGCGGCGCGAGGCAAGCCCCGCCCGCGCGAGCACCTTCTGCAGCCGCTCGGGCGCAGCATGCCGCTCGGGCGCTGCGCGCCGCTCGCCGCGCCCGGCGCTACGGCGCCGCGGGTGACGGGGCATGGCCTCAGCCGCTCTCGCCGTCGGAGGCGGCGAGCATCTGCCGGGGCGGGCAGTCCTGCTCCTCGGCCGGCTCGGCCCGCGCATCGCTCAGCGCCCGCGCGAGCGGCCCGGCATCGCCATCGGCGGTCTCGGCGGCCTCATCCGCAAGGAGCGCCTCGCCCGCCCGCCCGGCCACCTCAGGCTCCGGCGCAAGGTGATCCGCTTCGGCGGCATCGGCTTGCAAGATCTGCTCCGATGCGGCCGCATCGCCCGCCTCGGCTGCGCCCCGGCCCGCCTGTGCGCCGGGCTGCTCCTGCGCCGCCGCGGCGCCCTCGGGCAGATCGAGCGGCAGGTTCGGCTCGCTCAGCCCCTTCAGCTCGGCAAGCGGCGGCAGCTCATCGAGGCTCTTCAGACCGAAGTAATCCAGGAACTCGCGCGTGGTGCCGAGCAGCTCCGGGCGCCCCGGCACGTCGCGCTGGCCGACCACGCGGATCCAGTTGCGCTCGAGCAGCGTCTTGATGATGTTGGGATTGACGGCCACGCCGCGCACCTGCTCGATCTCCCCGCGGGTGATCGGCTGGCGGTAGGCGATGAGCGCCAGCGTCTCGAGCAGCGCGCGCGAGTAGCGCGCCGGACGCTCGGGCCAGAGCCGCGAGACCTCGGCGGCGAACTCGCGGCGCACCTGGATGCGCCATCCCGAGGCGGTCTCGCGCAGCTCGATGCCCCGCTCGGCGTACTCGGCGCCGAGCTGCTCGAGCGCTGCGCCGAGGGCCGCCTCCGCGGGACGGGAGAGCTCATCGAACAGCTGGCCGAGCTCCGCGAGCGTGAGCGGCCGTCCGGCCGCGAGCAGCGCCGCTTCGATCACATTACGAACATAGGATTCAATCATCAGCATTCTCTTCGGAGTCAGGCTGCTCGAGCTGCTCGCTCTGCTGCGCCGGCGCGGCAGTCGGCTCGGCCGCGCCTTGCACGTCCTGCCCCCCCACCACGCGCAGCGCCGGGGCCGGTCTGCCGGGGCGCACGTGCAGCGGCGCGTAGGGCTCTGACTGCACGATGTCGATCAGTCCCTCGCGCACCAGCTCGAGGATCGCCATGAAGGTGACCGTCACCCCCATGCGCCCCTCCTCGGGCCGGAACAGGCGCACGAACTCGACGAAGCCGCCGCCCTCGAGCGAAGCGAGGATGTTGCCCATGCGCTCGCGCACCGACAACGGCTCGCGCTGGATATGGTGGTGCGCGAACATCTCCGAGCGCACCACGACCTCCTGGAAGGCGAGCAGCATCTCCTGCAGGGTGACCTGCGGCAGCACGCGCACCACCTGCCGCTCGGTGAGCTCGGCCGTGGCGGTGAAGTGATCGCGCTCGAGGCGCGGCAGCTCATCGATACTCTCGGCGGCACGCTTGAAGCGCTCGTACTCCTGCAGGCGGCGCACGAGCTCGGCGCGCGGATCCTCCTCGGCCTGCTCGGCGCTCTTCGGCCGCGGCAGCAGCATGCGCGATTTGATCTCCGCGAGGGTGGCGGCCATCACCAGGTACTCCCCGGCGAGCTCGAGCTGCAGACCGTGCATCAGCTCGATGTAGCGCATGTACTGGCGGGTGATCTCCGCGAGCGGGATGTCCAGAATGTCGAGGTTCTGCCGGCGGATCAGGTACAGCAGCAGATCGAGCGGTCCCTCGAAGGCCTCGAGGAACACCTCGAGGGCCTGCGGCGGGATGTACAGGTCGCGCGGCAGCACGGTCACCGGCTCGCCGTTGACCACCGCGAAGGGCATCTCCACCTGCTCGGGTGCGACCGGATGCGCCGCCTCGGATGGCGGCTCGCTCGCGACAACCGTCAGTTCGGGTTTCAGCTCGCTCATCGGCGCGATCAGTCGGTGCGCAGGTGCATTGCCCGGCGCACTTCCTCGAGTGTCTCGCGCGCGGCATCGCGCGCCTTCTCGGCCCCCTCGGCCACGATGTCGCGCAGCAGCTCCGGATTGTCGGTGTATTCCTGGGCGCGGCGGCGCATGCCGGTCACTTCCTCGACGATCTTGTCGATCACCGGCTGCTTGCACTCCAGACAGCCGATGCCGGCGGAGCGGCAGCCCTCGGCGGCCCATTTGCGCACGTCCTCCCCGGAGTAGATCTTGTGCAGATCCCACACCGGGCAGCGCTCGGGCTCGCCCGGATCGGTACGCCGCGCGCGCGCCGGATCGGTCTTCATCGCGCGCAGCTTGCGCGTGACGGTCTGCGGATCCTCGCGCAGCTCGATGGTGTTGCCGTAGGACTTGGACATCTTGCGCCCGTCGAGCCCCGGCACCTTCGGGGTCTCGGTGAGCAGCGCCTGAGGCTCAGGCAGAATGCTCACCCCGGTGCCCTCGAGAAACCCGAGCAGCCGGTCGCGGTCGGCCACCGTCAGGCGGCTCAGCCCGTTCACCAGCGCCCGGGCGCGCTCGAGCGCCTCGTGATCGCCGCTTTCCTGGAACTTGCGGCGCAGCTGCCGGTACAAAGTGGTATTGCGCCCGCCCAGGGCCTTGATCGCCCGCTCGACCTTCTCCTCGAAATCCGGCTCGCGCCCGTAGAGGTGGTTGAAGCGGCGCGCGGTCTCGCGGGTGAGCTCCACGTGCGCCACCTGGTCCTCCCCGACCGGCACGTGCTGGGCGCGGTAGACCAGGATGTCGGCGCTTTGCAGCAGTGGATAGCCGAGAAACCCGTAGGTGGCGAGGTCGCGGTCCTTCAGCTGCTCCTGCTGGTCCTTGTAGCTCGGGACCCTTTCGAGCCAGCCGAGCGGGGTGATCATGGACAGCAGCAGGTGCAGCTCGGCGTGCTCGGGCACGTGCGACTGCACGAACAGCGTCGCCACGCCCGGGTTCAGCCCCGCGGCCAGCCAGTCGATCAGCACCTCGTGCACGAACTCCGGCAGCCGCGCGGTGTCCTCATAGCCAGTGGTGAGCATGTGCCAGTCGGCGATGAAGAAGTAGCACTCGTACTCGTACTGCAGGCGCACCCAGTTGCGCAGCGCCCCGTGATAGTTGCCCAGATGCAGTCGGCCGGTCGGTCGCATGCCGGACAGAACGCGCCCGCCGGGGTTGGGAGTGCTCATCGAACCTCGTCTCGTACCCTCAAACGGTCAGTATACCGTGTCCGGCCGCCCCCCCCGAGGATGGGCGCGAGCGCTCCGCGGCCGGCGCGCACGACCGTCGGGGGACTCACCGAAAGGTCCACCACAGTGGTCGGCACCACGCCGCAGTCCCCGCCGTCGAGCACCGCATCGATCTCATGCTCCAGGCGCTGCTGGATCTGCCGCCCCGAGGTGAGCGGCGCGGAGTCCTCCGGCAGCAGCAGCGTGCTGCTCATCAGCGGCTCGCCGAGTTCCGCGAGCAGCAGCTGCGGCACCGGGTGGTCCGGAATGCGGATCCCGATGGTGCGCCGGCGCGGATTCTGCAGCCGCCGCGGGGTCTCGCGGGTGGCCTTCACCAGAAACGTGTACGGCCCGGGCAGGCAGCTGCGCAGCATGCGGAACTGCCAGGTCTCCAGGCGCGCAAACCGACCCACCTGGGCCAGATCGGCGCACACCAGGGTGAAGTGATGATGGCGGTCGGCCTGGCGGATGCGCCGCACGCGCTCGATCGCCTTGACGTCCCCGAGGTGCCAGCCGAGCGCATAGCAGGAGTCGGTTGGATAGGCGATGATCCCGCCCTGGCGCACGATCTGCGCGGCGATGCGGATCACTCGCCCCTGGGGGGTCACCGGATGCAGCTCCAGGTACTCGCTCACGTGCTCCCGCCTCCTGACCGGCCGGTCGACGAACGCTCCCTTGGGAGCAACGGCGCGCAAGTGGGTTATGATACGCACTTTAGGAGCCGCAGCTGCGATCGCCCCCCGGGATGAACCCCACGCCCAAAGCCACCCTCGCCGAGATCCGCGCCGCTCTCGAGCGCTCGCTCGCGCCGGACTCCCTCGACATTCGCGACGACAGCGCGCGGCATGCCGGGCATGCCGGAGCGCGCTCGGGCGGACATTATCAGGTGACGGTGGTCTCGGCGGCGTTCGCCGGATGCACGCCGCTTCAGCGGCACCGCATGGTCTACCAGGCCCTCGAGCCGCTGATGGGCCGAGGCATCCACGCGCTGAACATCACTGCGCGCGCGCCGCAGGGTGCGGACCGCCGCGGTACTTGAGCCGGCCGGCGCGCCCGGTCAGAGCCCCTCGCTTTCAACCACCCAACGAGAACCTCATGAAGCATCTCAGGATCCTCCTCACCGCGCTCGCCGTGCTGGGCCTTGCCGCCTGCCACACGCAATCGACCCCGACCAGCGGCGCCTCGGCCGCGGTGGCGACCGTCAACGGCGTACCGATCACCCAGCAGTTCTACGACTCCTACATCAAGATGATCTCCGGCGGGCGCACCCCGAGCGAGCTCACCCCGCAGCAGCGCGCGATGGTGCTCGATGGGCTGATCCGCGCCGAGGCCGTCGCGCAGGAGGCCGTCAAGCAGGGCCTCGACAAGCAGCCGCACACTGCGGCGATGCTCGAGCTGACGCGCCTGAACGTGCTCGAGCAGGCGCTCTCGGACAAGTATCTGGCCGGCCAGGAGCCGACCGACGCGCAGCTGCAGAGCGTCTACGACCAGCAGATCGCCAAGTTCCCCAAGCTCGAGTACCACGCGCGGCACATCCTGGTGAAGAGCGAGGCGCAGGCGCAGAAGATCATCCAGGAGCTCGACCGCGACCACGGCCGCAACTTCGCCGCGCTCGCCAAAGCCGACTCGATCGATCCGTCGAAGGCCAACGGAGGGGATCTCGGCTGGTTCCCGCTGAGCAACATGGTACCGTCCTTCTCCGCGGCGCTCGAGAAGCTCAAGCCCGGCCAGATCACTCAGACCCCGGTGCACACGCGCTTCGGTTGGCACGTGATCCAGCTGCTCGGCACCCGTCCGATGCACGCGCCGAGCTTCCAGGAGGTCAAGGCCCGTCTGAAGCAGGCGCTGGAGAACAACAAGTTCAACACCTACACCACCTCGCTGATCAAGGGCGCGAAGGTCGAGACCTACCTTGATCCGCAGACCGGTGAGCTCAACGCCAAGGGCACCCCGGGCATGCCGGCCATTCCGGGCGCCCCCCCGAGCGCCCCTGCTCCGGCCACCGGGAACTGACCGGCTGCAGCGCGCCCCCGGAGCGGCCGCGGCCGCTCCGGGGGCGATTCGTCTTCAGGGATGGTGCCGGCCGAGCAGCCGGCGCAGAGCGGCCTCATCGAGCACGGGAATGCCGAGCTCGCGGGCCTTCTCGAGCTTCGAACCGCTCGCCTCCCCGGCCACCACATAGTGCGTCTTCTTCGAGACGCTGCCGGCCACCTTGGCCCCGAGCGCGCTCAGGGCCTCCTGCGCCTCGTGGCGCGTCATGCCCGAGAGCGTTCCGGTGAGCACGAAGGTCTGCCCGGCCAACGGCAGCGCCGCGGCGCGTGAGGGAAGCGGCTCCCAGGTCACCCCCGCGGCGCGCAGCCGCTCGATGAGCTCGCGGTGCGCCGGCGCGGTGAAGAACGCGTGCAGATGCGCCGCCACCACCGGCCCGACATCCGGCACCTGCTCGACCTGTTGCGGGTGCGCGCGGGCCGCCTCGATCAGCGCATCGAGATCGCCGAAGTGGCGCGCGAGGGCGAGCGCGGTGGCCTCGCCCACCTCGCGGATGCCGAGCGCATAGAGCAGGCGCGGCAGCGTCGTGTGCTTGCTGCGCTCGATCGCTTCGAGCAGGTTCGCGCCGGACTTCTCGCCCATGCGCTCGAGCCCCTGCAGCTGCTCGGCGCTGAGTGTGTACAGATCGGCCGGTGAGCGCACCAGGCCGCCGTCCACCAGCTGCGCGACCAGCTTCTCCCCGAGCCCCTCGATGTCCATCGCCGGACGGCTCGCGAAATGCCGGATCGCCTCCTGGCGCTGCGCCGGGCAGCTGAACCCGCCGGTGCAGCGGGCGACCGCCTCGCCTGGGGCCTTGAGCACCTGCGAATGGCACACCGGGCAGCGCTTCGGCAGCGCCACCGGCGCGGCATGGGCCGGCCGGCGCTCTGTGACGACCCGCACGAGCTCCGGAATGACATCGCCGGCGCGGCGGATCACCACGGTGTCCCCGACGCGCACGTCCTTGCGCTGCACCTCATCGAAATTGTGCAGCGTCACGTTGCTCACCGTCACCCCGCCGACGAACACCGGTTCGAGCCGCGCGACCGGGGTCAGCGCGCCGGTGCGCCCGACCTGCCACTGCACGGCGCGCACTTCGGTCATCGCCTCCTCGGCCGGGAATTTGTGCGCGAGGGCCCAGCGCGGCGCGCGCGCGAGGAAGCCGAGCCGCTCCTGGTAGGCCAGCCGGTCAACTTTGTAGACCACCCCGTCGATCTGATAGGGCAGCCGCGCGCGCCGCTGCCCCATCTCGCGAAAATAATGCAGACATCCCTCGACGCCGCGCACCCGCGCGCTGTGCGGGCATACCGGCAGCCCCCAGTCCCTGAGCGCCTCGAGCAGCTCGCTCTGGCGAGCGGGCAGATGCCAGCCGCGCACCGTGCCGAGGCCATAGCAGTAGATCTGCAGCGGCCGCGAAGCGGTCACGCGCGGATCGAGCTGACGCAGACTGCCGGCCGCCGCGTTGCGTGGATTGACGAAGGTCTTCTGCCCGCGCGCTTCGGCCTCGCGGTTGAAGCGCTCGAAGCCGGCAAGCGGCATGAACACCTCCCCGCGCACTTCGAGCAGCGCGGGCCCCTTGCCGCGCAGACGCAGCGGAAAGGACCGTATGGTGCGCACATTGGCCGTGACATCCTCGCCCTTGAAGCCATCGCCCCGGGTCGCGGCCCGCTCGAGCGCCCCGTCGCGATAGATGGCCGTGACCGCCAGCCCGTCGAGCTTCGGCTCCGCCCAATACTCGAGCGGGCCGGACACGCCCAGCCGCTCGAGCGCGCGCCGGTCGAACGCCGCCACATCCTCGTCCGTGAACCCGTTGTCGAGCGAGAGCATCGGCACCTCATGCACCACCTCGCCGAAGGCGGGGCTCGGGGCGCCGGCTACGCGCTGGGTCGGGGAATCCGGGCTGATGAGCTCGGGGTGAGCGGCCTCGAGGGCCCGCAGCTGCTGCATGAGCTTGTCGTACTCGGCGTCCGGGATCTCCGGATCATCGAGCACGTAGTAGCGGTAATCGTGACGGGCGATCTCGGCGCGCAGCGCAGCGGCGCGCTCCCGCGCCCCGGCGCTCACGAGAGCGCCTCGCCCGGCCCCTCGGGCAGCGCGGCACGCAGGCGCTCGAGAGACTCCCCGGTGAGCGGCTCGCCCCGCTCATCCTGCACCTCGCCCTGCAGGCGCTCATTGAGATTCTCGGCGGCCGTGAGCAGCGCCTCGAACGCCTGCTCGGGGGGCAGCGGGCCCGGCAGCACCGTGAACAGATTCAATCCCGCGTAACGCTGCGCATCCATGGCATCCAGATCGAAGGTGCCGGGCCGGGTCAGCGAGGCGACGCTGAGCACCGCTCGGCCGGACTCGTCTGGCTTGTGGAAGATGTCGAAACGGCCGAGCCTGAAGCCCTCCGCGGTGAGCGCCAGACGCAGCGTGCGCCCGGAGAAGCGCTCCGCGCCCGCCACGAGGCGCAGCGCAACGATGTGCCGCTCGGATTCCGCTGGCCACTGCACGCGCAGCTCGGGCTCACCCGGCAGCGCCGGCCGCAGCTCGGGCGGCTCGGACCGCGCGGACTCGTCCTGCTGAGCACGGTCCTGCGCGGCGGCCGGGGCGCCGTGAGCGATGATGCGGACCGGCCCGACGCCCTCCTCGAGCGCCTCCCACTCATCCGTCGCCGTCGTGTCCAAGGCAACAGGCTGAGGGGTGGGCGCGGGGGCCTCCTCGGGCTCATCGATCAGCACGGTGGGCAGATCCGAGAGCGGCTCGGACGGCGCGGCCTCGCGCCAGGACTCCGCGGCCGGGAGTTCCTCCCCGAGCGGCACCTCGCCGATCCACGGCTCGCCCTCACCCTGCTTGCCGCCCGGCACGCGTGTCTCGACCGGCAGCCCACCGAGGGCAGGCTCCTGCGCCGCGCGGCCCGCGCCGCTGTCGCGTCCGCGGGCCTGACGGGGGCGCAACCGCTCCCACAAGGCCAGAGCGGCGATGAAGACCCCTCCGAGAATGAGCAGTGTCCAGCGCAACTGCGACACGGTGAGCCCCCTGAGCATCAGACGGCCGCCAGCCGGACCGCCTCGTCCACATCAACGGCCACGAGCCGCGATACGCCCGGCTCGTGCATGGTCACGCCGAGCAGCTGCGCGGCGAGCTCCATGGTGGTCTTGTTGTGGGTGATGAAAATGAACTGCACACGCTCGGACATCTCACGCACGATGTCGCAGAAGCGCCCGACGTTGGCCTCATCGAGCGGCGCGTCGACCTCATCGAGCAGACAGAACGGCGCGGGGTTCAGATCGAAGATGGAGAACACCAGCGCCACCGCGGTGAGCGCCTTCTCCCCGCCCGAGAGCAGGTGGATGGAGCTGTTCTTCTTCCCCGGCGGGCGCGCCATGACGGAGACCCCCGCATTCAGCACATCATCCCCGACGAGCTCGAGG
>JAKAYU010000184.1 GCA_021809525.1 Pseudomonadota bacterium | reverse complement strand
ATCTGACTGAACAGGCTGCAAAATCGGTTCACGCTGAGCCTCCTCGTTGTGGGCCGAAACGACTTGGTACTCGTTGCAGCTTACACGGGAAGGCTCAGCGTCTCTCCCGCCAATTTGGACGACAGTGGGGTAACCTATTCACGGTTGTCCCTCCTGGACTGGAAGGGAACGACGCCAGATTTCCGCTCGCCCCAACGCTTTCGGGCGCCAACTTTGCCGCCTTCACTTTGCTTATCGCGCCACTCGACGTAGTGCGCGCGGTGCGCCTCCATGCGTCGATTCACGAGGCCACCGGGCGTGCGCTCGAACTTCCGGCCGATGACAGACCAGAGCGCTGCGAAAGTTGGCCCGTCAACGCCGAGGATGGCCGCCAGGCGCGTCGGGTCCTCCGGCGGCGGACCGATCTCCCACTGTGTCGCGAGCAACATCCAGTAGGCCCCGCGCTCGAGCAGCGTCCAGCCGGCGGTGCTGCGCAGGAAGTCGCCGAGGTAGAACGGGACATACGGGAACGACTTTGGCGCGGTCATGGCCGAGCCATCGCCGCGCAGACCGCGCACGCGCGGCCCGTTTTCAGGCCGTGCTGCTTATCGGTGTGCCGGCAGTCGGCGCAGACGCCACATTGCGGGCAGACCTGCTTGCGCTCGCCACAGCCGGCGCAGTGTTGTACGCTTCGCGCGTTCCTTATCGATCCTGCCGCGTCCCGGTCGCCACCGGGCGCGGCGCCTTGCGGGCGCATCACGCGGCCTGCGGGCGGCCGGCGGCGCGCTTGGCAAGCAACTCGCGGACGAGGGCGCGCATTTCGTCGGGGCTCGCGCCGGCGATACGAGCGGCGAGCAGAGCATTGGTTTCATGCTGCGGCCACGCGCTCGCGCGGCCCATCCGGATGGGTGGGGTCCACGTGCCGCGTTGAATGTCTGCGTACAGCGAAGATCGCCCGTCGCTGCGGCGACCAAGAACCGCAGGCAGGCGCTCGAGCTTGAGATCGTTCATGTTGGCGTCCATCTGGATCAAGATGGACACACATACTATGCGCCCCCGCGCATCAGTCCATGGACGCTACTCGTAAAGTCCAGGCGGTATTACGATTTCGGCGCGGGCCGTCCCTTCAGGTGCCGGCGAACAGTGCCGGCCGACAGCCCGACCTTGGCCCCGATGCGCTCGGCAGCGACATCTTTGTTGGTTCCATGCGCGCCCGAGGCCCACTCGGCGATCGCGGCGGCCTTCTTCGTGCCGTAGCCGCCTGGCTGACCGTGCCGCGCTGCAATTGCCGCGCGTGCGTTCTCACTGCGAAAGTCGTGAGAGTAGGCCAGGCGCAGCGGCTCGCCGTTCAGCGCAACCGCGAGACCGGCAATTGCCTGCCAGAGATCCCCGATAGCAGCAGGCGCAGCGAGGACCGCCGGCTTTGCGCCGCGGCCAGAAGTGAGCGCCGCGAGAAGGCGCTCGGTTGTCGCATGCGCACGCTGATAATTCGCGCTGGCGACGGCAGCCGTGTCGAGCAAGGAGCGTCCGGGCTTTGCGTCCCCCTCGCTCCACCGTCGGATTGCAGCCTCGATGCTTTGGGGGGTGATTGTCGAGTCCTTCTCGGCGAAAGCGCCCATCAATCGGTGATATTCCGGCTCGGACTGGCGCACCGCGTCCCGCAGCAGGTCGGCCAGTTGCCGCAGGTCCTGCTCCCATAGCGTAATGGTCATGTCGCGCCTCCTGGAGCGCTTCCTGAGAGAGCCGCCGCGCCAGGCCGGTCAGGATTCCGGCTTTGTCCCCCTGGGCAATTACTCCAGAGGTAGGCGCGGCGGGTTCAGTCTATCGCCTCATGCCTTGCGCGCTCGAGCTCATCTCAGGCGGCCGCGTCGTCGGCAGTTTCACGCTCGAGAGCGGCCTTCACGAGCTCATTGAGGCTTACTCGGCGCGCAGCAGCGGTTTCAGTGGCTCTCGCATGCAGCTTCGGCGGCACGCGCACGACGAATTTGCCGGAGAAGGATTTGCGCGGCTCGATTCCTCGCTCCCGGCACATCTCGAGGAACACCTTGAGGGAACGGCGCCCCTCCTTCTCGAGGCCCGCGACACTCTCGGCGTAAAAGTCCGCGCCGCCGTTCAGGCCCACGAACTCGCCGCGGAACATCTTGATGTCCGGATCGAACTCGATCACGGCGTCAAACTCGTCAATAGTCAGCGTGTTGATCAAATTCATGGTGTTACCCAATTCATGGTCTTACCCCATGTTCTTCCAGCCAGCGCCGGACGCTCGCCACGGCGCCCTTGTCCGTGTAGGGGGTCGGGTGAGGGCGGTGGAAAACGCGAATCTGGCCGTATAGCTCCACGCCCACCCGCGAGCCTTCGCGCTCGCTCACCTTGGCGCCAAGCTCCTTGAGCAGCGCTTCGATGTCCCGCCATTGGATATTGGCCGGCGTCGGGTGCGCAAACAGCGCTTCGAGCGTCTTGGCGTGCTTGCGCTTCACGCCCGTAATAGTACCACTTTACGGTACTATTGCAAACGTCGGCGGATTTGCGCGGATTGCTGCGGACAGTGAATCCGGTCACGCCTTGCGCCGGATCGGCACGATCTTGCCGCCGGCCTTGAGCGCATCGAGATAGTCGGCCCACGCCTGCATCATCCGGCGCCGTTCCTCGAGGCGCTGTGCCCGGTTGTACGCGGCCCGCACCTTGTT
Source organism: Pseudomonadota bacterium (assembly GCA_021809525.1). Taxonomy (GTDB): domain Bacteria; phylum Pseudomonadota; class Gammaproteobacteria; order Steroidobacterales; family Steroidobacteraceae; genus 13-2-20CM-66-19. The sequence continues at coordinate 4,138 of JAKAYU010000184.1, read as the reverse complement.
CCGCTCGGCGTGCGCGAGCTGCAACTCGATGACATCGGGCGGGAATCCCTGCTCGTTGAGCAGCGTAGAGGCCATCGCGCGGAACCCGTGCGCCGTCATCTGCTCGGTGGTGTAGCCGAGCCGGCGCAGCGCGGCGTTGAGCGTGTTCTCGCTCATCGGTCGATCACGCGATCGCAGCGACGGGAACAGCAGCTTGCCGCTTCCGGTGAGCGGGTGCAGCTCCCGCAGGATCGCCACGGCTTGGGTAGCCAGCGGCACGATATGCGCGTCCCCCATCTTCATGCGCTCGCCCGGGATGCGCCACTCGGCGGCATCGAGGTCGAACTCGCGCCACTCGGCGCCGCGGAGCTCGCCGGGGCGCACGAAGGTGAGGGGGGCGAGCTTCAGGGCCGCAGCGGTTGCAGGCTCGCCCTGGTAGCCATCGAGTGCGCGCAGCAGCTCGCCCACTTGCGCCGGGTCGGTGATGGCGGCGCGGTTCTTCGTCGCCACGGGGGCGAGGGCACCGCGCAGGTCCGCCGTGATATCGCGCTCGGCCCGCCCGGTGGCGATCGCATAGCGCATGACCTGGCCGACTCGCTGCTTGGTGCGGGTCGCCGTTTCGTGGTGCCCCTTGGACTCGATGGCGCGAAGCGCGGCCAACAGTTCGGGCGCCTTGATGTCGTTGATGAGTTTGTCGCCGAGGCGCGGGACTATGAACGTCTCGAGCATCCAACGGCCTTTCTCGAGCGTCACGGTGGCGAGCTTCCTCGCTTGCAGCCCGAGCCATTCCTCGGCCACGAGGCGGAACGTGTCGGACTGGACGATCTTGCCGGCCCGCTTTTTCTCGCCCGGGTCGGTGCCGCGCACCAGGAGCTTCTTGGCATCGTCGCGCGCCTCCCGCGCCTCCCGCAGCCCGATCTCGGGATAGACGCCGATCGCAAGCACCTTCTCCTTGCCTCGCACGCGGTACTTCAGGCGCCAGTAACGGCCCGCGGCGCCGTCCTTCTGCGGGGCGACCAGCAAGTACAGCCCCCCGCCATCGAACAGCTTGTAGGGCCTCTCGCGCGGCTTGGCGGTGCGGATCTTGGTGTCGGTGAGTTTCACGGGATACCCCTGGTACCCCCGGCAGGGACTCACATGGGGGTATCTGGTGTCGAAACATATCCCCATGTATGATCGGCTGTCAACGGACGATGGCGGATACTCGCGGACTGGATATCCGGGAATTTCAGGGGTTTTTCAGCCGGTACGGCTGGTTGCGGATGCTGGCGGAAGGATGAGTGGTGCCCGGGGCCGGACTCGAACCGGCACGGGGTTGCCCCCGAGGGATTTTCGTACCCACCACGGTTTACACCGCTGCGCGCCCCGGGGCTCTTGCGCCGGCCGGTGCGCGCATTTGGGGTCTGGACTTTACCTTTGCCGTGCCGTGCGGGCTCGCCGCATGGTTTAGGCAGGGGCCGTCAAGTCTCTACACTTTCCGCGTACCCGGCGGGCCGCGCGGCTTAGCTCGGTATTGCAGCCACCCTGACGTGCTGCTGGTCCACCGACTTTGACCCCATTCACACCGGGCGTTTCCGCCCCGGGTGCTCAACTTCGTTAAGTCCCTTGCGTCTACCCATTTCGCCACCCGGGCAGGGGAGGCGGGCTCATTCTACCCGAGCCGCCTCGGCTCATGGACGAGTACCGGATCTGGCGCAATACGCACCCCTACGTATGGGGATCCGCGCAGTGCCTATAGAGATAAATGTCCGAATTGGCGAGACTTACCCCCATCGAGGCTTGGGTTGGGTCAATGACCGGCATCTCCGAGGCGACGCTGAAGGGCGAGAGCGTACATTTATGGCGCGGCGAGCGGCATGTTCTGCGCGGCGTCGGCTTCACGGTCAGCAGCGGGGAGTGCCTGCAATTGACCGGTCCGAACGGAGCCGGCAAGACGAGCCTGCTGCGCACGGTGTGCGGGATGTCCTACCCGGAGGCCGGGCGTATCTGCTGGCGGGGCCAGGACATACGTGACGATCTGCCCGCATTCCACACCGAGATGGCCTACCTCGGCCACGAGCCGCCCCTGAAGATGGAGCTCACCGGGCGCGAGAACCTCCATTACTGGGTCGGGGTCCGCCGCCGCTACGCCCGCGCGCAGCTCGATGGGGCGCTCGAGCGGGTCGGCGGCCAGCGCTGGGCCGACCGGCCCGTGCGCACGCTCTCGGCGGGGCAGAAGCGGCGGGTGGCGCTCGCCGGACTGCTCCTGATGGCAGTGCCTTTGTGGCTTCTCGATGAACCCACCACCAATCTGGATGTCGAAGGGCAGCGACTGGTGGGCACCCTGATCGATGAACACCTCGCCGCCGGCGGCTTGGCCATGGCTGCGGTGCACCATCCGCTCGCGGTGTCCGAGCGCGGACTGCGGCGACTGGAGCTGGGCGTTGTCTGATGTAAATGTCCTCCATGCCACGCTGCCGGGGGCGGGGCTCGAGCACAGCTCGGCGCCCTCGGCCTTGGCCGTGGCCCGGCTGATGCTTGAGCGCGACCTTAGGCTTGCGTTCCGCAAGTCGAGCCAGCTGGTCCAGCCGCTCGCCTTCTTCGCGATGGTGACCACCCTCTTTCCGCTCGCCATCACACCGGAGCTGAGCCGCCTGCGCCACATCGCCTCCGGGGTGCTGTGGGCGGCGGCGCTGCTGGCCTCGCTCCTCGCGCTGGAATTCCTGTTCCGCGACGACGCTCAGGACGGCACGCTCGAGCAGTACGCGCTCTCGGGGCGCGCCCTCACGGGACTGCTCTCGGCGAAGACTGCGGCACACTGGCTGCTCACCGGCCTGCCGCTGGCGCTCATGGCCCCGCTCGCAGGGGTCGCGCTCGGGGTCCCGACCGGCGCACTGCCCGGCATTCTCGCCTCGGTCACCCTCGGCACCGTCACCATGAGTCTGCTTGGGGCGGTCGGCGCGGCGCTCACCCTCGGGGTGCGCCGCGCCGGCGCGCTGCTGTCTCTCCTGACGCTGCCGCTGGCGATCCCGGTGCTGATCTTCGGTGCCCATGCGACGCAGCTGGCGATCCGTGGCGAGCCGTATGGCGCATCGCTGACCCTGTTGGCCGCGCTGGCGGTCTTCGGCATGACCCTGGCGCCACTCGCGGCGGCCGCGGCCGTGCGTATCAACCTGGAGTGAGGGCTCACGGCTCATGGCTTGGACTTGGTTTCATCGGCTGGCTTCCCCGCCGCACGTGTACCGGACTGCCGGGCGGCTCGCCCCGTGGTTCGCCTGGCCCGCGGCGATTCTGATCATCGCCGGACTCATCGGCGGCCTGTGGCTTGCGCCGCCGGATTATCAGCAGGGCGATGCCTATCGCATCATGTACGTACATGCACCCAGTGCGTGGCTGTCGCTCATGGTGTATACGCTCATGGCCGTGGCGGGCGGGATCGGCCTGATCTGGCGCATGAAAGTGGCGCACGCGGTTGCGGCGGCCGCAGCGCCGATCGGCGCGTCCTTCACGTTCGCGACCCTGGTGACCGGCTCGCTCTGGGGCAAGCCGATGTGGGGCACGTACTGGCAGTGGGACCCGCGCCTGACCTCTGAGCTGCTGTTGTTCTTTCTGTACCTCGGTTACATGGGACTGCGCGCAGCTTTCGAGGACCTGCAGCGCGCGGACCGCGTGAGCGCCGTGCTCGCCGTCGTGGGAGTGGTCAATGTGCCCATCATTCATTATTCGGTGGTCTGGTGGAACTCCCTGCACCAGGGCCCCTCGGTCATGTATCTCGGCAAGCCGACCATGCCGCCCTCGATGCTGGTGCCGCTGCTGATCATGTTCCTCGGGTTCACGCTCTTTTTCGCAGCGGTACTGCTGATGCGGCTGCGCGGGGAGGTGCTCAACCGCGAGCGCACCGCGCGCTGGGTGACCGAGGAGATCAGCGCATGATGAGGTTTCTCGACATGGGCGGGTACTATCCGTGGGTCTGGCCGGCCTACCTGGTGACGCTCGGGGTGATGGGCCTGAACATCTATTGGGCCAAGCGGCTGCTCGCCCGTGCGCGGCGCGCGGCGGTGCGCAGACTGCAGATGCAGGAGGAGCAATGACACCGACTCGACGCCGACGGCTGCTGCTGGTCATTGGGATACTCGCGGGCGTCTCGCTCGCCGGCGGACTCGCCTTGTCGGCGTTCCGC
>JAKAYU010000183.1 GCA_021809525.1 Pseudomonadota bacterium | reverse complement strand
CCGATCCGAGCCACGCACTCGCCTCGATCTGCCGCTGATGCAACCGGCGGGCGAGCGCGATGGCGCGGCGCAAGGCCGCCGCTGCCTGTGCCGGCTCGCCGAGCGCACCATAGTCGCGCCCCAGATCGAGCAGCGCATCGGCTCTCTGCCGGGGCAGTCCGAGCGCCGCGGCCTTCGCCACGTCTTTAAGGTCATCGGCCAGCGCGGTGCGCACCTGGCCTTGCTCGCGAATCATGGCCGCCCGATCGATCATGACCCGGAACAGCACGTTCGAGTCGTGCGCCGCGCGGGCGATGCGCTGCGCCTTGCCGAGCGCCGCTTCGGCCTGCCGTGGTTGATTCAGCGCGCCGTAGAGCTCCCCGAGCCCGACCCAGCAGCGCGCCCGACTGTCCGGATAGGGGTAGCGACGAATCGACTCCAGCGCGCGCTGAAAGAAGCGCAACGCGCGATTGAAATCACCCCGATCGCTGTACAGCTCGGCGATGAGCTCGAGGTTGTAGTCGATGCCCTTGCCATCGCCCACTTGCCGGGCCACAGCAAGCGAGCCGCGTGCACTGCGCAGCGCATGCCGCGTGCGCCCGATCTGTTCGTACACGCCGGCCAGGTTGCCCTCAATGATGTCCTCGCCCTGCAGCTCTCCTAAGCGCGCAGCCAACCGCACCGCCTGCCGCTCGGCGCGGATCGCCGCGCCATAGCGGGCGCGGATCTGGCAGACCAGACCGTAGACAAATAGCGCGTACTCGCGGTCGGCCAGATCCTCACCGTACGGCAACGCCAGCGCCGCGCGGGCAAGACGCAACGCGCGGTGGTAGTGGCCGAGCTTGAAGGTATCCAGACGGGCCTCATCGGGCAGCGCCACGCGTTGCAGCCAGCCGTCGCCGATCCGGCGTGCCGTAGCGATGGCGGCATGGTAATCCTGCTCGGCCAGCGGCCACGCTGCGCTCGGTCCCTGCACCTGAATCCACTCGGCGCGCGCGAATTCGCGCTCCGCCGCAACGCGCTGCGCATCGGCGGGGCGGGCCTGCCGTGCCGCCGACACCCAGAGCGTTCCCACCGCCGCCCGCTGGTTGCAGCAGTGCTTGAAGAACCGCAGCGTCAAGCGGAACAGACCGCCGTGCGCGCTCCACAACGTGACCTGCAGGACGCAATCGACCCCGCTTTGACAGTAGCGTGGCGTCCAGGCACGCCCTTGGGGTGGGTGCACGATGAGCAACATCGACGCACGGCGCTGCCGGATCCGCACCACCCGCACCATACCCGGCGCGAGGCGAACGCTGAACTGCTCGCGATGGTGCGCGGCGACTCGATAGATCACGGGGCGGTTGGCGTGCAGGGCGGTGGCGGCAAGCCCGGCCCCACCCGCGACTGCCGTCGCGGCCTGCAGTGCCAGCATCACGCACCCAAGGAAACTCGTTCTGGCCAGTCCACTGCGAGCCCTGAGCATGATGGTGCGTTCCCGCTGCGACAGGGGAGAGCGTATACGCCAGCTCGAGCGGACGTCAATGCTCCGCGCACCCGCAACAGTACGCCTGCAACGTTCTCACTCTGAGACAGCGGCCGGCCGGCGCCGGGCTCGCTTGCGAAGCCCCAAGCCCCGCCATGGCGCCGGCTTCGTGGACCCGCATCGGCCGGATCTCGAGGTCACCTGATCTCCTCCACGGGTTGGACTTCGAGCATGACCTTGAACTCGGCGCCAATATCTCCGGAAGAGATTTCCACGCCTCCCCGGCTTTACCGCCCTGCAGTTTCCGGGGAATGCGACAGACGACGAGGCGCGGTTTGACCAACGGGCGCACGGACCTCACGGTGACCCGATTCGCACGCCACAGGCCGCGTATGACCCGGCAGCGCCAATCCAGCTTGAATGGGTGAGCCGAGGTGAAACACAGCGCCTCGGCCGTTTGCGACCGCCGCAACGCGGGGTCCGTGCGTCAGCGCAACTCCGACGGCGATGCGGGATCGGTCCTTCCGTCGGCCTCGGCAAAAATCGCAGCGAGACTCGCCGCGAGCCGCTCCCGAAACCCCTCGTTCATCGCCTCGAACTGCGCGCGGGCAGCCTGCCCGATGGCCTCGCGCTCGGCGTCCGTCATCGCGAGCGCCAGGCGGATTTTCTCTTCGAGATCGTCGAGGCTCACGACATAACGTTCCCCGAGGCCCATCGGCCTGGAGCGTTCCACCGCGACCAACAGCCCCGTCCCTCGGGTCACCAGTTCGTTCATCGGCGGAGCGTCCGTGGTGATCACCACCGCCCCCACGCTCATCCCCTCCGCAATGACGTGCCCGAACCCTTCCGCCTCACTTGGGCAGAGACACAGCGCACTCTCGTTCTGCATCCGCACGAGTGTCGGCTCATCCACCCGCTCTGTGATGATCTCGATGTTTGCGGCCGACGCCCGCTCCCGCCAGTGAATAAGACTTCCCGCATACGCTCGCGTGCGCCGCAGGACGCGCAGCATCGGCCAGTCGGGATTGCGGCTCCACACATCGAGCACCGCCTCGGTGCCCTTCTCCCGGCTCGCGCCCGAGATGTGCAGCGCGGTCAGCGCCTTGCGCCCGGATGCACCCGGCTCTTTGCGATCCGCGCCCGACCACCCCACGAACCGGGTTGTGCAACCGAGCTCCGCGAACAGGCGCCCGGCGAGGCGGGATTTCGCCCAGACTGCATCGATCGCGGGCAGATGGGGTCGGCACCAGTCGCGGAACCATTCCTGATTGGGAATGAGAACGTTACGCTTGGCCATCCAGAGATAACCTGGACGGATGTCTTCGATGTGGACGTTCAGATCGAACGGCCGGCGCAGCCAGTCTCGCGCCGTCATCGCCTTGCCAAGCCGTGACGCGTGCAGGCGAGTGAGCACCCCAGAAACCGACACCCTCCGTTCAACTCCGTCGAGCTCTCGGTTCAGAAAGACCGTGAAGCCCAGCTGCGCGAGCGCCGCCCGCAACACGTCGACATCGCGACTGAGGCCGCCGCCATTCATCCAAGCGAGAATATTGATCCTCTTTTTCACGTTATGCGCAACGTTACCTTTCATCAATCTGTTAAAAGCACAGCACGCGGATGCGCGGCGCCCGGGGGCAAGCGAAGTTACAGCAGTGAACCTGACCTCACCACCCACTCCTTGCGAACCTGACGAATTGTTCTATCAATGCGCGCCAATCTAACCATACGGTCCCTACGCGCACCATACGAAATGTGCGGTACCGCAAGCAGGCTGGGCGGCATCTGTTCACGGCTGCAGCTGCGCGATCGGCAGGGGATTGGCGACAAAGAAGCCCTGGGCATAATCGACGCCGATGCGGCCGAGTTCATCGAGCACCGGCTGCACCTCCACGCACTCGGCCACGGTCTCGATGCCGAGCGTGCGCCCGACCTTGCACACCGCCTCGACCATGCTCCGATCGACCGGATCGTCGGCGATGCGGCGCACGAACTGCCCGTCGATCTTGAGGAAGTCCACCGGCAGGCTCTTGAGATACATGAACGAGGAGAGGCCCGTGCCGAAGTCATCCAGCGAGAACTTGCAGCCGCGGGTCTTGAGCTCGCGCATCACGAACGCGACGTTCGAGAGGTTGGTGACCGCGGCGGTCTCGGTGATCTCGAAGCACAGCGCAGTGGCGAGCTCGGACTCCTCCACGCTATGCATCACGAAGTCGATAAACGATTGCTCGTTGAGCGAGGTGCCGGAGAGATTGATCGCGAGCAGCGGCAGTGGCTTGCCGCTCGCGCGCCACCCGGTGAGGAATTCGATCGCGCGCGTCACGACCCAGCGGTCGATCACCGACATGATGTTGTAACGCTCGGCCGCCGGGATGAACTCCCCGGGCGGCACGAGCCGGCCGTCATCGTCGCGCAGCCGCACCAGCAGCTCGTTGAACGAGGCCGCCGCGCGCTGCCTGACCGGCCGGATGGGCTGGTAGTACAGCTCCAGCCGGTTCTCCTCCACCGCGCGCGTCACGCGGGCCACCCAGTGCATCTCGCGGTGGCGCGGGTGACTCAGTCCGTCCGCCTCGTACAGATGAATGCGGTTACGGCCCTCGTCCTTGGCCGCGTAGCAGGCGATGTCGGCCGCGCTCATCAGGTTCGCGACGCTCTCGGTGTCGGAGCTGATCTGCACGACCCCGACGCTCGCGCCCACCGAGAGCGTGGTCGCACCCCAGGTGAAGCGATAGTCGCGGATCGCCTGGCGCACGCCCTCGGCGATGCGCGTGGACTGCTCGACGGTGCAGTTCTCGAGCAGCACGCCGAACTCATCGCCGCCTAGACGAGCGATGGTATCCGCGGCGCGCACGCGCGACTGCAGCAGTCCGGTGATATCGCGCAGCAGCCGGTCGCCGGCCTGGTGGCCGCAGGTGTCGTTGACCACCTTGAACTGATCGAGATCGATGTAGAGCAGCGCGTGCGCGCCCTCCCCGCGCTGCGCGGTGAGCACCGCCGCGTGCAGGCGGTTGTCGAATTCCCGGCGGTTGATCAGGCCGGTGAGCGCATCATGGCTCGCCTGATACGAGAGCGCGCGCTTCAGCCGCCGCTCACGCGTCACGTCATGGAACACCATGACCGCGCCGATGACTCGGCCCGCACGGTCGCAGATGGGCGCGGCGGTCTCCTGGATGGCCACTTCGTGGCCGGCGCGCGTCACGAGCACCGCGTGCTCGGTGGCGGCATTGCGGCGGGCCTGGCCGAGCACGCACAGCAGCGGATTGTCGATCGGGTCGCGGGTGAGCTCATCGATCAGCGAGAGCACCTCGCCGATCGGCCGGCCGCGCGCCTCATCGAGCCGCCACGCGGTGAGGTTCTCGGCCACCGGGTTGATGTACTCGATCTTGCCGTCGGCATCGGTGCTGATCACCGCATCGCCGATCGACTGCAGCGTGACCTGGGCGCGCTCCTTCTCGGCGAACACCTGCTGCTCGGCGCGCTTGCGCTCGGTGATGTCGGTGATCGCGCCCTCGTAGCTGATGATCCGCCCATTGGCGTCCCGCACCGCGCGGGCGTTCTCGAACACCACCACCGGCTGCCCGTCGCGCCGGCGCAGCACGAACTCGGCGTTGCGGATCTCGCCCTGGGTCTCGACCTGGCGGATGAACTCGGCGCGGTCCTCGGGATTCCAGTAGAGAGCGGACACATCGCGCATGGCGTAGAGCTGCTCGGCGCTGTCGTAGCCGAGAATGGCCACGAACGCCGGGTTCACCGACTTCAGCCGCCCGTCACGCCCGCTCTGATAGACGCCCTCGACGATGCTCTCGAACAGCCCGCGGTATTTGGCCTCGCTCGCGCGCAGTGCCTCCTCGGCGAGCCGGCGTGCGATGGCGAGGCCGGCGATCTGCGCGGCGTGCGCGATGATGCGCAGCTCCCGCTGGCCCGGCAGCCCCGCGGTCGCGTGATAGACGCCGAGGCAGCCGAGCACCCGGCCGTTGTTGTCCTTGATGGGGCTCGACCAGGAGGCGTTCAGGCCCGCGCTGTGGATCTGCTCGCGATGCCGCTCCCAGAACGGATCCTTCGTTACATCCGCCACCAGCACCTGTCGGCCGAGGCACACGGCCGCGGCGCACGAGCCGTTGCGGATGTCGATTGCGCTGTGCTCGAGCGCCGCGCGTAGCCTCGCCGGAAGCTTGGGCGCGACCAGATAGGCGAACGAGCGGCCGTCCTCGGCCAGCACGGAAATCGCCCCGACCGTGCCGACGCCGACCGATTCGATGAAATGCGTCACTGAGGAGAGCGCCTCGGCGAGCGGCACGTTGGCGGTGAGCTGCTCGAACACCTCACGCTCGGCTCGGGCCACACGCTCGGTGAGCTCGGACTCGCGGGCCTGGTAGGCAAGCTCCGCGGCTTCGTCCGCCATCAGGCGCATCGACTGCACGATGCCGCGCCGCTCGGCGTCCATGGCCTCGAACTGCTGGCTGACCAGCTTCATCAGCACACTCACGTCGGGCAGCGTGGTGCCGCTGCGCAGCGCCGCCTCCTTCAGCAACGTGCGCACCTGCGGATGCAGTTTGTCCTGCTCGCTGAAGCCGAGCTCGGCGCGCACGATGGTGGTCGAGACGGTGGACAGCCCCGTGACGGTCTCGGACGGTGAGATCGATTGGGGTTCGGGGGCAGACATGGCGTCGGCTGCGCGGTGCGGATCGGCCGGCCGGTTCAGGCCGAGGGCAGCCTGCGCGGATCGGCGCACGGGGTGTCCTGCCCGCGCTTAAGCGCGGGCCTGTGAAGGCGTGTCCCAGTCGTCATGGCGTTATTGCTTTGCGGGATCCCACCCTGGGGGTTTGTTGTGCGCGCCACAGTAACGCGGCCGCCCCCGCAACCGCATCCAGCACATTGAAAAACCGTGAAATTCGCCCGGTTTTGGCCCTCCATGCCGTGGCTCGGTCCGCACGGCGAGAGCGCCAATCGGGGCCCGCCTATCCTTGACCCGTGACCGATCAAGGCCCGGTTCGATTTGATCATGATGCGCTCGAGAAGCCCGAGCGGCAGACGGCCGGGTCGTTCAGTGTCCCGCGATCCGCTCCTGCGTGATTCGCTCTCGGAACCCGCAGCACCGGATGGTCGGTATGCCGCCGCTCACCGCTGCGTCAGACAACGCCAACGACCCGCAGGAGTGCTCTGTCCACCGCCTTCATCCTCGGGTCGTCGAGATGCCCGAGGGCCTCGCGGACGTTTGCGCGCGGCAGCGTCGAGAGTCCGTCCACCTGGCGCTGTCGTGAACACTCCCCATGGGCGCCTGCGAGTGGTCTCATGCCATTTACCATTTAACTGATGCATGCATCTGATATCACATGAAACTTTTGCGACGCGGTCGGAACCCCAGAGCCGCACCCGCGCATGCTGCACCGGATGCGGGGCAAGGTTCCCAGGGTCCG